>DASVUF010000043.1:0-24155 GCA_036387195.1 Pyrinomonadaceae bacterium | reverse complement strand
CCGGCCGCGCGTGACGCGAATCCCGCGCGGCCGGCTCCGCTTCTTAGCCCGAACTAACGGCGGCTCACCGCTCGTCAATCGGCGTGTAGGCGACGCCGCGCGGGCCGATGTACTCGGCGCGCGGGCGGATGAGACGGTTGTTGGCGTACTGTTCGAGGATGTGCCCCGTCCAGCCCGAGACGCGGCTGACGGCGAAGATGGGCGTGAAGAGGTCGAGCGGAATGCCCATCAGGTAATAGGCCGAGCCCGAGTAGTAGTCCACGTTCGGGTAGAGCTTCTTCCGCTCGAACATGAGCGCGCGCAGCCGCTCCAGAATCTCGAACCAGCGCGTCTCGCCCTTGGCCTCGCCCAGCTCGCGCGAGAACTTCCTGAGCCACACCGAGCGCGGGTCTTCGGTCTTGTAGACTCGGTGGCCGAAGCCCATGACCTTCTTCTTACTCGCCAGCGCGTCGTCGAGCCAGGCCTCGGCGCGCGCCGGCTCCTGCACCTCAAGCAGCATCTTCATGACGTTGGTGTTGGCGCCGCCGTGCAGCGGCCCCGACAGCGCCGCGATGGCGCCCGTCACCGCGCCGTACATGTCGGCGAGCGTGCCGGCGATGACGCGCCCCGTGAAGGTCGAGGCGTTCAGCTCGTGGTCGGCGTGGAGGATGAGGCAGACGTCGAAGATGCGCGCCTCGCGCTCCGACGGCTCGGCGCCCGTCAGCATGTAGAGGAAGTTCGAGGCGGTGTTCAGCCCCTCCCTCGCCTCCAGCGGCTCGGCGCCCCTGCGCAGGCGCTCGAAGGCGGCGACGACGACGGGCAGTTGCGCCGTCAGCCGCGTCGCCGTCCGCAGCGCGCCCTCGCGCGAGAGGTCGCGCGCGCCCTCGTCGTAGAAGGCGAGCGCCGAGACGGCCGTCCGCAGCGCGTCCATCGGCTCGGCCTCGCGCGGGAAGCTGCGCATCAGCGCCAGCACTTCCGGCGGCAGCCGCCGGCTCGCGTCCAGCTCGGCGCGGAGCGCGTCCAGCTCGGCGCGCTTCGGCAGGCGGCCGTGCCAGAGCAGGAAGACCGTCTCCTCGAAGGTGGAGTGTTCGGCGAGGTCGTGTATGTCGAGCCCCTGGTAGATGAGCACGCCGCCTATGCCGTCAACGTCGCCGATTGACGACTCGGCCGCGACGACGCCCTCCAGCCCCGCGCCTGCCCCGGCCGCGGCCTTGCCTTCTGCTTTGTCCATTCTGTGTGGCCCTGTCCTTAAGAGTTGTGGTGGTCTGAAAATAGCAAGCGCGGCGGGGAGTTTCAAGCCGCCCCCCGGTTCCCGGCCACGAATCCAACCTCGACGCGCGCGCCGCGCGCGAGGCCGAGCGCGCGCGCGGCCGAGTCGCGGAAGACGGCTATCTCAAGCAGCCCGGCGCTGCCCCACACGGCGAACGGCTCGCCCGCCGCGGCGCCCGCCCCCTCGGCGAAGAAGCGGCGGAAGGAGACGACCTCCCACCCGCCCGCGCGCAGGCGCGCGCCGCGCCGCCGGTCTTCGTCGGTCAGGTCGCGCGGGGTGATGTTGGTGACGCAGTTGCCGTAGCGGTCAACGTGGATGACGGCGCCCGTGAGCGTCGCCCCGTCGGCCGAGCGCGCGGGCGCGGCCGACGCCAGCCGGACGAAGTCTTCGACCTCGGGGCCCAACTCCTCCGCGCGCACGCCGCGCGAGAGGGCGCCCGCGACGGGGGCGAAGATGTCGCGCCCGTGAAAGGTGGCGCTCACCTCGCGGCGGAAGAAGCTTTCGTTGGCGAGGTGGAAGACGCGGAAGGGGCGCACGCGCTCGTAGACGTGGCCGAAGAGTCCGTTGTCGGGCCCGACGAAGGTGTGGCCGCGCCCCTCGACGGCGACGCCGCGACGCTCGGAGCCGACGCCGGGGTCAACGACCGCGACGTGAACCGTCCCGGCCGGGAACGCCTCGAACGCCGCCCGCAGCGTGAACGCCCCGGCCTCTATGTCGTAGGCCGGCGTCTCGTGCGTGATGTCAACGATGGTCGCCCCGGGGTTCGCCGCCAGCAACGCCCCCTTCATCGCCCCGACGAAGTAGTCCGCCGTCCCGAAGTCTGTGAGCAGGGTGACAATCATAATAAGCGGCGGGCGGGCGGTGAGTAGTAGCCGGCAGCCGGTGGCCAGTGGCCAGACCGCGGGGGTTAGCCCGGCCGCCGGGGAGCGCGTCCCGAACGCCGCCCCGCGCGCTCCCCGACTAAAACAGCCACGCTGTCCCGGACGGCCGGCCTGCGGCTCTCGAACGTCAACGCGCGCCGGCGGCGCCCGGCTCGCTAACGGCTGCTGACCGGCCGTCTACTGCTCACCCTACCTGTTCACCCGGATGCGCATCTGCTGGCCGGGTTCGAGGCGGATGTCCTGGCCGCGCTGGCTCATGACGCCGGCCGTGCCCGCGCCGCCGCCGAGGACGGCGCCGATGGCCGCGCCCTTGCCGCCGCCCGCGATCGCCCCGATGATGGCGCCGACGCCGGCGGCCGCGCCCACCTTGGCCACGTCGTCCTTCGTCGTGCTGCGGCCGCGCACCCCGCCCTCGGGGTCAACCTCGTCGGCGCCCGACTCTTCGGACGGCGTCACCTCGACGACCTGCGCGCCGAACTCGCGCCACTCGCTCTCGCCCGCGAGCCGAATCTGGTCGAAGTCGAGTTGGAGCAGAGCGCGCCCGCGCGCCTTGCCCGCGCGCTGCACGTCGGTGAGCCGGCCGGCGACGGACGCGCCCGCGAACTCCTGCGGCTCGACGACGCGCGCCTCGAAGCGGTCGCCGCGCTGGCTGACGTCGGTCGAGAGGCGGTTCACAAGCTCGACCGTCAGCACGACGTTCGCCGGGACGGGGCCCGCGCCGCGGACGGTCTGCGCGCCCGGGCCGCGAGTTGTCTGCGCGCCCGCGCCGCCGCGGCCCACGGAGACGCTCTCGCCGGCGTCGTCGTCGTCATCATCATCCGTCCTGCCGCCGCGTCCGACGCCGTTCCCGGCGGCCGCCGTCTCGCGGGGGCTCGCGCCGCGCCGCGCGACCCCGCCCGCGGGCAACTCCGAGTCGAAGCCCTGCCGCGCGTGGCCGGCCCCGTAGCCGGCCTCGAAACCCTGCTGGTAGCCGTCGCGGTAGTCTTCGAGCGCGCCGTAGGCGGCGATGTAGGCGCGGTCGGCCGCGGCGTAGTCGGCCTTCCCGCGGTAGTCGGCGCGCGCGCCCTTCAACTGGTCGGTCCAGCCCGCCTGGTATCCGTCGGAGTAGCCCGTGCGGTAGCCGCGCTCCAAAGCGCCGTACTGCTGCGACTGCGCGCGCGCCGCGGGCGTCTGCGCGAGCGCCGCGAGGGACAGGGCGAGCGCGAGGGCCGCGGCGGCGTAACGTCTGCTGGTCTTCATCGGTTCCTCTCCTGAGTTCAAAAGCCGGGGTGGCCGGGGGGAGCTTACAACAGCGGGCCGCGGCGTCCAACCGCCTTGACGCTCGATTTCGCGCGGCATAGACTCCGGACGCGGGGCGCGGCCCGACGGGGAAGCGCGGGAGAGCATTCCGCAGCCTAAGATGCCGCCCGCTCCCCCGCTGGTTTATTGGAAATTTTTAATTTCGGGCAGGCGGCCGTCGGCCGCCGGCGGCCGGCAGTGCTCGGCCGTCGCGCGGAGGCCGCCCCCGAGGGCGGCGCCGGATAAGAGGGTCTTTCCGCCGCCCGCCGCCCGGCCGTCCAGTTTTTCATCATGCGCAGAGTTTACTTCGACCACAGCGCGACGACGCCGGTTGACCGCCGGGTCGTCGAGGCGATGCTGCCCTTCCTGACCGAGAAGTTCGGCAACCCTTCGAGCGTCCACTTCTACGGGCAGGAGGCGCGCGCCGCCGTTGACCGCGCGCGGCGCGAGGTGGCGAACCTCCTCGGCGCGCGGCCGAACGAGATAGTCCTCGTCTCGGGCGGGACGGAGGCCAACAACCTGGCCGTCCGCGGCGTCTGCGAGCAGTGGGCCGCGCACGGCCGTCACGTCGTCACCACCGCCATCGAGCACTCGTCCGTGCGCGGCGTCTGCGAGGCGCTGGAGCGGCGCGGCTGGGAGGTGACGCGGCTCCCCGTCTACGGCGACGGCGTCGTCCGCGTCGAGGACGCGCGCGCGGCGCTGAGGCCCGACACGGCGCTCGTCACCGTCATGCTCGCCAACAACGAGATAGGGACAGTCCAGCCGGTCGCCGAGATAGGCGCGCTGGTGCGCGAGCGCCGCGCCGAAGGGCAGAAGATTTGGCTGCACACGGACGCCGTGCAGGGCGCCTCGGGCGTGCGCGTTGACGTGGAGGAGCTGGGCTGCGACCTCCTGACCATCTCGGCGCACAAGCTCTACGCGCCGAAGGGCGTGGGCGCGCTCTACGTGCGCAGGGGCGTGCGGCTCGCCCCGCAGAACGTCGGCGGCCACCAGGAGCGCGAGCGGCGCGGCGGCACGGAGGCCGTGCCCCTCGTCGTCGCCTTCGGCGAGGCGGCGCGCCTCACGCGGCTCGAACTGGACGAGCGCGCCGGGCGCGTCCGACGCCTGCGCGAACGCTTCGAGTCGGGGCTGGAGGCGCGCGTGCCCGACGTCGTCCGCAACGGCGACCGCGCGCGGCGCCTGCCGGGGCTGTCGAACTACTCCTTCCGCTACGTCGAAGGCGAGGGGCTGCTCATCAACCTCGACATGCAGGGCGTCGCCGTCTCGACCGGCTCGGCCTGCTCGTCGGGCTCTCTGGAGCCCTCGCCCGTCATCCGCGCGCTCGGGCGCGACGACGAGTTGGCGCGCGGCTCCGTCCGCTTCAGCCTCGGCAAAGATACGACCGAGGAAGAGGTGGACTACGTCCTCGAAGTCCTCCCGCGCGCCGTCGAGAATCTGCGCCGCCTCTCCCCGCTCTACCAGAGGGCGCAAGGCCCGCGCGCCTGCTCGACGGCCTGAGCCGTGGCCTACTCCGAGACTTTCAAAGACCACCTGGCGAACCCGCGCAACGCCGGCTCGCTCGACGACGCCGACGCCGTAGCCGAGCAGGTGAACCCGGTCTGCGGCGACCGCCTGCGGCTCGCGCTGCGCGTGCGCGGCGGGCGCGTCGAGGCGGCGCGCTTCCTCGCCTACGGCTGCCCGCCGACGCTCGCCTGCGGCTCGGCGCTCGCCGGGATGCTCGAGGGGATGACACTGGAAGAGGCCGCGCAGGTCACGCGCGAGCGGGTGGCGGCGGCGGCCGGCGGGCTGCCCGCGCGCAAACGCCACGCCGCCGCGCTCGCCGTCGAGACGCTGCGCGAGGCGCTCGGCCTCGGGGGGTCTTAACGCCTAAACGCCTACTCGCCGCCGCCCGCGGGCTCGACCACACGCGCCCTCAACTTCTCTTTGGCCGGGGCGCCGACGAGCCTGACCTCCACCTTGCCGGGCGCCTCGCCCGCCGCCGCCGGCGGCTCGTAGCCCACGAAGTAACGCGCGCGCATGTTCGCCGACACTTCGGCGACCGCCTCCTCAAGCCAGGGGCCCTTCTCCGCGTAGTAGAAGCGGCCGCCCGTCTCCGTCGCAATCTTCTCCAGCAGGTCTTTGGCCTTCCGCCGCTTGCTCTCCGTGACGAAGCCGCGCTCGTCGTCGAGCGCGCCCGTCATCCCGACGCAGTAGACGCGCACGCCGCCCGCCTTGAGCGGCCTCAACACCTCCTCGACCTTATGGGAGCTTTCCCTGTCCTCGCCGTCCGAGACGAGGACGAGCGCGAGGCGCCGCGCCGCGGAGCCGGCGGGCTTCGCGTTCCTGACGAGATGCTCGCCGGCGAGGTGGAGCGCGTCGAGCAGCGCCGTCTGGCCGCCCTGGATGCGCATCGAGTCGAGCGCCCCGCCGAGCGCGCGCGCGTCGGAGGTGAGCGGCTGGAGGAGTTGGATGTTGTCGGAGGAGACGAAGCGGACGACGAACGCCTCGTCGCCGGGCCGGTTCCGCCCGACCAGGAATTTCGCCGCCCCGACGACGGCGGCCGCCTGCGAGCGTAACGAGCCCGAGTTGTCCACGACGAGGCCGTAGCTGACCGGCTCCTCCTCCTTCTCGAACGAGACGACCGGGCGCTCAGCGCCGTCCACGTAGACGCGCACGTCTTCGCGCTTCGGCTCGGGCGCGGCGCGGCCCTTGCCGCCGGTCAGCGTCACCTCGACGCGGACGGGCGTCGGCGACGCGGCGGCCGAGGCCGGCGGCGGCCCCTGCGGAGCGGCGCCGGCCGACAGGGCGTAGAGGCATGCGAGGCATGCGAGGCTCGCGAGGAGCCGTGCGGGCGTGCGGGCGCGACTCAAGGGGCTTCCTCCTTAAACTCATCCACCGCCCGGGGCCGTCTTCAGGGCGGCGAGGCGCGGCGCGGGCGCGTCTCGGAGGGGATGATGCTCTGGCTCTGGTGGTACTGCGGGCCGCAGCGGCGCCGCGGCTCCGTCCCGATGGCGTAGGTCTTCGAGCGGATGACCGGGCACGTCGGCGCGGCGATGAGGCCGGTGGTCGGGTCTATGTCGAGCGTGACCGTGCCCGAGAGGCGCGACGAGCCGCCCGCCCCGTCCTCGTCGCCCCCTTCGAGCCCCGTGCGGCCGCGGCGCGGCGCGGGCGGCGGCGACTCTTCCGGGTACGGCGGGACGTAGACGGGGCCGCCGGGCGCGGGCTCCGCCAGCGGCGACTCGGGGTCGGGCAGCGGCGCCTCCTCGGGCGCGTCCGGCAGTTCGGGCGCGAGGCTCTCCTGCGTGGGCGCGGTGCCGCGGACGAAGATTTCGTCGCGCTTCTCGGCCGCGTCCGCGGCGGCGAGCATCCCCGTGCGCGGGTCTATCTGCGCGTGCTCGATGTCGGGCGGCTCCTGCCAGTCGCCGCCCCACTCGGGGTGCGCGGCCAGCGCCGCCGTCATGAAGTCCGTCCAGATGGGCAGCGCCGAGTCGCCGCCCGTCATCCCGAGGTCGGAGCCGTCGTCGAAGCCGACGTAGACGACGCAGACGAGGTTGGGCGTGAAGCCCGCGAACCACCCGTCGCGGCTCGTGCCAGTCTTGCCGGCGACGTTGGCGCGCAGGCCCCGCGCGCGCACCTTGGCCGCCGTCCCGCGGTTCACCACGTCCTTCATCAGCGAGTCCATGATGTAGGCGACCTGCGGGCGCATGACCTCGCTCTTCTGCCCCTGCGGCGCGGCGATGGTCACGCCGCCGCCCGTCGTCACGCGGCTGATGCCGACCGGCGTGACGCGCGTCCCCAGTTGCGCGAACGCCGTGTAGGCCGAGGCCACCTGGAGCGGCGTCGCCTCGTTCGTCCCCAGCGCGTGCGCCAGGTAGTTCTGCTTCGGCTTCGGCAGCCCGGCCTTGGCCGCCAGGTTCATCACGCGGCCGATGGTCACCTCGTCGGCTATCTTGACGGTGACGACGTTGAGGCTGCGCGCGAGCGCGTCGCGCACGGTCACCTCCGCGTTCGAGAACGTGTCGCCGAAGTTGCCGGGCGAGTACTGCTGCCCGTTCGTGCTGAAGGTCGTCGCCTCGTCCCTGTAGGTCGTCGCCGCGGTGATGAGCCGCGGGATGGGGTCGTAGGCGGTGTTGAGCGCGGCGGCGTAGACGAACGGCTTGAAGACCGAGCCGGGCTGGCGCATGGCGTCGGTCGCGCGGTTGAGCTGCGACTTCTCGTAGTCGCGCCCGCCGACCATGGCGACTATCTCGCCCGTGTCGGCGCGCATGGCGACGAGCGCCGCCTGGAGCGTCCCGGCCGGGAAGCGCTTGGCCTGCGCCTTGTCGAGCGCGGCGAGCTGCTTGACGAGCGCCGCGTAGGCCGCGCGCTGCAGGTCCATGTCTATGGTCGTGTAGATGCGCAGCCGCTCGGCCGCCGACGTGTCGGCGATGAGGTCGGCGAGCTGCGTCTGCGCGTAGTCAACGAAGTACGGCGCCTCGGAGGCGTCGATGCGCCCCTTCGCCGGCGCCAGCTTGATCTCGGCCGCCATGGCGCGCGCCGCCTCGACCTCCGAGACGGCCCCGGCCTCGACCATGGACTTCAACACCTGGTTGCGCCGCTCGAAGGCGACCTCGGGGTGCTTGTAGGGGTTGTAGCGGTTCGGGCTGCGGATGATGCCGGCCAGCAGCGCCGCCTCGGGCAGCGTCAGCGCCGTCACGTCCTTGTTGAAGTAAGCCTCGCTGGCCTCGCCCACGCCCTTGATGGAGAAGCCGGCGCGCTGGCCGAGGTAAATCTCGTTGCAGTAGAGCGCGAAGATGTCCTTCTTCTCAAGCCGCGTCTCCAGGATGACGGACATGTAGGCCTCGGAAGCCTTGCGCTTGAGCGTGCCCTCGGGCGAGAGGAAGAGGTTCTTGACGAGCTGCTGCGTGATGGACGAGCCGCCCTGGCGCGAGAGGAACGAGTTCGGGTCGGCGTCGTAGCGGCGGATGGCGGCGCGCAGGATGCCGCGGAAGTTGACGCCGTAGTGGTTGAAGAAGTCGCGGTCTTCGGTGACGACGATGGCCTTGACGAGCGGCTCGGGCAGGTCGTTGAAGCCGATGACGCGCCGCCGCTCGCGCTGCGGCCCGGCGACCGAGCTGATAAGCTCGGGCTCTATCCACGCGCCCTGCACCTTGGCGCCGCCCGCGCCCATGTCGCGCACCTCTGCGACCGTCTTGCCGCCCCTCGCGAACTGCACGCGCAGGTGCGGGAACTGCGCGCGGCCGTCTATCAGCGAGTCCTTGCTCGGCTCTATCTCCAGCCCCGCTCCGCCCAGTTGGTAGCGCCCGCGCGCGGTGTCGGCCTGCCGCTCGCGCTCGACGTAGCCGGCGCGCTTGAGCCGCGCGACGAGGTCGTCGACCGAAAGGCTCTCGCCCGCGCGAATCTGCCGCGGCGCGGCGTAGATGCCGGCGCTGCGCGTGAAGACTTCGCCGCGCAGCAGGCGGTCTATGCGCTCGGAGAAGACCGTGTAGTAGTAGCCGAGGACGCCCGCGGCCAGCAGGAAGAGGACGACGGCCGGGACGACGGTCGCGGGCCGGACGAGGCGGCGGCGCCAGCGGCGCCAGAAGCCCTCGGGCGGCTCGTGGAACCTGACGACGCGCGGGGCGCGCGGGCGCGTGCGCGCGGGCGGCGGGACGACATCATTCGGCGGATGACGCAGAGCCATCGTTGTGAATCTTAAAGGTTAACCCGCGAATAGTAAATCGCGTTTTTCCAGAGACGCGCGGCGCCGCGCCCGTGTTAACGCGCCGGCCCTCTGCGAACGCCCGCGCGCGCCTTCGCCCGTTTGACAGCGTCGGCGGCCTTTGGCTAACGTGGCGCGTCGCCGCCGGGCGCGAGGCTTTGATGCCGCCGCGGACTCGCACGGTTCGACGCCGACGCCGACGGCGCGAGATGTCCAGACCATCGGCGCCGGCCGCGCCGAGCCCGCGGCCGAAGTTGACCGCGCGCGGGCGCGCGGGGTGACGCGCTCGCCGTATCGCCGCCGCTGAACTAAACTAGAGGACGTGACCCGAAGCCTCCGGCCGGAGAATATCGAGCGCGTGGTCGTGCGCGGCGCCAACTGGGTGGGCGACGCGGCGATGACCGTGCCCGCGCTGCGCGAGCTGCGCCGCGTGCTGCCCCGGGCGCGCGTCACGCTGGCGACCCGCGCGTGGGCCGTGGGCGTTTTCGAAGGCGCGGACTTCGTCAACGACTTCCTCGTGACGGGCGAGGCTTCCAACCGGCCCCGCGCCCTGCTCGCCGAGGCGCGCGAGTGGCGCGCGCGCCGCTTCGACCTGGCGCTCCTCTTCCCCAACGCCTTCGCGCCGGCGCTCGTCGCCGCGCTCGCGCGCGTCCCGGCGCGCGTCGGCTACGCGACGCAGGGGCGGGGGCCCTTGCTCACGCGCCGCGTCCCCGTCCCCGACTGGCGCGGGCGACGCCACGAAGTCTTCTACTACCTCAACCTCGTCTCAGAGCTTGAGCGCGCGCTCTACGGGACTTCGACCGTCGGGGAGCGCGAGCCCGACGCGCGCGTCCCCGTCGCCGAACAGAAGCAGCGGGAGGCGCTGGCCTTACTGCGCGCGCACGGGGCGCTTCGGGGCCGGCCGCTCGTCGCCGTGTGCCCCGGCTCGACCAACAGCCGCGCCAAGCGCTGGCCGGCCGAGCGCTTCGCCGCCGTGGCCGACCTGCTGGCCGAAAGAAACGGCGCGGAGGTGGTCCTCCTGGGCGCGCGCGAGGAGGCGGACATCTCAGAGGAGGTCGCGCGCCGCATGCGCTCGCGCCCCGTCGTGCTGACCGGCCGGACCGACCTCGCGCAGACGGCGGCCGTCCTGAAGGCCGCCGACCTGCTCGTCACCAACGACACGGGGCCGGCGCACGTCGCGGCGGCCGTCGGCTGCCCCGCCGTCGTCATCTTCGGCCCGACCCGGCCCGAGACGACGCGCCCCTACTCGGCCTCGGCCGAGGTCGTGCGCCGCCCGCCCGACTGCGCGCCCTGCATGCTGCGCGACTGCCCCATTGACCACCGCTGCATGACGGCCGTCACGCCCGAGGATGTCTTCGAGCGGGCCGCGGCCGCGCTCGACTCGCGCCGCCGGCTGGAGGTCGCGCGTTGAGCGGCGGGCGGCCGGCGGTCTTCATAGACCGCGACGGCACCATCTCCGAAGAGGTCGGCTACGTCAACCACGTCTCGCGCTACAGGGTCTTCCCTTTCGCGGCCGAGGCGGTGCGCGCGCTCAACGAGGCGGGCCGGCTGGCCGTCCTCGTCACCAACCAGGCGGGCGTCGCGCGCGGCTACTTCAAAGAGGAGATGGTCGGCGCGGTTCACGGCGTGCTGGCGGCCGAACTCGGGCGCGGCGGCGCGCGGCTCGACGCCGTCTACTACTGCCCGCACCACCCGTCGGTCGGCGAGCCGCCCTACAGGCTCGACTGCGACTGCCGCAAGCCGCGCCCCGGCCTCATCCGCCGCGCCGCCGCCGAGCTGGGCGTTGACCTCGCGCGGAGCTGGATGGTCGGCGACCGCTACAGCGACACCGAGCTGGCGCGCAACGCCAGCGTCCGCGCCGCCTTCGTCCTGACGGGCTACGGCCGCGGCGAGCTTGAGCACCAGAGCGGGGCCTGGGCGCGCCGCCCCGACCTCGTCGCCGAGAACCTCCTCGAAGCCGTGCGGGAGATTTTAAGGACTGAGGATTGATGGCTGAGGACTGAGTTAAAGAGAAGCGTCTTGCCTTCCACTCGGTTCTTGGCCCTCAAACCTCAGCACTCAGCCGATTATGAGCGTTGAGAGCAAATCGGGGTCGGGTCGGCTGTCGGCGCTGGTGCGCGGGTTCGCGGGGCGGCGCGTGCTGGTCGTGGGAGACCTCATCGCGGACCAGTTCGTGTCGGGCGAGATAAGCCGCGTGTCGCGCGAGGCGCCGGTGATGATTCTGCGGCACGAGCGGACGGAGACCGTGCCGGGCGGCGCCGCCAACTGCGCGCTCAACCTCGCGACGCTGGGCGCGAGCGTGGCGGTCGTCGGCGCGCTCGGCGACGACGAGCCCGGGCGCGAGCTGCTGTCGAGGCTGACGGCGGCCGGCGTTGACTGCCGCGGCGTCGTGTCCGAGCCGTCTGTGAGGACGACGACGAAGGTGCGCATCCTCGCCGGCCACGCGCACTCGCCGCGCCAGCAGGTCGTCAGGCTCGACTACGAGGGCGGCGCGCTCGCAGACCCCGGGACGCTCGGACGCCTCGCCGCGAGCGTCCGCGACGCGGCCGCGGGCGCGGAGGCGGCCGTCGTCTCCGACTACAACTACGGCGTCGCGTGCGCGGCGACCGTCGGGCATTTGCGCGCCGGCGCGGGGCGCGCGCCCGTCGTCGTGGACTCGCGCTTCCGCCTGCGCGAGTTCGCAGGCTTCACGTCGGCCACGCCGAACGAGGACGAGGTGGAGCAGTTGGCGGGCCGCCGCTTCGGCGACGCCGCCGGGCTGGCCGAGGAGGGCGAGCGGCTGCGCGCCGCGCTCGGCTACAGGTCGCTGCTCGTCACGCGCGGCAGGCACGGCGTGCTGCTGCTGGAGGAGGGCCGGCCGGCGCTCCACGTCGCGGCCGTCGGCTCGCACGACGCGGTGGACGTGACCGGCGCGGGCGACACGGTCATTGCCACCTACGCGCTCGCGCTCGCCTCGGGCGCGGACTTCGGCTCGGCGGCGCGGCTCGCCAACCACGCGGGCGGCGTCGTCGTCCTCAAGCGCGGCACGGCGACCGTCTCGCCCGCGGAGCTGCTCGCCTCGCTCGCGCAGGAGGCCGGGGCTTGAGCCGCCCGCGCGTGACGCGCGTCCGTGCCACCGGGGCGACTTTGGCATATCATTCAAGGCCGATGATGAGAAACGCGCTCGCCGCCTTCGCACTTCTGTTCACACTGGCCCAGCACGCGCCGGCGCAGAAGCCCGGCCGGACGCCCCGCGGGCTGCCCGCCGGCGCGGTCGTCGTCGAGGAGCGGCCGCTGGAACTCGCCGCGGGCAGGCGGCGGTCGCTGCTGCTCTGGATGCTGCGGCCGAAGAAGTACCCGCGCGGCCCCGAAGAGACATACACCTGCCCCGAGCAGACGCGCGGCAGCTTCTACCGCGGCCCGGCGCGCGTCTCGCTCTACGACCCGCAGGCGGGCCGCGTCGTCAACACGCTCAAGGTCACGCAGGAGTACTCCGACGGCTCGGACGAGTTCGACCTCCCGTACCGCATCAGGGCCGGCGGCTACTACCACGTGCCGGCCGCGGCGGAGGGGCGCGAGGGGCGGCCCGCCATCATGCGCCTGCGCGACCTGAACGGCGACGGCCGCGCCCTGGAGTTCGCGCTCTTCGACGCGCTCGCCTGCATGGGGCTTGAGACGGCGCTCTTCGGCTACAGCGAGCGGCAGGACAGGGTGATACAGTACGCCGTGCGGCTTGAGACAGAGTACGAGGGTGAGAAGACGACCGACGAGCTGACGTGGGTTGACTACCTCTTCAGCCGCGAGCCGGTCGCGCCCGGCCGCTGGCGGTACGAGATAGACTACCGCGGGCGCGGGGGCACGCACGACGTCTACGACGTACGCTACGACCCCGCCGCCGAGCGCTTCGAGGGCACGGTCAGGCGCACGCCCGAGCGTTAACGAAGATGAGGGAGAACGAGGAGCAGTCGAAATCAACGGCCGCGGCGCGCGTCCTTGAGCGCAACCGCCTCATCGCGCGCGTCGCCATCGCGCGCAGGGGCGGCGCGCGCGTCGTCTTCGCCAACGGCTGCTTCGACCTCCTGCACGTCGGGCACGTCCGCTACCTCGAAGCGGCGAAGGGCTGCGGCGACCTGCTCGTCGTCGGCGTCAACTCGGACGAGCAGGTGCGGCGGCTCAAGGGCGAGGGCCGCCCCTTCGTCAACGAGCGCGAGCGCGCCGAGACCATCGCGGCGCTGCGCGTCGTGGACTACGTGACGGTCTTCCACGAGCCGACCGTGACCGAACTCCTGCTCGCGCTCCGCCCGGACGTCCACGCCAAGGGCACCGACTACACCGAAGACTCCGTCCCCGAGCGCGAGGTGGTGCGCTCCTTCGGCGGCCGCGTCCAGATAGTCGGCGACCCGAAAGACCATTCGAGCACGGAGATGCTGAGGAAGGTGACGGGCGACGGGTGACGTGTGATGAGTGAGGACGGTCCGGCCGATTTCTCCTGTCACACGTCACGCGCCGCCCGCCGCCGTTTTATGAGAATTCTGTTCGTCAAACTCGGGAGCATCGGCGACGTCGTGCACGCGCTGCCCTGCCTGGCGGCGGCGCGGAGGGCGCTGCCGGGGGCGGAGTTTTCGTGGGCGGTCGAGCGCGGCGCGGCGGAAATTTTGAGGGACAACCCGTTTTTGAAAACCCTCATCGAAGTGGACACGAAGGGCTTGAGGCGCCGGCCGTTGTCTGGGGAGACGCTGACGGCAACGCGTTGTCAGTTGCGGCGGTTGCGCGCCTCACCCTTCGACCTTTCCATAGACTTCCAGGGACTACTCAAATCGGCGCTGGTCGCCCGGCTCTCGGGCGCGAGGCGCCGCGCCGGCTTCGGCCGCGCCTCGCTGCGCGAGCCGCTCAGCCGCCTGCTGCTGACCGAGACTTTTGAAGTCCCGCCGCACGTCCACGTAATTAGAAAAAATCTGGCGCTGGCCTCGGGCGCGCTCGGCGTCGGGCTGCCCGCGTCGGCCGACTCGTTCGAGTTCCCCGTCGCCGTCTCCGACGCGCACGAGCGCGAGGCGGACGCCGTCGTCCAAAACGTCGGACAGTGGTTCGCTATTTTGAACCCCGGCGGCGGCTGGCCCACGAAGCTCTGGGACGCCGCGCGGTTCGGGGCGCTGGCCGACGCGCTGCTGGCGGGCCACGGCCTGCGCTCTGTCGTCACGCACGGGCCCGGCGAGGGCGAGCTGGCGGCGCGCGTCGTCGCGGCCAGCCGGTCGGGGGCGGCCGTCGCGGCCTCGCCGTCGCTGAAGGGCTTCTACGCGCTGGCGCGCCGTGCGGCCGTCTACGTCGGCGGCGACACGGGCCCGACGCACCTGGCGGTGGCGGCGGGCGCGCCCGTCGTCGGGCTCTTCGGCCCGACCGAGTGGTGGCGCAACGGCTCGCCCCGCGCCGAGGACGTCTGCGTCGAGCGCACGGACGTCGGCTGCCGCGCCGACTGTCACCGGCGCGCCTGCTCGCAGTGGGTCTGCATGGACATCGGGGTCGCGCGCGTGGCCGAGGCCGTGGGCGAGCGGCTCAGGCGCGCGGCGCGGATTTCGGGAGCGGTCGAGGTGGGCGCCGGTGGCTCGTAGGGGCGGGACTTGGGTGCAGCGCTGGCGCGTCCCCCTGGGGTTCGCCTGCGCGGCCGTCTTCATCGTCCTGGCGCGGCCCGACCGGCGCTCGCTCGCCGTCGGCGGCGTGGTGGCGCTCGTCGGGCTCCTGATAAGGGCCTGGGCCTCGGGCCACATCCGCAAGAACGCGCGCCTGGCCGTCTCGGGGCCCTACGCGCACACGCGCAACCCGCTCTACCTCGGCAGTTTCATCCTCGGGCTCGGCTTCACGGTCGCGGCCTCTTCGGGCCTGACGCTCTTCCTCGTCCTGGGCGGGCTGTTCGCGTCGCTGTTTCTAGGCATCTACTGGCCCGTGATGCGCGTCGAAGCGGCGACGCTCGCCGAGATGTTCGGCGAGGAGTACGAGGCTTACGCCGCGGCCGTCCCGCTCCTTTTCCCGCGCCCGACGCCCTACAGGCCGGCGGGCGGCGCGGGGGCGGAGGCGAGGTTCGACCCGGCGCTCTACATGCGCTATCGGGAGTACCGCGCGGCGCTCGGCCTGCTCGTGGCATGGTGCGTGCTTTGGCTGAAAGCGGTTCTGGCATTCTGACCTGAACAAGCACAGCAAAAGAAGGGTTCAAGAAGGGTATACACTATGCCTCGGAGAGTTTTGTCCAAAATCACCACGACGACGGCGACGGCGCTGCTTTTTGCCGTTGTATTCTCTTCGGTCGTACTGGCTACGGACACGCCTAAAGAGCGTACACAACCGCGCCCCGCGCCGGCCATGCCCTTCGGCCCTTCGGAGGAGTTGGTTTACGAGGGCGAGTTCACGCGCGCCATCCTGCGCGGCATAGACATCGCCGAGCTGCGCTTCAGGGCGCAGCGCCCGTCGGCTTCGGCCGTCACGGCCGAGGGCGAGGCGCCCGCGCCCTCGCCGCTCGTGCTGACGACCGACGTCGTGTCGAAGGGCTTCTTCAGCAAGCTCTTCGGCGTGACCTTCAAGTTCCACGCCGAGTCGCACGTCGAGCCGAACGACTTCTACGCGATGCGCACGACGAAGAAGGACGAGCAGGGCAAGCGCGTCCGCACCAGCGAGACGGTCTTCAACCAGCAGACCAGGACGGTCGAGTACACCGAGCGCGACCCGAACAACACGCAGGCCGCGCCGCGCGTCATCACCGCCGCGCTCGAAGGCCCTACGCAGGACATCGTCTCCGCCATCTACTTCCTCCGCACGCAGCCGCTCACGCCTGGGCAGACCTTCAACGTCGCCATCAGCGACTCGGGGCGCGTCTTCCAGGTGCCGGCGACCGTCGTGGCCGAGAAGAAGAAGATGAAGAGCGTGCTCGGCAAGGTCGAGGTCGTCCGCGTCGAGATTGACCTGTTCGGCCCCGGCCGCCCCGTCCAGGAGGGCAAGGGCAAGATGTCCATCTGGGTGACGGCCGACGACCGCCACGTCCCCGTCAAGGCGCGCCTGTCGCACGACATGGGGCAGCTCGACATCACGCTCAAGAGCATCCAGCGCGAGGAGCCGCTGGTCGCGCAGCGCTAGGGCTCGGGAATTTCAGCCCGTGGGAAGGGGCGGGGGCGCTTGGGCGCCTCCGCCCCTTCCGCTTTGCGCGACCCGATTTGACTCTCGCCCGTTTCGTGATAGCTTAAATCCGACTTCCCCATCAGCCGACGGAGCAGCCTTTTCGATGACGACCGCGCCTGTCATACACGGCCACTTCCACCAGCCGCCGCGCGAGAATTCCCGGACGGAGACGGTCGAGCGCGGGCCGGGCCCCGGCGCGACGCGCGGGGCGACGGCCCTCACGAACAGTTGAAGGAGGGAGCACGGATGCCGAACAAGCAGGGGCAGGCGGCGGGCGGCTACCCGAACGTGTCGCGGGTGGAGCTGGAGCGCCTGCTCGCGATGGGCTCGTCCGACCCGCACTCGATACTCGGCGCGCACCCGGCGCCCGAAGGCGTCTACGTCCGCGCCTTCCGCCCCGAGGCCGAGCGCGTCGAGCTAATCGTGGACGGCGAGTCGCCGCGCGACATGGGGCGGACGCACCCGGCCGGCTTCTTCGAGCTGCTGCTCGAAGGGCGCGGGGAGTTGTTCCCCTACCGCCTGCGCTCGCACTACCCCGGCGGCGCGGACCTCGCGCGCCGCGACCCTTACGCCTTCATGCCGACGCTCGGCGGCTTCGACGAGCACCTCTTCGGCGAGGGCCGCCACTGGCGGCTCTACGAGAAGCTCGGCGCGCACGTCCGCGACCTCGGCGGCGTGCGCGGCGTCTCGTTCGCCGTCTGGGCGCCGAACGCCGACGGCGTCAGCGTCGTCGGCGACTTCAACAACTGGGACGGCCGACTCCACCAGATGCGCCGGCTCGGCCTCTCGGGCATCTGGGAAATCTTCGTCCCCGAGCTGGGCGCGGGCGCGGTCTACAAGTACGAGCTGCGCCGCCGCGGCGGCCTCCCCTTCCTCAAGGCCGACCCCTACGCGCTCTTCGCCGAAGTCCCGCCCGCCACCTCCTCCATCGTCTTCGAGCCGTCCTACCGCTTCACGGACCACGAGTGGATGGAGCGGCGCGGCCGGCAGGACCACCTGCGCCGCCCCTTGAGCATCTACGAAGTCCACCTCGGCTCGTGGCGGCGCATCATGGAGGAGGGCGACCGCCCGCTCACCTACCGCGAGACGGCGCCGGCGCTCGCCGACTACTGCGAGCGGATGGGCTTCACGCACGTCGAGTTTCTGCCCCTGAAGGGGCACCCCTACGGCGGCTCGTGGGGCTACCAGGTGGCGAACTACTACGCGCCCACCGCGCGCTTCGGCGACCCGGACGACTTCCGCTTCCTGGTTGACCACCTGCACGGCCGCGGCCTCGGGGTCATCATGGACTGGGTGCCGGCGCACTTCCCCAAGGACGCGTGGGCGCTCAGCCGCTTCGACGGCACGCCGCTCTACGAGCACGGCGACCCGCGGCTCGGCGAGCAGCCCGAGTGGGGCACCTACGTCTTCAACTACGGCCGCAACGAGGTCCGCAACTTCCTCATCGCCAACGCGCTCTTCTGGCTGAGGGAGTGCCACGTGGACGGCCTGCGCGTGGACGCCGTCGCCTCGATGCTCTACCTCGACTACGGCCGCGCCGCCGGCCAGTGGGTGACGAACAAGTACGGCGGGCGCGAGAACCTCGAAGCCGTCGCCTTCATCCGCGAGCTGAACGACGTCGTCCACCGCGAGCAGCCCGGCGTGATGATGATAGCCGAGGAGTCAACCTCCTGGCCGCTCGTCACCAAGGGCGTCGACCGGGGCGGGCTCGGCTTCGACCTCAAGTGGAACATGGGCTGGATGCACGACACGCTCAAGTACTTCGAGCGCGACCCCATCGCCCGCCGCTACTTCCACAACAACCTCACCTTCGGGCTGACCTACGCGTGGAGCGAGAACTTCGTCCTCCCCTTCTCGCACGACGAGGTCGTCCACATGAAGGGCTCGATGCTCAACAAGATGCACGGCGGGCGCGAGCAGAAGTTCGCCAACCTGCGCGCGCTCTACGCCTACATGTGGGCGCACCCGGGCAAGAAGCTCCTCTTCATGGGCGGCGAGATAGCGCAGTGGCGCGAGTGGAGCGAGGAGCGCAGCATTGACTGGCACCTGCTGGAGGACGGCCAGCACCGCGGCCTGAGCGCGCTGGTCGCAGACCTCAACCGCCTGCACCGCGACACGCCCGCGCTTTACGAGCTGGACGTCGAGCCGCGCGGCTTCCAGTGGATAGACGTCAACAACCACCTCGAAAACGTCTTCGCCTTCTGGCGCGAGTCGGCCGCGGGCGGGCGCGTCGTCTGCGTCTTCAACTTCTCGGCGGCCCCGCGCCCCGGCTACCGCTTCGGCCTGCCCGCGGCCGGGACGTACCGCCTGATTCTCAACACCGACTCGTCCTACTACGCCGGCTCCGACGCGCTGCGCGTGGACTGCGTGCAGGCCGAGGGGCAGCCGCACCACGGCCTGCCCTTCTCGGCGGTCGTTGACCTCCCGCCGCTCACGGCGCTGCTGTTCGAAGCCCCCGCGCCCGGCGAGCACGCCGACGCCGACGCCGACGCCTGCGCCCCGCGCCCCGCCGAAGAGCTTCTGACGGCCGACGCGCCGCCCGCCGCCTCCCAGTCGGCCGCGCCCGCGCCGACGCACAAGGCGGCGAGGAGCAGGAAGGCCCCCGCCCCTACGAAGAAGAAGCCCACGCAAGCCGTCGGGCCGAAGCCCGCGGCGGACGAGCCGAAGCCGGCGGCGAAGAAGGCCGCGCGCAAGCCTTCCACCCGCGCCCCGCGCAAAAAGCCCGAATGAGCCGCGGAGCGAGTCAAGACCCGGTGAGCCGCGCAACGAGTCAAGACCCGATGGGCGGCGGAGCGAGTCGGGGCGGCCGGCCCCTCATCATCGGCCACCGAGGGGCCTCGGCCGACGCGCCCGAGAACACGCTCGCCGCCTTCGACCTCGCCTTCGCCGACGGAGCCGACGGCGTCGAGTTCGACGTCAGGCTCGCCGCCGACGGCGTCCCCGTCGTCATCCACGACGCGACGCTCGAACGCACGGCGCTCGCCCGCGCCCGCGTCGAGGCGCTCACCTCCCGCGAGCTTTCGCGCGTCGGCGCCGGCGAGTGGTTCAACCTGCGCCACCCCGCGCGCGCCCGCGCGCCCTACGCCTCCGAGCGCGTCCCGACGCTCGCGCAGGTCTTCGGCCGCTTCGGCGCGCGCACGCTCTACGTCGAGTTGAAGTGCGAGGAGCCCGCCCGCCGCGCGCCGCTCGCCCGCGCCGTCGTCGAACTCATCCGCGCGCACGGCCTCTCCCGCAGCGTCGTCGTCAAGAGCTTCGAGCACGACTCGCTCCGCGAGGTCAAGCGGCTCGCCCCGGAAGTCCGCACGGCCGCCCTCTTCAAACCCTGCCTGCGGCGGCCCCTGCTGCCCGCGCCCGTCATCGTCGCCGAGGCCGACGCCTGCGGCGCGGACGAAATCTCACTGCACCGCTCGCTCGTGCGCGCCGCGACGGTCGAGCGGGCGCGGCGCCGCGGCTTCGAGGTGCTGGCGTGGACCGTGAACGCGCCCGGCTCGCTACGCCGCGCGCGCGCCGTCGGCCTGCGCGCGGTCTTCACAGACCACCCGGGCCGCATGCGCCGCGCGCTCGAAGGGCTCGGCGCGGACGACGCCGCCAAGGGCGAAACGGCATGAGCGCCGCCGCGCCGCCCGCCGACAGAATCTTCACGCGCCCGCCGCACTTCTCCGTCCACCTGCGCGCGGGCCGCCGCCTCCGCTGGTCGGGCGCGGCCGGCTCGGGCTACGCCGCCCTGCTGCTCCTGCGCGGCTCGATGCGCTGGCGCGCCTCGCCGTCGGAGGCGGACGCGGCCGGCGCGGGCGAAGGCGTCGGGAGGCTGACCGCCGCGGCTAAACTTACGGCCGGCTCGCGCCGCGAAGCCGCCGGAGGCTCACGCGGCAAAGCGGCCGGAGGCCCACGCGGCAAAGCCGCGGGCGACTCGCCCGGTAAAGCCGCGGGCGACTCGGGCGGCAAAGCCGCGGGCGACTCGGGGGACGCCGGCGCCGAGGCCGAGTCGGGCGAGGTCGCCGCGGCCGCGGCGCTGCTGAGCGCGCCCGGCGACTCTTTGGCGGCCGCGAGCGCGGGCGCGGCCGAGTACGTCCTCGTACAGCTCTCGCCCGTCTTCGTCGCCGACTGCGCGGCGCGCGCGGGGCTGGCGCGCACGGACCTCGTCGTCACCTTCCGCGCGCGCGCCGTCGCGGGCGACGAACGCCTCGCGCGGCTCGCCCGCGACTTAGCCGAGGAGTTGCGCGAGGAGGCGGCCGGCCAGGGGCTCGTCGTCGGCGCGCTCGTCGAGCAGGCGCTCGTCCACCTGCTCCGCCGCTACGCGAACCTGCGCCGCTCGGCGCACCTCGAACTCTCGCGCGCGGGGCTCGTTGACCGGCGCCTCCGGCTCGCCGTCGAGTTGATGCACGCGCGCCTCGACCGCGACCTCTCGCTCGAAGAGATAGCCGCGGCCGCGCACCTCTCGCCCTTCCACTTCGCGCGCCTCTTCAAGAAGCTGACCGGCGCGACGCCGCACGCCTACCTCGCCTCCCTGCGCGCCGCGCGCGCCCAACAACTCCTCGCCGAGACGGACCTCCCCGTCACGGAGGTCGGCGCGCGCGTCGGCTACATGAGTTCCAGCCACTTCGCGCGCGCCTTCCGACAGGCCACGGGGCTCTCGCCCAGCGCCTACCGCAAGGCGCTCGTCCGCGGCTGAACGCCGGCCGGAGCCGCCCGCGGACTTAGAGATTTTTTTTTCTGCAAGACCTCTCCACGTCCCCCGTTCAACCCGCAGAAAGAACGCGGCCGCCGCAGACGGCCTGAGGGAATTAAGAGGAGAGGAAGATGATGATGAAACGCAGCCTGTTCAGACTCTCGACCGCCGTCCTGACCTTCGCCGTCGGCGTCGGCGCGGCCTCCGCCATGCTCAAGACCGGCGTCGCCCCGTCCCCGGCGCGCGAGACGCCCGCCGAAGAGAAGGCCGCCGGCGGGCAGACGCTCGAAATGGTCTTCGTCCTCGACACGACGGGTTCGATGGGCGGCCTCATCGAGGGCGCGAAGCAGCGCATCTGGGGCATCGTCAACGAGGTCATGCAGACGCCCGCCAGGCCGGCCGTCCGCGTCGGCCTCGTCGCCTACCGTGACGAAGGCGACGCTTACGTCACGCAGGTCTTGCCGCTCACCAACGACCTCGACAAGGTCTACACGACGCTGATGGAGTACCGCGCCGAGGGCGGCGGCGACGGCCCCGAGAACGTCCGCCGCGCGCTCGCCGACGGCGTCCGCCGCGCCGGCTGGTCGAAGTCCTCGGCGGGGACGGCGCAGATTGTCTTCCTCGTCGGCGACGCCCCGCCGCACGACGACTACGCGCAGGAGCCCGACGCGCTCTCGACCACGGCCGAGGCGGTCAGGGCCGGCATGGTCGTCAACACCATCCAGTGCGGCGCCGACCCGCAGACGCAGGCCGTCTGGCAGCAGATAGCGCGCCGCGGCGAGGGGCAGTACTTCCGCATAGCGCAGGACGGCGGCGTCCAGTCGGTCGCCACGCCCTACGACTCGCGCCTCTCCGAGCTGGGCAACAGGCTCGGCGCGACCTACGTCGCATACGGCGGCGGCGCGGGCGCGGACGGCGAGCGGTTCCGCGACGAGGCCGCCGCCCGCCAGGCGCGCACCGAGACGACGGTCGCCGGCGCCGCCCCCGTCGCCGCGCAGGCCGACCGCGCCGTCAACAAGGCGCTCAACAGGGACGCATACGTCGGCGACCTCCTGCAGTCCATCGAGAACGGCTCGGTCAAGCTCGACGAGGTGAAGGCCGACGACCTGCCCGCCGACCTGAAGAAGCTTTCGGACGCCGACCGCCGCAAGGAGGTCGGGCGCCGCCTCGCCGAACGCCAGAAGATACGCGACGAGATTGTCGCGCTCAACAAGCAGCGCGACGCCTACATCAACGCCGAGCGCGGGAAGCGCAGCGGCTCCCGGACCGGCTTCGACGCCGCCGTCGCCGCCGCGCTCAGGGAACAGCTCTCGCGCAAAGGCATCAAGTGAGGTGACGGGCGGGAAGGCGTGCGGCGGGCCGCGCGTGCGGGAGCCCCGGAACGCGCCGCCGCCGCCGGCGCAACCGATTCGACGCGCCCTCCGCCTCTCGGGCCGCCTACGCCGCCGGTCGGCGCAGGCGGCCTTCCGGCGACGCGGCGTCCTTCAGGTGGTGCGGGCAGACCCGGTCGCTCCTGCGCACGAGGAGCAGCGTCGTCACGATGGCGGCGAGGTTGACGGCCTGCACGACCGCCATCATGGCCTCGCCGCGCAGCGCGCAGTAGCACAGAAGGAGCGCGCTGGCGGCGAGCCAGATGCGCCACGTCAGAGGGCTGATGCCCCACGCGCACCTCTCGACGTACAGGTGATGTATTTGCGGGTAGTACGCGACGACGACCAGCGCCGTCCCCACCCAGCCCATGATTTCCATACCCGGCCGACGCGGAAAGTGTCAGATATTTAAGGGGAGGGCGGCCTCCCCCCGCCGGAAGGGCTCCCGGCCCGGCTCAGGCCGCGCGCCTCAGCTCGTCCGCGGCCTTCAACGCCTCGCGGCGTACGTGGTCGGCGAGCGCGGGGTGGATGATGCTCTTAATCTTCCCGGTCTGGATGCCCTTCTCGGCCGCCGTCTTGAAGTCAATTATCTCGTCCACGGCCTTCTCGACCGGCTCCTTCGACGGCGGCCTGTTCTCGTGCATCCGGCGGAACGCGTCGCTCGTCTGCATCGCCTTCCTGATGAGTTCCGTCTCCTCCGGGTCTAACAGGTGCGCGATGAAGCCGGCGTGCTCGCCCATGATGAGGGTCCAGAACTCCGCGGCCTCCTTCATGTCGGTCGAGGTGTCGCCGCCCGAAAACTGTTCGAGCCTCCTGGCGAAGCGCGCGGCCTCGCGCGCCGTGTGCTCGAAGAAGCCGGGCCAGACGAGGCTCTGCAAGCGGCCCGCGGCCTGCTGGTCGCGCATCTCCTGCTTGAAGTCGGCGTAAGGCTTGACGAGTTCGACGGTCGAGCGGTTGAAGGCGGCGTAGTTGCCGCGGTCGAGGCTCGCCGAGCGCGTGCGCTCAAGCTGGCGGGCGAAGGTCTGCTGGAACCGCTCCGCGCGGCCGCGCGGCCCGGCCAGCTCCGCGCCCGGCATCAGCATGACGAAGAACTTCGCGTGCTCCATCATCTGCTCGTTCCAGAACAGGTTCTCGGCGACCGAGTGCGCCACGGGGTCGTTCGAGCCCGCTTCGGGCAGGTAGGTCGGCTTCGTGCCCCCCTCCTTGGCGATGACCCCGCGGCGGCGCGCGTCCGCGC
This sequence comes from Pyrinomonadaceae bacterium, assembly GCA_036387195.1. Lineage (GTDB taxonomy): Bacteria > Acidobacteriota > Blastocatellia > Pyrinomonadales > Pyrinomonadaceae > QHXN01. The sequence continues at coordinate 651 of DASVUF010000043.1, read as the reverse complement.
CGTCCGTCGTCTGCCCGAGCGCGGTCTTCAGGAGCGGCCCCAGCAGCGTGGCCCCGACCAACGCCGCCCCGCCGCCGGTTAAAATTCTGCGACGCGCGATGCCCTGCTCTGAGGAGCCATCCTGCGTCTTGTGACTGTCCATCTTTCGACACCTCCGGTGCTTGTAAAGACAGCCGGCGGGGGCCGCCTGTCGGTGTTGTTCGCGGGGGTTTGAGTCTGCTTCAGGCGGCGTGGATGAGATGACCCATCCGCTCTTTCTTGGTCTTGAGGTAGCGCGCGAACTCCTCGTGCGGCTCGACCTCGAGCGTCACGCGCTCGACCGGCTCCATCCCGGCCTGCACGAACGCGCGAATCTTTTCCGGGTTGTTCGACATCACGCGCACGCGGCGCAGCCCTAGGTCGAGCAGTATCTCCGCGCACTGTTCGTAGCGGCGCAGGTCAACGGCGAGGCCGAGGCGCTCGTTGGCCTCGACGGTGTCGGCCCCCTCGTCCTGGAGGGCGTAGGCGCGAATCTTGTTGATGATGCCGATGCCGCGCCCCTCCTGGAGCTGGTAGACGATGGCCCCGCGCCCCTCGCGCTCGATGAGCTGCATGGCGCCGTGGAGCTGGCGGCCGCAGTCGCACTTCGTCGAGCCGAAGACGTCGCCCGTC
>DASVUF010000042.1:0-3182 GCA_036387195.1 Pyrinomonadaceae bacterium | reverse complement strand
CCCGGCCTTCTCCCCGCGCGGCCGGCCCCCCGCCGCGGCTAGAAGCTGCGCCGGAAGAGGTAGGAGGCTTTGACGAAGAAGTTGCGGTTGTTGCGGCGGAAGCCCTGGTAGGGCTCGCCCGAGTAGTGGTTGAAGTAGGCGTTGTTGACGTCGTCGTTGTAGCCGGCGTAGAAGGCCGTGCCCGGGTTCGGCGTCCAGCCGAAGAGGAACTGGCCTCGGTAATTCGACGTCAGGGAGCTGTAGTCCACGCGGGCGCGCGCGAAGACGAAGCGCGTGAACTGGTAGGTCGTCTTCAGGCTGTAGATGTTCGAGTCGAAGGCGACGCGCCCCGTGTCGTCGCGCGTCAGGCGGTTCTTCGAGAAGCTGAGCGACATGTTGAGCGCGTTCGACGCCTTGTAGGTCACGCCGCCGTTCGTGTAGAGGAGGTCGCCCTTGCCGGGGTCGAGCGGGCCGGCGCACACGGGCGGGGCGACGAAGCCCTCCTCGTCGCTCTCGCAGAGGCCGTCGTCGGCCGCCGCGCGCGCCGCCACGGCCGCGGCGCTGGCGCGCGGGTAGCGCCGGCCGGCGCCGAAGTCGTAGTCAAGCTGCCCCCAGCGGTAGCCGAAGAAGTAGTTGAACGAGACGCGCTTGGTCGGCGCCGAGCCGGCGAAGGCGAAGACGTTCTTCGAGCGCGCCGAGACCTCGGGCCGCCCGCCGGCGAACGCCGTCTCGTCGAACTCGTAGGCGAAGACGCGCTCGTAGCCCGTGTTGTAGCCGGCGCGGATGTAGGTCTGGCGCTGGAGGTTCGGGCCGAACTGCCCCTCGTACGTCCAGTTCTGGAGCCGCCTCTGCCAGTCGAAGTTGGTCCCGAGGTAGTTGTAAATCTCCCACGAGACGACCCGCTTCTTCGGCCGCGGCTCGGTGGTGTAGCCGACGTTGAGGTTGTGGTTGTTGGTGTTGACGCGGCGCGTGAAGCCGACGTCGGAGACGTAGCCGGCGGTGCGCCCCGCGCCGTTGACGTCCCACCAGAGGTGGCGCTTGCTCTGGCTGAAGATGTAGGCGTAGGCCGCGCCGTTGCGCGTGCGGCAGTCGTCGCGCTCCGGGGCGGCGGCCAGCGCGCAGCGCCGCGCGTTCGTCCCCAGCACCTGAAACTCCAACGTCGTCTGCTTGTTGAAGCGGAAGCGCGCGTCGAAGCCGCCGACGTAGTTGCTGCGGTCGGCGAAGTTGTAGGCCGTGCCGAGGAAGCCGACGCTGTTCTCCTTGCCGACGTCGCGCTTGAGGCGGAGGATGCCGACGGTCGCGTTCCTGTCCACCAGCCTGAGCAGCGAGCCGCGCTCCTCGGCCAGGTCGGCCGCGAAGGAGGTCCGCCCGGCCTCGTCGCGCCTGCGCACGGCCGAGAGGTCGTCGGTGGCGCGGATGAAGTCGCGCTTGTCGTCGTCGAGGTTGCCGGGCGCGTTGTCCGAGGCGAAGAGGAAGCCGTAGGTCGTGCGGCCGCGCTTGCCCGTCAGCTTGGCGGCGATGTCCGGGTCAACGATGGTGCGCGTGTGGACGGCGGCTATCTGCGTGCGGAAGATTTCGATGCCTTCGAGGAAGAAGGGGCGCTTCTCCTCGAAGAAGATGGGGAACCGCTGGTTGGCGGTGTTGACCGTGGCGTCGGCCTCGACCTGCGCGAAGTCCGGGTTGACGGCGAGGTCGAGGGTCGTGTTGGGGTTGATGCCGAACTTGGCGGTCAGGCCGGGGTCGAGCCCGAGGGGGCGGTTGACGAAGCGCCCGCCGTCCGCGGGGACGGCGAAGCCCTGCGCCTCCATCAGCGCGCGCTGCCCGGCGAGGTAGCGTGGGACGCTCACGCCGTTCTGCGAGAGCGTGACGCTCGGGATGAACTCGATGGTGCGCTCGGTCGAGATGCCTTCGAGCCCCGTGATGCGCCCCGCCTGGTTGAGCGTCCCCGAGGCGTCGCGCGCCATCGGCATCCACGAGTCAAGCTCGTCGTTGTTGCGGTCGATGTTGCGCCAGACGTGGACGCCCCACTGCTTGCCCTTCCCCGCCTCGTAGCGCAGAGACTTGAAGGGGATGGCGACCTCGACGGCGTAGCCCTCGGGGTTGAGCGCGCCCTTCGACTCCATGACGATGTCCACGCTCAGGTCGAGCCCCTGCCCCTCGGTGTGGATGCCGTCGGCCTGTATGCCGAGCGGGTTGAAGCCGAGGACGTAGGCGCGGCGCTGGTCGTTGAAGGTGTCGAGGAAGACGCGGACGTTGTCCTCGCCGAAGACGTTGTCGCGCTTCGGGATGGTGGCGCGCACCTTGGTCGGGTCGTCGTAGCAGCGGAAGGCGATGTAGAGGAACTTCGAGTCGTAGCCGATGCGCACCTCGGTCGGCTGCGACGGCGCGACGTTGTCGCCGGGGTTGAACTGGTAGAAGTCCTTGAAGAGCGCGCCCGCCTTCCAGACCTCCTCGTCCAGCTTGCCGTCAATGACCGGCGCTGTCTCGAAGCGCGGGATGCGGACGGGCTGCGCCTTCTCGGGCGGGAGCGGCGGCACGCCCCTGGGCGCGGCCTTCGCCGTCGCCTTCGCGGCGGGCGCGGCCGAGGCGGGGGCCGGAGAGTTCGCGGGCGCGGCCGAGGCGACGGCGGGCGTCGGGGTCGGGGCGGGAGCCGCCGCGGCGGCCTTCGCAACCTCGGGCGTGGGGGCGGTCGAGGCGGCCGTCTGCGTCGCGCCCGCGGGCGGGGCGCAGGCCAGCGCGGCGACGCACAGCAGCGCGACTCTCTTGATGATTCTCATGGGCTCTCTTCCGGTTCGGGCGGACGGCGCCCGCGCCGCAGCGCAAAGACCGCGCCCTTTGAGGGTTCTGACGCACGCGCCCCTCGGGAGGCGCGCCGGAGTCCGAAGGTTTTCGTTTAAAGTCCGCGGCCGATTCGGAGGGGTGAACTGGGCCGGGGCTCGCTGACGGCTTGTGTGATGTCCGCTGGGGGCGGCGCGAAGAACCGCCCCGCGGGTTCGAGTCTACAACAGAAGAGGCGGGAACGCCCGCCTCTTCGCTTCAGTCCTTTATTCGCCCACGACCGTCGTGACAACGCTGATGGTCTCGGGGGGCAGCGGCGCCTCGGCGGGGTCATGGCCGGCCGCGCGCGCCGCGCGAGGGGCGGGCGGCGGGCAGGCGGGAACCTCGCACTTGGACTTCGGCGCCTTCCGCTTCGCGCCGTCGCG
>DASVUF010000041.1:0-3698 GCA_036387195.1 Pyrinomonadaceae bacterium | reverse complement strand
GTCGCCGGCCGGGGCGGGCGACGCGCCTCCGGCGGCCGCCGCCCCCGACCTCCGAGTTTACTTTTGCCTTACTCCGACCGAGTTGTTAGAATTTTTCGCGCCCAAGTCTCCAGTGAGTCCGACGCGCGAGCCGTCTGAATGAAAGAGTGCCCCGCCTGCCATCGCTGCTTCCCCGACCAACTCAACCACTGTCCGAGTGACGGTGACCGCCTGAAGTTTCTCATCAACCTCGACACCACGCTCGACGAGCGCTACCAGCTCGAACGCAAGCTCGGGCAGGGCGGCATGGGGCTGGTCTTCAAGGCGCAGCACAAGTTCATCAAGACGCAGCACGCCATCAAGGTCATCCTCCCCGACCTCGTCGGCAACGACCCCTCGCTCGCCGCGCGCTTCCGCCAGGAGGCGATGGCCGCGGCCGCCATCCGCCACCCCAACACGGTCAGCGTCACCGACTACGGCATCCTGGGCGGGACGACGCCCTACCTCGTGATGGAGTTCGTCGAGGGGCGCTCGCTCCACGACATCCTGGCCGAGGAGAAGCGCCTGTCGCCCGCCGCCGCCGTCGAGGTCATGCTCGCCGTCTGCGCGGGCGTGGCCGCCGCGCACCGGCAGGGGATAGTCCACCGCGACCTCAAGCCGCTCAACATCATGCTGCGTCCGGGCGAGCCGCCGGGCGAGACTTTGAAGGTGCTCGACTTCGGGCTGGCGAAAATCAAGTCGGGCGAGCTGCTCGGCTCGTTCGTCGCGGCGCAGACCCAGGGGATGATGGGCTCGCCCTTCTACATGGCGCCCGAGCAGTGGGGCGACGACGACATCGACGTCCGCGCCGACATCTACTCGCTGGGCGTCATCCTCTACCAGATGGTCGCGGGCGACGTGCCCTTCAAGGGCAAGTCCGTCCCCTCCATCATGAGCATGCACCTCAACTCGCCGCCCGTCCCGCTCGCGGAGCGCGGCATCGAGACGCCGCCGCCCCTGGAGCGCGCCATCCGGCACGCGCTCGAAAAAGACCCCGAGAAGCGCCCCGCCTCGGTCGAGGAGTTCGCGGCCGAGCTGCGCGAGGCGATGCCGCACGTCAACGGCGGCGGCGCCTTGCGCGAGCCGGGCGCGGCGACCGTGCAGATAGGGACGGCCGACACGACGGGCCTGAAGGGCGGCCGCGGCTTCGCCACCGAGGCGGGGCTGGAGGCGGCCGAGAGCCTGAAGACCATCGCGAGCGCGCCCGACGCGCTCGACACGGGCGCGCTCGAAGTCGGGCCCGAGCGCCCCGGCGCCGACACCGCGAGCCACGGCCGCGCGCAGCAGACCGTCGGCCCTTTCGGCGACCCCGCCTCCACGCTGCAGGTCTCGCAGGAGGCTTTGACCGAGCCGCTGCCCGGCTCGGCCGACGCGCTCCGCCTCCTCGAAGAGTGCCGCCGCGCCGAGTCTCTGCGCCGACGACAGGAGGAGGAGGAGCAGCAGCAGCGACTCCGCCGTCAGGCCGAAGAGCGCGAGCGCCGCGAAAGGGAGGAGCGCGAGCAGTTCGCGTCCGCCGAGCGCGAACGGCTCGCGGCCGAGCAGCGCCGCCGCGACGAGGACGAGCGCGAGCGCCGTCTGGCCGAAGAGCAGCAAAGGCGCGAGGCCGACGAGCGCGCCCGCCGCGAGCTTGAGGAGCGCCAGCGCCGCGAGTTTGAAGAGAATCAACGGCGCGAGTTTGAAGAGAATCAACGGCGCGAGCTTGAAGAGAGTCGGCGCCGCGAGTTTGAAGAGCGTCAGCGCCGCGAGGCGGAAGAGCGCCGACGGCTCGAAGCAGAAGAGCGCCGACGGCGTGAGGCCGGGGAGGGCGCGGCCGCGGGGCTTGTCGCGGACGGGGTCGCCACGAACGGCGTCGCCACGCCCGTCGTCGCGCCGGGCGCGGTGACGCCGGGCGGCTCGACGCCGAGCGTCGTCACCGCGCCGCCTTCACGCGCGCCGCTCATCGCGGGCGGCGTGGTCGTCCTGCTCCTGCTGCTCGCCGGCCTGGGCGTCGTCGGCTACCTGCTGCTACGCGGCTCGGGCGGCGGCGGCGGCGCGAACGGCGCGAACGTCGCGGGCGACACGAACTCCGTCGCGTCGAACGCGAACGCGAACGCGGGCGGCGCCAGCGGCTCGGGCGGCCCCGACTCACGCGCAGACCTTTTGTGGATTCCCGGCGGGACGTTCCAGATGGGGCGCTCCGACGTGCCCCCCATCACCGAAGAGCTGAAGGCGCGGCGCGCGGCCTACCTGCTCTGGACCTACAGCCAGTGGCCCGCGCACGAAGTCACCGTCGGCCCCTTCGCCATTGACCGCACGGAGGTCACCAACGCCGAGTACGCGGACTTCGTGAAAGAGACCGGGCACGCGCCGCCGCCCGGCGTCTGGGAGGGCGACCGCCCGTCCGAGGGCGTCGCGCGGCTGCCCGTCTCGAACGTCTCCTACGACGACGCGCTCGCCTTCGCCGCGTGGCGCTCGAAGCGCGACGGCGTGACCTACCGCCTGCCGACCGAGGCCGAGTGGGAGTACGCGGCGCGCGGCGGCGACTCGACCCGCACGTACCCCTGGGGGACGGAGTGGTCGGCCGGCTACGCCAACCTCGACGGCGCCGGCCCCGCGCCCGTCGGCTCGTTCCCGCTGGGGCGCACGCCTCAGGGGCTCGACGACATGATAGGCAACGTCTGGGAGTGGACGTCCTCCGAGGCTTCGATGTACAAAGGTAACGACCGGACGGCGCTCGGCGCGCAGGACCGCGGCAAGGTGGTCGCGCGCGGCGGCTCCTTCAAGAGCCGCCCCGACGGCGACGAGCCCGTCAGCGTCACCGCGCGCCGCTGGATAGCGCGCGAATTCCGCGACCCCGTCCTCGGCTTCCGCCTCGTGCGCGCCGAGCAGTGAACGGAGCGGGGCGCTCGCGGCTTAAACTTTCGGCTTATTCCGTCGGTGGAGTTCAGGCAGTCATATTTTTATGAAGAAGCAAGTCGGCAACAACGGACGTTTCTGGACGAGCGCGCGCGTGGCGCTCGCGTGCGCGGCCTTCGCGGCGACGGCGCTGGTTGCCTCGGGCTGCAAGTCGGACGACACGGCGAACCTCAGCGCGAACACGGCGAAGAAGGGCTCCGCGAACCAGCCGCAGGTGAGCATCACCTCGAAGCCGGGCGCGCAGCAGCCGGCCAGGCCGCAGCAGCTTGAGACGGTCCCGCCGAGCGTCTGGGAGACGGAGATTCAGTCGGTCGAGGGCGCGTCGTTCCGCCTCTCCGACTACAAGGACAAGGTGGTCGTCCTCGACATCTGGGCCACCTGGTGCGGCCCCTGCCGGCTGGAGGTGCCGCACCTCGTCGAGCTGACGAACGAGTACAAGGGCAAAGTCGAGGTCATCGGCCTGACGACCGAGAACCCGCAGACCGACGCCGACAAGGTGCGCGACTTCGCCAAGGAGTTCAGCATCAACTACAAGCTCGGCTGGGCGCGCGCCGACGTGGCGCAGACGCTGATGAGCGGCAACTACAGCATCCCGCAGACCTTCGTCATCGCCCCCGGCGGCCGCATCATCACCAAGTTCCGCGGCTTCAGCCCCCAAATCCCCGACATGATTCGCGCCGCCATAGACAAGGCCGGCGCGACGACGGGAGATTAGAGGGAGACGGCGGCCGGCAGACGGCGGGAAGAGAACAGGCGGCGCGCACGGTCGGAAACCGTGCGCGCCG
>DASVUF010000040.1:0-18603 GCA_036387195.1 Pyrinomonadaceae bacterium | reverse complement strand
GGGCGGCGCCCGCGCGGGCGCCGCCCCTCCCATCTTTCCAATAACGGCGCGCGGCTGCTAACATGACCGAAAACCGTGAACCGTCAAGAGGCGTGAGCCCGGAACCGCGGGCCGGGACAAGGAAGGAGCCGCCTTCGACTCGTCACGGCCGGCGGCTCGCGGCTCGCGCGCCCCGGCGGTCGGCGGCCCTTAGGAGCAGAAACATTGGCAGCACCCAACATCGAGACAGTCGTGTCGCTCTCGAAGCGGCGCGGGTTCGTTTTCCCCTCGTCCGAGATTTACGGGGGGCTCGGCAGCGCGTGGGACTACGGCCCGCTGGGCGTCGAGCTGGCGAACAACGTCAAGCGCGCCTGGTGGCGCTGGCTCGTCTACGAGCGCGACGACGTGGAGGGGATTGACTCCTCCGTCATCCTCAACCGGCTGGTCTGGAAGTACTCCGAGCACGAGGCGACCTTCAACGACCCGCTCGTGGACTGCCGCAAGTGCCAGGCGCGCTTCCGCTCCGACAAGCTGGCCGAGGAGTTCGGCGCGGGCGAAGGCGCGGGCCTCTCCGGCGTCGCCTGCCCGAAGTGCGGCGCGCACGACTGGACGGAGCCGCGCCCCTTCAACATGATGTTGCAGACGCGCCTCGGCGCGGTCGCCGAGGAGGAGGACCCGGCCTCGCTCGCCTACCTGCGGCCCGAGACGGCGCAGGGCATCTTCATCAACTTCCTCAACGTGCAGACGACGACGCGGCGCAAGCTGCCCTTCGGCGTCGCGCAGGTCGGCAAGAGCTTCCGCAACGAGGTGACGCCCGGCAACTTCATCCTCCGCACGCGCGAGTTCGAGCAGATGGAGATGGAGTACTTCGTCCGCCCCGACGCCGAGCACTTCCAGCTCGTTGACTACTGGGTCGAGCAGTACGTCGGCTGGTACACGGGGCTCGGCGTCGCGCGCGAGAACCTCTTCCTCTACGAGGTGCCGCAGGAGAAGCTGGCGCACTACTCGCGCCGCACCGTGGACATCATGTACCGCTACTTCCCCGAGCGCCCTGAAGAGGCGCGGCAGTGGGAGGAGCTGATGGGCATCGCCTACCGCACCGACTTCGACCTGAAGCAGCACTCGAACAAGCCCGAGGACGCCGAGGGGAAGCGGCGCAACCCCGACGCGACCGCCGACCTCTCCTACTTCGACGAGGCGGCGAAGGAGCGCTTCTACCCGCACGTCGTCGAGCCGGCGTCGGGCGTCAACCGCTCGCTGCTCGCCTTCATGATGGACGCCTACACCGAGCGGGCGACCGACAAGGGCGAGACGCGCGTCGTGCTCAGGCTCCACCCGGAGCTTGCGCCCATCAAGGTCGCCGTGCTGCCGCTGGCGAAGAACAAGCCCGAGATAGTCTCGATGGCGCGGCGCGTCAAGGCGGAGCTTCAGCCCTCGATGCGCGCCGTCTACGACGACACGGGCGGCATCGGCAAGCTCTACGCGCGCCAGGACGAGATAGGCACGCCCTTCTGCGTCACCGTGGACCACCAGTCGCTCGAAGACGAGGCCGTCACCGTCCGCGACCGCGACACGTGGGGGCAGGAGCGCGTCAAGGCCGCAGAGCTGGCCGACTACCTGAAGAAGAGGCTGGGAATCAAGTGCTGAGGCCCGCGCCCCGCGGTATCCGAATATGCCCGTAGTCAAAAAGAGAAACCAGCAGACCGAGTCGCGGCTGCTCCTGGAGTCGGACGAGCCCGTCGAGCTTCCGCCCGCCGAGGTCGAGGAGTCGGCCGTCGTCCTGCAGTTCGAGCAGTTCCGCCAGTACGTGCCCGAGCTTCTGGAGGAGCTGCGCGACGGGACGGAGGCCACGCCCGTCCCCGTGATGATGGACGGCGCGACCTTCGTCGTCCACGGCGAGACGCGCAGCTTCTGGGTCAAGCTCTGGCACGCCTCGCCCGAGATGACCCGCGTCGAGCGCGTGCAAATCATCAGTTGCATCCCCTCGACGCGGGGCATGCAACTGCTCGTTGACGACCCCGAAGGCTACGACGACGAGGACGAGGAGTTAGACGACGAGTTCGACGACGACGACGAGTACGACGACGGCGACGACGAAGGGGAAGATGATGACGGCGGCGACGAAGGTGACGCCGCCGGCGGCCCTGCCGCGCCGCGCCCCTAGACGCGCCGGCCGCGCCCGCGACCCCGCGCCGCCCTTCCCGATGGCTTCACCGACCCCCGAAAAAATCCTGAGGCTGGCGCGCGCCGTGCGCGACGCGGGCGGGCGGGCGCTGCTCGTCGGCGGGTGCGTGCGCGACCGCCTGCTGGGGCGCGCCGTGAAAGACTGGGACGTCGAGGTCTACGGCGTCGAGCCCGCGGCCCTGCGCGAGCTGCTCGGCCGCTTCGGCCGCGTCAACGTCGTCGGCGAGGCGTTCACCGTCTACAAGCTGGGCCACGACCTCGACGTTTCGCTCCCGCGCCGCGAGCGCAAGACGGGGCGCGGCCACCGCGGCTTCTACATCGAGGGCGACCCCTCGATGTCGTTCGAAGACGCCGCGCGCCGCCGCGACTTCACCGTCAACGCGATGCTCGAAGACCCGCTCGCGGGCGAGGTGATTGACCCCTTCGGCGGCCGCGCCGACCTCGCGGCGAGGCTGCTGCGCGCCGTCTCGGCCGACACCTTCGTCGAAGACTCCCTGCGCGTGCTGCGCGCCGCGCAGTTCGCCGCGCGCTTCGGGTTCGAGGTCGAGGCGGGGACGGCCGCGCTCTGCCGCTCGATAGACCTGTCGGACCTGCCGGCCGAGCGCGTCTGGGGCGAGGTGGAGAAGATGCTGCTCGCCGCCGAGCGCCCCTCGGCCGGGCTCCGGTGGCTCGACCGCCTGAACGCCACGCCGCAGCTCTTCCCCGAGATAGAGGCGCTCAAGGGCGTGCCGCAGGAGGAGGAGTGGCACCCCGAGGGCGACGTCTTCGTCCACACGCTGCTCGTCTGCGACCGCGCGCGCGAGCTGGTTGACGACCTCGACTACCCGCGGCGCGTGACCGTGATGCTGGCCGCGCTGTGCCACGACTTCGGGAAGCCCTCGACGACGGAGTTCGCCGAGGGGCGCATCCGCTCGCGCGGGCACGAGGAGGCGGGCGTCGCGCCGACGCTCGCGCTGCTCGACCGGCTGAAGGTCTTCACGCTCGACGGCTACGACGTGCGCGCGCAGGCGGCGGCGCTCGTGCGCGACCACCTCAAGCCGGGCGAGTTTTACCGCACGCGCGAGGAGGTGACGGACGGCGCCTTCCGCCGCCTCGCGCGCCGCTGCGAGCTGGAGCTGCTCTACCGCGTGGCGAAGGCCGACAGCCTCGGCCGCAACGCGCCGTGGCTGCCGCGTGAGCGCTGGTTCACGGCCGAGGCGCAGGAGTGGTTCATCGCGCGCGCGCGCGAGCTTGAGGTGGACAGGAGCCCGCCGCCCGCGCTGCTCATGGGCCGCCACCTTCTGGAGATGGGGCTCAGGCCGTCGCCGCTCGTAGGCCGCGTGCAGCGCGCCGTCTACGAGATGCAGCTCGACGGCCGCGTCCGCACGCTCGAAGAGGCGAAGGAGGCCGCGCGCGCGCTACTGAATGACCCGCCCGGCGGCGGCGGCGCTCTGTGACTTCGGCGCGCGCCGTGTTGTAGAATGGCGCTTACTTTCAAAACACTCGCGCGGGCTCGCTCTTATCACTTCAATTCCCGAGGACGAACATTGTCATGATTGATTTCGAGTTGACCGAAGAACACAGGGCGCTCGTCCAGACCGTGCGCGAGTTCGCGCAGGGCGAGGTCGCGCCGCACATCAAGGAGTGGGACGAGAAGCAGCAGTTCAACCCCGAGATTCTAGGCAAGATGGCCGCGCTGGGGCTGCTCGGCGTCTGCATCCCCGAGGAGTACGGCGGCGCCGGCTTCGACTACGTCTCGCTCGGCCTCGTCTGCGAGGAGCTTGAGGCGGTGGACACGTTCCTGCGCGTCGTGATGAGCGTCCACACGGGGCTCAACTCGATGACGCTCTACGCCTGGGGGACGGAGGAGCAGAAGCGCAAGTACCTCGTCCCGCAGGCGAAGGGCGAGAAGATTTCCACCTACGGCCTGACCGAGCCGGGCGCAGGGAGCGACGTGGTCGGCTCGCGCTCGACCGCGCGGCGCGACGGCGACGGGTGGGTCCTCAACGGCGAGAAGATGTGGATTTCACTCGCCGACGTGGCCGACAACTTCCTCTTCTTCTGCTGGACGGACGAGGAGAAGCGCAGGAAGCGCGACCACAGCGGCATGTCCTGCTTCATCGTCGAGCGGGGGATGCCCGGCTTCTCTTCGGGGACGATTCACGGCAAGCTCGGCATCCGCGCCGGCAACACGGGCTACTTCTCCCTGCAAGACGTGCGCGTGCCCCGCGAGAACATGGTGGGCGAGGAGGGCGAGGGCTTCAAGATAGCCATGTTCGCGCTGGAGCAGGGGCGCTACACGGTGGCGGCCGGCGCGACCGGCATCATCCGCGCCTCGCGCGACGCCTCCGTCAGGTACGCCCTGGAGCGCGAGACGTTCGGGACGAAGATCGCCAACCACCAGCTCGTCAAGCAGAAGATCGCCGAGATGGAGGCCGACTACCAGATGGCGCACCTGCTCTGGCTGCGCGCCGGCTGGCTCAAGAACGAGGGGCGGCCCAACGCGCGCGCCACCTCGCTGGCGAAGTGGCAGGCGACCGTCAGGAGCGAGAAGGCGGCCTCGATGGCGATAGAAGTCCACGGCGCCAACGGCTACTCGAACGACTACCCCGTCGAGCGCTACCTGCGCAACTGCAAGGCCGCGGTCATCTACGAGGGGACGCGCGACATCCACACCCTCATGCAGGCCGACTGGGCGCTCGGCCTCAAGGGCGAGAAGCCGGCGCGCAGGATTCTGCCGCCCTACCGCCCCGCCGCCTCGCGCGACGCGGTGGCGGCCGATTGAAAGGGCGCCGGCCGGCGGATGAAAAAGCGGGCGGCGCGTCCCGGGCATCGGCCGGGGCGCGCCGCCTTCCGTTTTCTACCGGGCCGCCGGCCGCCCTTATTTCGCGAAGGCTTCGAGGTCGCCCACGAACTCCTGCGGCCATTCGACGTGGAGGCCGTGGCCGGTGTGCCCGGGGTGGCCGCCCGAGGCGTCGCGGTAATAGAGCTTGAGCGTCGAGTCGGGGATGAGCGCATCGAGCGCGTGCTGGTCTTCGGGGAAGAAGATGCCGTCGCGGTCGCCGAAGAGGATGAGCGTCGGCGCGGTAATCTGCGCGAGCCGCGCCGAGTGGTCTTCGGCCAGCATCTCTTCGAGCGCCTGCTTCCAGACGTAGGCGGGGACTCTCAGGCTCTCTGAGACGGCCGTCCGGATGAACTCCTCGGGCGCGCCCCGCTCGCCCGCGAAGGTGCTCGCTTGGAAGGCGTAGACGAACTCGCCCCACGCCTCGGGCGCGAGCGGGTCTTCCATGTACCGCACGGCGTCGTTGTAGAGTCCGACGACGTTCGGGTTGCCGACGAGCGTGGTCGCGCTCCCCACGAGCACCAGCCGCTCGACGCGGTCGGGGTGCTCGACGGCGAACTTGTGCGCGTTGAGGCTGCCCATCGAGTGGCCGACTATGGTCGCCTTGCGGACGCCGAGGGCGTCCATGAAGGCCGCGAGGTCGTCCGAGAAGTCCTGCGCGCGGTAGCAGCAGGCCGGCTTCGACGAGTCGCCGTGGCCGCGCTGGTCTACGGCGTAGGCGTGAAACTTGTCGGACAGCAGCGGCAGGTTGCGCTCGAACGAGCGCCACGAGTCGGTGTAGCCGTGCAGGAAGATGACGACCTTGCCGCGGTTGTCGTTGCGCCCCTTCTCGACGTAGTGCATGCGGACGCCGGTCGAGAGGTCTACGAAGCGCGAGCTGAGTCCCAGCTCTTCGGGGGGCGCCTGTGCGGGCGCGGCGGCCGGGAGCGCGGCGAGCGCGAGCGTCAGCAGGGCGAGGTGCGTGATTAGTTTCATCGTAAAGGGTTCTCCTTATTGTTCGTCCCCGTGGCGTGAGAGCCTGTCGGAATCGCGGGGCGAGCCCCCGCCACCTCTAACGCGAAAACGGCCGGCGCGCGGGATCAGGCCGGCGCGAATTTAGAGGGCGCCGGGGCGCGCGCTATTACCGCGCGGGGGAAAAAAGGCGGGCGGCGTAAGGCGGGGGGCGGAAAAGCCTTCGCGGCCGGGCCGTCGCCGTTCAGGCGCGGGCGGCGCTGCGCGGCGGCAGTGACTTTTGGGGCGCGAAGTGATATTTGTCGCGCTGCGTTCGGGGACGGAAAACCGCAGGGGGCGTGGGAGCGTTGAAGCCGAGAATCGTCGTCATCGCGGGGCCGCTCAAGGGCTCGGTCTTCGAGCTGGGCGAGGCCGGGCTGTCGGTCGGGCGCGACTCGTCGAACGACGTGCGCATCGCCGACTCGCTGCTCTCGCGCCGCCACTGCCGCATCGCGCCCGACGGCGACGCCTTCCTGCTGACGGACCTCGAAAGCCTCAACGGCGTCTCGGTCAACGGCCGCCCCGTGCGCCGGCACGCGCTCGCCGACGGCGACCACATCTCGGCCGGCGACTCGCGCCTGCTCTTCCTCACCGGCGAGGAGGCGGCCGCGCCCGAGCCGTCGAACCCCGTGCGCGTGAGCGAGGGGCGGATGACGGCGCACACGACCGTCCGCCTCAAGGCCGGCGAGGCGCTCTACCAGCGCCCCGAGTCGGAGTGGGCCGAGCGCCCCGAGCCGGCGAGCGTCGCGCGCGACCTCGCGCTGCTCGTCCGCGTCAGCACGTCCGTCAACTCGGTTCGCGAAACCGAAGGCTTGCAGCGCGAACTGCTCCGCCTCGTCTTCGAGGCCGTGCCCGCCGAGCGCGGCGCCATCCTGCTCACCGGAGACGACGGCCGCATCGTCTCCGAGTTCGGGCTCGACCGCGCGGGCGACGTCAGGCGCGCCGTCGAGGTCAGCCGCACCGTCGTCCGCCAGGTGATAGACGAGGCGAGCGCCGTGCTGGCGGGCGACCTCGTCGAGAACGGCTACGGGCCTTCGGAGAGTCTGCGCGCGGCGCGCCTCAGCTCGCTGCTGTGCGCGCCGCTCGTCCTCTACGGCCGCGCGCTCGGCGCCGTCTACCTGACGACGGCCGACCCCTCGACGCGCTTCGACGAGGGGCACCTCCAGCTCGTCACCGTCATCTGCGGCATCGCGGCCGTCGCGCTCGACAACGCGCGCCGCGTCGAGCGGCTTGAGAGCGAGAACGGCCTGCTGCGCGCCGAGAGCAGCTTCGAGCACGGCATGGTCGGCGAGAGCGCGGCGATGCGGAAGGTCTACCAGCTCATCGCGCGCGTCGCGCCGGCCGACACGACCGTCCTCATCCGCGGCGAGTCGGGCACGGGCAAGGAGCTGGCCGCGCGCGCGCTCCACACCAACAGCGGGCGCCGCGAGCGCCCCTTCGTCGCCATCAACTGCGCCGCGCTGACCGAGACGCTGCTGGAGTCGGAGCTGTTCGGCCACGAGCGCGGGGCGTTCACCGGCGCGCTCGCGCAGAAGAAGGGCAAGCTCGAAGTCGCCGACGGCGGCACGCTCTTCCTCGACGAGGTCGGCGAGATGTCGCCCGTCCTCCAGGCGAAGCTCCTGCGCGTCCTTCAGGAGCGCGAGTTCGAGCGCGTGGGCGGCGCGCGCACCATCCGCGTGGACGTGCGCGTCGTCGCGGCGACCAACAGGGATTTGGAGGAGGCCGTGCGCTCGGGCGGCTTCCGGCAGGACCTCTACTACCGCCTGAACGTCGTCTCCTTCGAGATGCCGCCTCTGCGCGAGCGGCGCGAGGACGTGCCGCTGCTCGCCAGCTACTTCGTCGCGAAGTACGCCGCCAAGTTCAAGCGCAAGGTGACGGGGCTCTCTTCGGAGGCGCGCGACTGGCTGACGCGCTACGACTGGCCGGGGAACGTGCGCGAGCTTGAGAACGCCGTCGAGCGCGCCGTCGTCCTCGGCTCGACCGAGCGGCTGCTGCCCGAAGACCTGCCCGAGACAGTCCTCGAAGCCGCCCCGGCCGCCGGCGCCGCCGCCGCCGCCTCTTCTTCCTCCGACGCCCCCGCGCCGCCCGTCGCCGGGTACCACGACGCGCTGCGCGAGGCCAAACGCCGGCTCATCCTCGGCGCCCTCGAACAGTCCGCCGGCAGCTTCACGGAGGCCGCGCGCCTGCTCGGCGTCCACCCCAACTACATCCACCGCCTCGTGCGCAACCTGAACCTGCGTGCGGAGATAAAGAAGTAGACCGTAGGCGGTTGTCGGGAGTCGTCGGCGCCGCCGCGAGCCGCCGAAGCTGACGCCGGGACGGCGGCGGGCCCGCCCGACGAAGGCTTTTCGGCCGGCAGCCGCCCGCCGCCCGCCGCGGCCTGCGCCGCCCGCTTTCCCTCTATCAATTCCCGGCGCTCTCTGTTAGTATTCAAGTCGCCTTTCCATCGCCAAGCGTTCAATTCACGGCGGTTACAACCTTTTAAGTCTCGGGAGTCTTTCGCATGTCTCAGGAGCTAAACAGCGTCAACATCTCGCTCGATTTCCTGAGCGTGTGCGAGTCCGCGGCCATCGCCGCCGCGCGGACGATGGGGCAGGGCGACCGCAAGTACTCGGACCACGTCGCCGTCGAGGCCATGCGCGAGAAGATGGACGGCGTGCCGATGCGCGGCCGCATCGTCATCGGCGAGGGCGAGCGCGACGAGGCCCCGATGCTCTTCATCGGCGAGGAGGTCGGCGAGGGCTACCACGACGGCGTCAACCCGGACGACTACCCCGAGGTGGACATCGCCGTGGACCCGCTCGAAGGCACCAACCTCTGCGCGCTCGGCGCCAACAACGCCATCGCCGTGCTGGCCGCCTCCGAGCGCGGCGGGTTGCTGAACGCGCCCGACATCTACATGGACAAGATAGTCGTCGGGCCCTCCTCGCGCGGCGTCATCGACATTGACGCGCCGGTCAAGGACAACCTCAAGGCCATCGCGCGCCGCCTCTCGCGCGACATCGAAGACCTGACCGTCATCGTCCTCGACCGCTCGCGCCACAAGAAGCTCATCGCCGACGTGCGCGCCGCCGGCGCGCGCATCCGCCTCATCGGCGACGGCGACCTCTCGGCCGGCATCTCGGCCGCGGTCGCCGGCACGAACATCCACGCGCTGCTGGGCATCGGCGGCGCGCCCGAGGGCGTGCTGACGGCCGCGGCCATGAAGTGCCTGAACGGCGAGATACAGGCGCGGCTCGTCTTCGACCCCGAGCGCCTGGACGTGGACAAGTCGAAGGTGCCGCCGGCCGAGGAGGTGCTCTCGCGGCTGCGCGAGATGGGCATCAGCGACCCGAACAAGGTCTACGACACCAGCGACCTCGCGCCCGGCAAGAAGATCATCTTCGTCGCGACCGGCGTCACCGACGGCTCGCTGCTGCGCGGCGTCCGCTTCTTCGGCTCGGGCCGGCGCACGCACTCGCTCGTCATGACGACCGAGTCGCGTCACATCCGCTTCGTTGACACCGTCCACGTCGAGGGCGGCCCCGACACCGTCATCCGTTTTTAGCTTTTTGACCTTGCCCGAGACGATTGCCGACTACGTCCCACAGGTCGCGCGCGACGAGGAGTCGGCGCGGGCGGCGGGCGCTGCGCGGCGCGCGTGGGGGCTGACGCTGGCCGCCGCGGCGGGGCTGCTGGGGCTGATCGTGGCCGCGCCGCTGCTGCGCGCGGGCGGGGCCGCCGCGGCGGCCGACGCCGTCTACAGGGGCTTCGGGCTCGTCTGCCACCAGATCGGTGAGCGCTCCTTCCACGCCGCGGGCTTCCCCCTGGCCGTGTGCGCGCGCTGCTTCGGGCTCTACGCGGGGGCCCTGGCGGGCGTGGCGGCGTACCCGCTGGCGCGGCCCCTGGCGCGCAGGGACTTGCCGGCGCGCGCGTGGCTGCTGGCGGCGGCCGCGCCGACCACTCTGGACTTCGCGCTCGGGTACTTCGGCGTGTGGGAGAACACGCACTGGTCGCGCTTCCTGACGGCGTCGCTGCTCGGCGGCGTCGTGGCCTTCTACATAGTTCCGGGGCTGGTTGATTTGGGCCTCGCCCCTCTGCGGCAGTTCTTCCGCCCTGGCCCTCAGCGCGGGGGCTCCGAGGGCCGGGGCGCCCGTCCCTTCTGATTCGTTCGCCTGCGCGAGATGGCGGCGGCCGAGGCGCGCGCGGCGCGCCGACGCCGGCGAAACCTTTAACTACAGACCGAAGTTTTTCGATCTCCTCCAGTGAAGGTATAGACGGACATGAACGACAAACTGAAGCCCGCCCTGATCGGCGGCGTGATCCTGGGAATCCTCTCGGCGATCCCCTTCGTCAACATCCCCAACATCTGCTGCTGCGCCTGGGCCATCGTCGGGGGAATCATCGCGGCCAACATGTACATCAAGGGTTCGCCCGCGCCGGTCAAGCCGGGCGACGGCGCCGTCGTCGGCGCCATCGCGGGCGTCATCGGCGGCGTGGTCAACCTGATAGTCGGCGTGCCGCTACAGCTCGCCTTCGGCAACGTGATGGGGTCGGTCATGTCGGGCATCATCGCGCGGCAGGACCCGAGCCAGGCCGAGGCGATTCGCGCGCAGATGGCCGCCTCGGGCGCCTCCATCGGCAGCGCCCTCTTCGGCGGCATCATCGGGCTGGTGCTGCTGACCATCTTCGCGACGGTCGGCGGCCTCATCGGCGTCGCCATCTTCGAGAAGCGTAAGGGCGGCGCGGGCGCGCCTCCGCCTCCCCCGCCGGCGGGCGGCTTCGGCGGCGGCCCCGCGGGCGGCGGTTACAGCGGCGGCCAGGGCGGCGGCTTCGGCCAGGGCGGCGTGTAAGGGAAGGGGACGCAGGCGGAAGGAGGCGGGGCGGGGGCGGCGCTACGCCCCGCTCGCCCCGCGGGGGATGAAGGGGCGGCCGACGGGGGTCGGTCTTTCCTTCATCCCCCGCCTTCATCCTCCCGCCTCCCGCCTCCCGGCCGGGCATCCCTCCGGCTACAATCTGCGCATCAAAGCGGGCGGCGCGGCGTTCTACCGACGCGCCGTTCGCTCTTTTGCGCGGCCCCGGCGCGGGGCCGCGGAGGCGGGAGCCGCGGCGCGCGTTTCGGGGCCGCGGCCGACCTTTCGGCCGTCCGGGGATTGAGAAAGATGTTTTCAGCCGCAGACGCCGCGGGGCCGCTCGTCGCCCCCGACTCGCTCTTCGAGAAGTACGTCGGCGACGTGGTCGCGAAGACCGCCGCCAACGTCAGCCCGCTCTACCGCCTCGACGGCTTCGACTGGGCGGTGCTCGCCCTGTACTTCGCCGTCCTCCTGCTGCTCTCGCTCTACGGCGCATACCGCATCAAGCAGGTCGTGGACTTCTGGCGCTACCGCCGCTTAGGGCCGCGCCCGAAGCGGCTCTTCGCCGAGGGGGAGCTGCCGCGCGTCACCGTCCAGCTCCCGCTCTTCAACGAGGTCTACGTCGTCGAGCGCCTGCTGGCGGCCGTGACGGCGATTGACTACCCGCGCGACCGGCTCGAAATCCAGGTGCTCGACGACTCGACCGACGAGACGCGCGCGACGGCCGCCCGCGCCGTCGCGCTCTACCGCGCCGGGGGGTTCGACATCACGCACGTCCACCGCGAAGACCGCACGGGCTTCAAGGCGGGCGCGCTGGAGGCGGGGCTGCGGACGGCGAAGGGCGAGTTCGTCGCCATCTTCGACGCCGACTTCGCGCCGCGCCCCGACTGCCTGCGCAAGCTCGTGCACTTCTTCACCGACCCGCTCGTCGGCTGCGCGCAGATGCGCTGGTCGCACATCAACGGCTCTTACAACCTCCTGACGCGGCTCCAGACCATCCTCCTCGACGGCCACTTCGTCGTCGAGCAGACGGTGAGGAACCGCACGGGCGGCTTCTTCAACTTCAACGGGACGGCCGGGCTCTGGCGGCGGCGGACGATTGAGCTTTCCGGCGGCTGGCAGCACGACACGCTGACCGAGGACACGGACCTCTCCTTCCGCGCGCAGTTGATGGGCTGGCGCTTCGTCTACCTTCTGGACGAGGACGCGCCCTCGGAGGTGCCGGTCGAGATGAACGCCTTCAAGGCGCAGCAGCGCCGCTGGGCCAAGGGCGTGACGGAGGTCGCGCTCAAGCTCTACCCGCGCATCCTTCGTTCGCCGCTGCCCGCGCGCGTCAAGCTGGAGATGTTCTTCCGCCTGACGGGGAACGTCAGCTACCCGCTGATGATTCTGACCAGCCTGTTGCAGTTCCCGCTGCTGCTCGTCCGCTACAACCAGGGCTTCGGGGGCCTGATGCTGCTCGACCTGCCGCTGCTCTTCTTCTCGACGGCGTCGGTGGCGCTCTTCTACGGCACGGCCATCTGGTATCTGGACGGGCCGCGCGCGGGGCGGCGGCTGCTCCACCTGCCGCTGGTGATGGGGCTCGGCATCGGGCTCGCCTTCTCGAACGCGCGCGCCGTGCTCGAAGCGCTGCTGCGCGTCAAGACGGAGTTCGTGCGCACGCCGAAGCACCGGGTCGAGGGCGGCGGCGACTCGACCTGGAAGCGCAAGAAGTACCGGCAGCGGCGCGGCTGGCTCCCGGCCTTCGAGCTGTCGTTCGCGCTCTACTTCCTGCTCGCCATCGCCTACGCGGCGCACATGGGGATGTGGGGCACGATACCGTTCCTCTCGCTCTTCTGCTTCGGCTACGGCTACATGGGCGTGATGAGCCTCTTGCAGACGGCGGGGCTGCGCCGCCGCGTCGGCGCGCCGGGCTCCTCGGCCTGAACCGGCTGAAGGGTGACGCGCGCGCGCCGTTTTCCGCGCCGGCACGGACTTTTTCACGCCCGCACGGCTCCGCCACACGTCAACATGACATGCCTGCACGCCCGCACGGACTTTTTCGCGCCGGCACGGACTTTTTTACGTCCGCACGGACTTTTTCGCGCCGACACGGCTCCCGCGCGCGTCAACATGACATAGTCGCGTGCTGACGCGGACTTTTCCGCGCCGGCGCGGGATTTTTCACGCCGGCGCGGACTTTTTCACCCCCGCGCGGCTCCGCGGCGGCGGCGGGATAAAGAAAGGCGGGGCGCCCGCAGTCGAGCGCCCCGCCTTTTCTGTTAAGTCGTCCGCGCGCGACTAGCGCCGCCCGGCGTTGAGGATGCGCAGGAGCGCGAGGAAGATGTTGAAGGCGTCGAGGTAGAGGTCGAGCGCGCCCGCGACGTACTCGTTCGTCGGGTAGCGGCGGATGATGTTCGACGTGTCGTAGAGCACGAAGCCCGAGAAGAGCAGCAGCGCCGCGCACGAGATGCCGAACGCCATCGCGCTCGAACCCACGATAAAGACGTTGAGCAGCCCCGCCAGCACGACGACGATGAGCCCCGTCGTCACCATCCCGCGCATGAAGCTGAAGTCCTTCTTCGAGACGAAGACGTAGGCCGTCAGCCCGCCGAAGATGCCCACCGTCAGCAGCCCCGCCTGCCAGATGGAGGCCGGGTTGAGCCGCGTGTAGAGGGCGATGAGCGGCGAGATGAAGACGCCCGTGAAGGTCGTGAACGCGAAGAGCGCGAGCAGGTTGACGCCCGGCGTCAGGCGGACGGCCTGCGCGCCCATCACCCCGCCGAGCAGCGCGATGATGCTCAGCCACGGGTGCGCGATGATCCACATCATCACCGGCGGGAACATGAACCCGACGCCGACGCCGCCGAGGGCGAAGAGCGTCGCCGCGAAGAAGAGCGCGTAGACCTTGCGGATGAAGCCCATCCGCTCGGCGACGCCGGCGTGCGCGGCCGTCTCCGCCCCGAAGCTGCCCCACGCGCCCGGCTCCCCGCCGTAGCCCTGATTGCGAGACTGAAAGTCGTTCATCTGAAATCCTCTTCCGTCAAAGGGGGTTTTAAGAACCGTCGGCGCGCGCCCTCTCACGCGCGCCGTTCGTTTAGATGCTAACACGAAACCGGCCGCTGCATCCCGCCCGCGCGCCGCGCGGCCCGGGGCGGCGGCGGCGCTTTTGCAACCGGGCGCGTTAGTGCTTAAATTGCCGGGTGCTGAGACTCCTATTCGTCGGGCTGGCGGGCTGCGCCGGCACGCTCTGCCGCTACTGGCTTGCGGGGGCGGTGACGCGCCGCCACGGCGGGACGTTCCCCGCCGGGACGCTCGCCGTCAACCTCGCGGGCTGCCTCGCCGCCGGCGCCCTCTTCCAGCTCATGCAGGAGCGCCACGACTTCTCCGAGACGGCGCGCGCCGTCGTCTTCGTCGGGCTCCTCGGCGGCTTCACGACCTTCTCGTCCTACGGGTTGCAGACCTTCGAGCTGCTGCGCGAGGGGCGCGTCGGCCTGGCCGCGGCGAACGTCGCCGCCTCGAACGTCCTCGGCCTGCTGGCGGTCTGCGCCGGCTACGCGCTGGCGAAGTTGGCGGGGGGCGCGTGAGGCGGGGCGACGCGGCGGCCGCGGCGGCGGCGGGCGGCCTCCCTCCGATAACCTTCGTGGTGGCGGCGGCGGTGCTGTGGAGCACGGGCGGGCTCTTCATCAAGGCGACGCCGCTCGACGCCTTCGAGCTTTCGTTCGGCCGCTCGCTGCTGGCGGCGCTGACGGTGGCGCTGCTGACGCGGCGCGAGGGGTTCCGCGTCAACGCGCTGACGCTCGTCTCGTCGGTGCTCTACGCGGGGCTGCTGCTGCTGTTCGTGATGGCGAGCAAGCTGACGACCGCGGCCAACGCCATCTTCCTACAGTACACCGCGCCGGTCTACGTGATGCTGCTGGAGCCCTGGCTGTTCAGGGAGAAGTTCAGGCGGGCGGACGTGTTCGTCGTGGCGGCGTGCGTGGCCGGGATGTCGCTCTTCTTCGTCGGGCAGCTCAGGCCGCAGGACGTCTCGGGGAACCTGACGGCGCTGGCCTCGGGGCTCTGCTTCGCGCTCTTCCTGCTGTCGCTCCGCCACCCGAAGGCTGGGCGCGTCAACCGCGCGTCGTCGGTCATCTACGGCAACCTGCTGCTGTGCCTCTTCACGCTGCCGTCGTTCGCGGGCGCGGCCGGCGAGCTGACGGCGAGGGACGTGCTCGTCATCACCTACCTGGGCGTCGTGCAGATCGGGCTGGCCTACACGCTCTTCACGCTCGGGATGGCGCGCGGCGTGCGCTCGCTCGACGCCGGCGTCGTCGGCTACATCGAGCCGATGCTCAACCCCGTCTGGGTCTTCCTCTTCATCGGCGAGCGCCCCTCGCAGTGGGCCGCCCTCGGCGGCTGCATCATCATCGCCGCCGTCTTCATCCACACCGTCGCGCAGTCCCGCCGGGAGAAGAAAAGTACTGAGGACTGAGGACTGAGGACTGAGTGGAGGCAAGACGCCTCTCATCATTCAACACTCAGTCCTTATCACTCAGTACTTTTCTTTCACCGGAAGTCTCTGATGAGGACGACGCCGGTCGTCTCGACGCTGCGGGTGGCGACAAGGCGGTTGTCGCGCGACCAGTCGAAGGCGGCGATGTAGTCGGCGGCGAAGTCGGTCAACTGCACGGGCTTGCCGCCCGAGAGCGGCTGCATCCAGACGTTGGTCGCGCCCGAGCGCGCGTCGAGGTAGGCGATGCCGCGGTTGTCGGGCAGCCAGACCGTGTTGGCGCGGAAGGTCGGCGCCACGTCGTAGAGCCGCGTGGGCTCGCCGCCCTCGATGGGGACGACGGCCAGCCGCCCCTCGCCGTAAGGCCCCTCGCCGTAGGTGCAGACGAAAGACTTGCCGTCGGGCGAGACGAAGGGCCACGACGCCGGCCGCCGCGTGAGCCGCGTGGGCTCGCCGCCGTCAATCGGGACCTTCCAGACCGCCGCCTCCTGCCCCGCCCCCACGGTCGCGTAGACGACCCAACGGCCGTCCGGCGTCACGTGCGGGAAGTTCTCGCCGCGCCCCGAGGTGAGCCGCAAGGGGTTCGACCCGTCGGCGTCCATCCGCCAGACGTTGAAGGCGCCGCCCGCGCGGTTCGAGACGAAGACGATGCGCCGCCCGTCCGCGGAGACCGACGGCCCGTAGTTCGAGCGCGCCCCCACCGTCAACTGCTTCGCCCCCGTCCCGTCCGCGTTCATCGCCCAGATGTCCCAGCTACCGCCCGCGGCCGACGCGTAGACGACGCGCCCGTCCGGCGCCCACGAGAGCCCGTAGTAACCGTCGAACTTTCCGGAACCCGTCGTAATTTGCCGCGCGCGCGCCGTGTCGCCGCCCGGCGCGACCCAGATGTTGGGCGCGCGGTCGGTCTGGACGGTGACGAGCGCCGAGCCGTCGGCCGTGACGCTCGCGCCGAGGTACGTGTTCAGGTCGTTGGTCACGCGCCGCGTCTCGCCCGCGGGGACGGAGAGCAGCCAGATTTGCGCCGGGCTCAACTCCTGCTCGGTCGCGCTGACCACGAGCCCCGAGCCGTCGGGCAGCCAGGAGAGTTGGCGCACGTCCACCCAGCGCGGCTCGGTGACGCGCAGCTCGGCGCCGTCGGAGAGGCGGAAGGTCTTGACGCCGAGCGAGGGCGCGCCGCCGCCGACCGCGTCGGCCGAGCCGTAGGCGCAGGCTATCGTCTCGCCGTCGGGCGACCACGCGGGCAGGCCGAAGATTTCGGGCAGCCTGCCCGCGACCACCTCGCGCCTGTTCGCGCCCGAGAGGTCGGAGACGACCAGCGTCGTCTCACGGCCGTAGCCGCCGCGCACGTAGGCGAGCCGGCGCCCGTCGGGCGAGAAGGTCAGCGGGCCGCCGCTCACCTCGTCGAAGGGCGCTTCAAGCACCTTCTCGGCCGGGCCGCCGAGCACCGGCACGCGCGAGAGCGCGACCGTCCGGCTCTTCTGCCGCGCCGCGCCGTAGTAGACGTGCTGGCTGTCGGGCGAGAAGACGAGCCCGCCGTAGTCCGTCCCCTCGGCGGGCGCGACCAACTGCTGCGTGTTGCTGGCGGCGGCGACCTGCCTGACCCAGATGCCCGCGCCCGGCCGCCCCGTCTCGGCGGAGATGTAGGCGAGGTAGTTGCCGTCGGGCGAGATGGCGGCCTCCGTCACCGAGCCGTTGACGGGCAGCCGCGTCACCCTCATGGACTGGAAGTCGCGCGCGGGGCCCCGCGCGCGCTCGACGTCGGGGCGGACGGAGAGGCGATAGATTACGTAGACGAGCGCCGCGACCGAGCCGAAGACGAGGAGCGCGATGAGGACGGCCGCGCGCGCCGGATGGCCTCCCGCGCGGCGCGAGTCGGCGGCCGGGGCTTCGCCCGCGGGCGTTGAAGGGAGGGCGTCTGAACGGGCGTAGCCGTTGGCCGACTCGGCCGTCCGCGCCGCCTGCGACGCCTGCGACGCCTGCGACGCGCGCGACGCGGGCGACTGCCGGGCGTGCTCGTCGTCTGCCGGGTCGTTCGCGTGAACTGAGGCCGGGTCGTTCGGGTGAACTGACTCGGCCGGCGCCAGGCCGGGGTCGCGCGTCGCGGCGTCGGTGTGAGGCGTCGCCGCGTCGGGGGCGTGGGGGCGGAGGGGGGCGCGGCCTTCGTCTTCAAGGCGCGGGCCGGTGAACGCGCGCGCCTGGTTTTCGTCGCCGGGGGATTGGGCCGGCGGCGGCTCGGCCGCGCGCCGCTCGGTCACTTTGACGGCGAAGCGGTAGCCGCGGCGCGGGACGGTCTCGATGAAGGGGCCGCCCCCTTCGGCCTCGCCGAGCGCCTTGCGGAGCGTGAAGACGTTCTGCGCCAGCGTCGCCTCGCCGACGAAGGTCGCGGGCCAGACCTCCTTCAGCAACTCCTCCTTAGACATCACGCGGCCCCCGCCGCGGACGAGCGCCAGGAGCGTCTCGAACTCCTTCGGCGTCAGCCGCACGGGCCGCCCCCCGCGCATCAGCATCCGCTCGGAGACGTCCAGAGAGTAGGGGCCGAACTCGTAGAACTGCTTGAAGGCGCTGGACATAAGGGGCTTTTAAAAGTTCTTTGATGACTCTTTGAAAACTATTTTGGCGGCCTTTGAGCCGGATTTGAAAACCCTTGCGATCCCCGCCCGCGTTTGTCCCCGCGTCCGTGTGTGACGCTCTTTATACGAGCCGCGGCCGCCGTCCCGTTCGGGTCGTTCGACGGGCGGGCGCGGAAGGCGCGGCGGGCGTCGGGGCGGCGGCGGGAGGCCGTCGGGGGCTTCTGGGAAAAGGCCGGGTCAAAAAGGGCCGACGGCCACTGAGACTAAATGGAGGATGTATGAAAAAGCAAATTTCGAGAGCGCTTCTGGGCTTGGTCGCGGTGTTGACGCTGGCGGGGGCCGCCTCGGCGCAGACTTCGGGCGGCATTAAGGTTCACGTCCCATTCGACTTCGTGGCGGGCGGCAAGCAGTTGCCGGCCGGCGAGTACGACGTGCGCCGCGTCAAGGCGGACTCGGAGAGCGCCATCGTCATCCGGGGCGTGGCGAAGGGCGCGACCGCCGTCATACTGACCAACGCGGGCGGCGATCGCCCGGCCGCCGCCGCGCTCGACTTCCGCCAGCGCGGCGGCCGTTACTTCCTCGCCGCCGTCTCGATGCCGGGCGCGGCCTCAGTCCGCGAGGCGCAGAGGTCGAAGGCCGGGCGCGAGTTGATAGGGCAGGCGGAGGCGGGCGCCGGCGACGCGAAGAGGGTCACCGTCCTCGGCGACGCCCGGTGACGACGCGCGCGGCGGGAGGGCCGCCCGAAAAGACGAGTGG
>DASVUF010000039.1:0-16361 GCA_036387195.1 Pyrinomonadaceae bacterium | reverse complement strand
AGGAGCTGGCGCGCGACTACCCCGACTCGCCGCGCGCGCGCGACGCCGTGGTGCGCGCCGCCGAGATGCTCATGCGCGACGGGCAGGCCGCGGGCGCGCCCGTCGCGCTGGGCCGCCTGTCCGACGCCGACGACCCCGACGCGCTGATGCTGACCGCCAGGGCCTACGAGCAGACGGGCGACCGGCCCAAGGCGCTCGCCGCCTACCGCCGCCTCTACTTCTACGCGCCCGCCTCGGCCGACAAGGACGCCGAGGCCGCCGCCGCCCTCGCCCGGCTCGGCTCGAGCGGCGCGCCCGCCTCGGCCGCGGAGGCGACGGCGCGCGCCGAGCGCCTGAACAAGTCGCGGCGCTACGCCGACGCCGCGGCCGCCTACGCCGACGCCTTCGCGCGCTTCCCCGAGACGCGCACGCCGCAGTCGCTCCTGCGCCGCGGCGTCGCCGCCTTCAACGCGCGACGCGCGCCCGAGACGGTCGAGGCGCTTAACGCCGTCCCCGCCTCGGCCGGCGAGACGCGCGCCGAGGCCGCCGGCTACCTCGCGCAGCACTACGCGCGCTCGAAGCAGTGGCCGCAGGCGCGCGCGACGCTCGACGAGCTGCGCCGCGCGCACCCGCAGAGCCCGTTCACCATGCGCGCGCTCGCCGCCGCCGGCGCCGCCGCGTCGGAGGCGAAGAACAGCGCCGACGCGCTCGACTTCTACCGCGCGGCCGTCCAGCAGTTCCCGGGCGAGCCGGAGGTCGCCGGCGCGCAGTTCGCGCTGGCGTGGGCCGCGCACGACGCGAAGAACCTCGCCGAGTCCTCGCGCCTGCTCATCCAGCACCTCGCGGACTACGCCGGCCGCAACACCGACAACCGCGGCAGGGCCGGCTACTGGGCCGCGCGCGACTCCGAGCGCGCAGGGCTGCTCGCCGAGGCGCAGGCCATCTACGAGGCGATGCTCGTCCGCTACGGCGCGAACTGGTACGGCTACCTCTCGCGCCAGCGGCTCGACGCGATGAAGAACGCCGGGCAGTTGGGCCGGCACGCGCCCAGGACCGACGCCGCCGCCCTCGCCCGCGCCGTCGAGAATTTGAAGCCCGTGAGCGTCGCCGAAGAGACGGCCGGGCCGGCCGAGGCGGCGCGGCTCCTGAGGGCCGAGCAGTTGGCCGCCGCCGGTTGGAACGAGGCGGCGCACGGCGAACTCGACGGCGCGCTCGCGGCGCAGCCCGCCAGCCCGCGCCTCAACCTCGCCAAGGCGCAGCTCCACCGCGCGCGCAATGAGAACGTGGAGGCGTTCAGCGTGCTGCGCCGCAGCTTCCCGGACTACTCGCAGATGCACGTCGAGGAGTTGACGCCCGAGGAGTGGGACGTCTTCTACCCGCTCGCCTACTGGGACGCCATCAAACAGGAGGCGGAGGCGCGCCGCATTGACCCCTACAGCGTCGCAGGGCTCATCCGCCAGGAGTCGGTCTTCAACCCGCGCGCCGTCTCGCACGCCGACGCCTACGGGCTGATGCAGCTCGTCCTCCCGACCGCGCGCGAGATGGCGCGCGCCGTCGGCGCCGAAGGCCCCGTCACGGGCGAGACGCTCCTCAGCAACCCGCGGCTCAACATCCGGCTCGGCACGTCCTACATGCGCGCGCAGCTCGACAAGTACGGCCGCATCGAGTACCTCGCCGCCGCCTACAACGCCGGCCCCGGCCGCGTCGTCCGCTGGCGCGCCACGCTGCCGCCCCAGATGGACGAGTGGGCCGAGGCCATTCCGTTCAGCGAGACGCGCGTCTACGTGCAGGGCGTCGTGCGCAACATGCTCCAGTACAGGCGGCTCTACGACGAGGCCGGGCGCTTCCGCCCCGAGGTCGGCTCGCGCGCCGCGCGCCGCGACATCTCGCGCGGGGCGCCCGCGCCGCCCGCCAACGACAACACGCGCCCGCGCCGCGTCTCTAACGAAGAGGAAGAGTGAGGGGGGCTTTAGAAGTGAAGACTGAAGTGACAGCCGCGGCGCACGGCCGCAGGTCGCGCGCGCGCGCCTTCGCGTCCGCGCTCTGCGCCGCGACGCTCTGCGCCGCGACGTTCAGCGCCGCGGCGTTCGACGCGCACGCAGCGCCGGCGCAGGCGCGCAGGCCGGCCGCGAACGCCGCCGCCAGGAAGACGACGACGCAGACCGACGCCGCCAGGAAGACGGCCACGCAGACGGCCGCGCGCAGGACGGCGACGACCGCCGCCGCGGCCGCGAAGACTCCCGCGAAGCCCGCGCCCAAAGGCGCCGCGAAGTCGTCGAAGCCGTCCACGGGCCCGGCTAAGTCTGCCGCCGCGAAGAGTTCGGCGACGCCTGCGGCGCAGTCTTCGCCGCGGCTCCCGGCGGGCGCGCTCGTCGTCAGCACGCGCCCCGGCGCGGTCGTCTGGGTTGACGAGGTGCGGCGCGGCGCGGCCGACGCCGAAGGCAGGCTACAGCTCAGGCTCACGCCCGGCCGCCACACGCTGCGCGTGCGCGCGCAGGGCTTCGCCGAGAGGACGCTCGCGCTCACGCCCGCGCAGCGCGGCGCGCTGAGCGTCCCGCTGACGCAGCCGGCCGACGAGGCCGAGTCGCTCTTCCAGCGTGCCGAGGAGGCGCGCGAGAAGGGCAAAAACTCGGAGGCGGTCGAGCTGTACCGTCAGGCTTTGAAACTGCGCCCGCGCTTCGCGGCCGCGCACCTCGGGCTCGCGCGCTCGCTCGAATCGCAGGACGACTTCGACGGGGCGCTCGAAGAGCTTGAGGCCGCGCGGCGCGACCGCCCCGTCTACCCCGAGTCCTGGGCGGTCGAGGGGCGCGTCCAGCGCTCGCTCGCCGACCACGAGGCGGCGCTCGCCGCCTACGGCCGCGCGCTGCGCGAGGGGCGCGGCTTCCAGCCCGAGGCGCACACCGGCATCGGCCTCGTCCACGAAGACAAGGGGCGCAACGAGGAAGCGGTCGCGGCCTTCCGCAAGGCCATCGCGCAGCTCTCCGACACCGAGCCCGTGCTCTACGAACTGCTCGCGCGCAACCTCGAAAAGCTCGAACGCTGGAAGGAGGCCGTCGCGGCCTACGAGAAGTACCTCGAACTCGCCCCGGAGGGCGCGCACGCCTCGGCCGTCAACTCCATCATTGACCAGCTCCGCCGCCAGGCCGCCGAGGCCGAGCAGCAGGGGCGGCCGCCGCTGTGAGCCGCTCAGAGCATCCCGAGCTTGTGCGCCGCGAAGACCAGCAGGAAGGTGAGCACGAAGAAGGTCGCCAGCCAGGGGTGTTTGCCCATCGGGCACTTGCCGTGTTCGCTCATAACGCCAGAAGGATATAAGTCACCCGGCCGCGAAGGCAAGCGCGAGGGGTGAAGGGCGAAGGGACGCCCGGCCGCCCCTCCTTCATCCCTCATCCTTCATCCTTCTCTCCTTCATCCTTCATCCTTTCCTCAGGTTTGCCCCGCGCGCGGGCTTTGTGAGAGCATCGCCGCGGCGTACCCCGAGGGACGCCGGAGGGAGGCAGGGCGATGGCGACACCCGAGACAGGCAGGCGCGGCTACGTCTCGCAGAAGGCGAGCCGCTTCACAGAGTCGGTCATCCGCGAGATGACGCGCGAGGCCAACAGGCACGGCGCGGTCAACCTCTCGCAGGGCTTCCCAGACTTCCCCGCGCCCGAAGAACTCAAGCGCGCGGCCGCCGCCGCCATCAACGACGACGTCAACCAGTACGCCGTCACCTGGGGCGCGCCCGACTTCCGCCGGGCCATCGCCGACAAGACACAGTGGTTCCTCGGCCTCTCCTACGACCCCGAGACGGAGATCACCGTCACCTGCGGCTCGACCGAGGGCATGATAGCCGCCATGATGGCGACCGTTGACCCGGGCGAGGAGGTCGTCGTCTTCGAGCCCTTCTACGAGAACTACGCGCCCGACGCCATCCTCTCCGGCGCGACCCCGCGCTACGTCCCTCTGCGCGCGCCCGACTGGACGTTCGACCCCGAAGAGCTGCGCGCCGCCTTCAACCCGCGCACCAAGGCCGTCATCCTCTGCAACCCGAACAACCCGACGGGCAAGGTCTTCACGCGCGAGGAGATGGAGTTCGTCGCCTCGCTCTGCCGCGAGTTCGACGCGCTCTGCTTCACCGACGAGATTTACGAGCACATCGTCTACCCGCGCGAGGACCGCGAGGTCGAGCACATCTCGATGGCGCAGCTCGAAGGGATGAAGGAGCGGACGCTGGTCGTCAACTCGATGTCGAAGACCTACTCGGTCACGGGCTGGCGCGTCGGCTACGTGCTCGCGCCCGCCGAGGTGACGAACGCCGTGCGCAAGGTTCACGACTTCCTGACCGTCGGCGCGGCCGCGCCCCTCCAGCGCGCCGGCGCCCACGCGCTGCGCATGCCGCCCGAGTATTACGAGCAGTTGCGGGGCGAGTACCTGCGCCGCCGCGACCTTCTGCTGCCCGCGCTCGAAGAGGTCGGGTTCCGCGTCTTCCGCCCCGACGGCGCCTACTACGTGATGGCCGACATCGGCCGCTTCGGCTTCCGCGACGACGTGGAGTTCACGCGCCACCTCATACGCGAAGTCGGCGTCGCCTGCGTCCCCGGTTCGAGCTTCTACAGCCGCCCCGAGCTGGGCGCGCGCCAGGTGCGCTTCTGCTTCTGCAAGCGCGACGAGACGCTCGAAGAGGCCGCCGCCCGGCTCAGGAAGCTTCACGCGTTCTGAGCGCGCGCGCGGCGGGGCGCCCCTCCGCCCTAGGCTTCGCGCCTCTGCAAACCATGTGGGACAGGAAGCGCCAAATCATCTGGCTCGCGGCCGGCCTCGTCCTCGGCACGTTCTGGCTCTACCCGCTGGCGCGCGACGACGCCGGCCGCGCCGACTGGCAATACTTCCTCCAGCTCGAAGCCATCCTCGTCCTCATCATCTGCGTCATGTTCTACGTCTACAGCCGGAAGGCGTGAGCCGTGAAGCCGCGAGGCGCGAGCCGTAAGCCGTAAAGGCGCGAGCCGTGACGAGCGGAGGGACTTCTCCATTACTCGTCACGGCTCGCGCCTTTACGCCCCGCGGCTTTTAGTTCCCGGGCTGCTGTAGCTTGTGGCGGACGCTGACGCCGTCGTCGGGGACGATGAGGAGGCGGCGCGCGTCGTAGAGCGGGAGGCTCGTCGGCGTGTAGGCGAGCACGTAACGGTTCCTGCGCAGCTCGTCGCAGATGGTCTTGGCCGCCTCGCGCGAGTCGTTGGCCGACAGGACGCGCCCGCCCGTGTCGTTCGTCAGCTTCTGGATGGCCTGCGCGGGCTTCAGGCGGTCGCGCCTGAGCGCCCCGCCCGTGCGGTCGGGAATCTGGAGCGCGTAGACGGTGATGTCCTGCCGCAGCAAGTCGTCGTAGACCTTGTCGAAGTGCGTGCGGCTGCCGCGGTCGAGCCCGTCGGCGACGAGCACGACGACGCGCTTGCGCGTGCGCCCGACCAGCGGCCCGAAGGCGTCCGAGATGACGGCCGACAGCGCGTCGTAGAGGTGCGGCTCGCCGCGCTTGCGGAAGAGCGGGAGCGCCGCCTCTATCTTCTTGGCGTCGTCCGTCCAGTCCGAGATGATTTCCGGCTGCTGGTCGAAGCCGACGACCATCACCTGGTCGCCCTCGTAAATCTCGTAGGCGAACTCGCGCGTCGCCTTCTGCAACTTCTCTACGTCGGCGCGCAGCCCCAGCGAGTTGTCCACGAGGATGACGATGCGCGCAGGCGTCGGGTCGGGCGTGAAGCTCTGGATGGCCTGCTCCATCCCGCCGTCGTAGAGCGCGATGTCCTTCGCCGTCACGCGCTCGTCCGAGCCGTCCTCGCGCGCCGCCGTGACGTTGAGGAACATGCCGCGCTCTTTGTTGAGGTCGGCCTCGCCGCCCGTGCGGCGCCCGGCCTGACCCGCGGCCAGCCCCGCGAGCAGCAGGCAGGCCCCGAGCAGCAGCGCCGCGGCCGTCCTGAAGGGTGCGCCCGTCTTCAACACTTCGCCCTCTCTAGTCGCCGCCCGGCGTCGAAGCGCCCGCCGACTTCTTCTCGCCCTTCGCCTTCGACTCGGCCTTCGGGCCTGAGTCGGCCGCCTTCGCGTCGGCCGGCTTCGCGTCGGCCGCGCCCTCGGACTTCGACTCTTTGCCTTCCTTCGACTCCGACTTCTTGCCCGCGTAGTCGGTCACGTACCAGCCCGAGCCCTTGAACTGAAAGCCCGTGCGCGACCACTCCTTCGAAAGCTTGCCGCCGCACTTGGCGTGGCGCGCCAGCGGCTTGTCCGACATCTTCTGCATCACTTCCATGTGCGCGCCGCACTTCTGACACGAGTATTCGTAAATGGGCATGCCTTTAACAATGACCTCCGTCCGTCTTCTTTTATAGATGCTCCGGCTGCTGAAAGTCCCGCCGAAATTATACGAACAAAAGTCGCGCTTGCAAACGCCTCGCAACCTTCGATGCGCGCCCTCGCGTCCGCGTCTATTACATCAAACTGACCCCGAAAAAAAACTGACGCGAGTGAAGAGAGTTTGTCTGCCTTCGGTACGAAAAATCGGGCGTCAGACCGGTTTCCCGGCTCGCGCGGCGATTCGCGGCCGGGCAAGCTTCAAGTCTTCAGTGACTTACGGGGGCTTGCCCTAAAGCCATACAGTTGAAGCAGTTAGATGCAAACATTCAATGCGCCCCAATGCAACTGGAATGCAATCTCTTCATCTAAGTTTACGGTTTCGACAGGCTGTGCTCGTTTGAGAGTTTGCAAGCCCGATCGTTTCCACCATGCGTAGCCCCCAACCCGTGCATCGCTGGCGATGTGCAAGTAGGAATCGCCCGACCTCGCTGCCCCAGAGCGATATGCAGAGGTCACTAGCTCACATGGAGAACGACCGAGAATGCACTTTACCCCGCGTAAGCCCCTTCGCTCTTTTAAGAACGTCGTCTTTGCCATCCTCGCCATCTTCGTCGCCTCTAATTTCGTAGACAGCCCGTTCACGCGCGTGCTCGCGCCCGTCTCGGCCATGACGGCCGAGGCCGCGGCCTTCTCCCTCGAAGACTACATCCCTTCGGACGTCCCCTCCTCGGGCGACCTCGACCTCGACCTCGTCATCGCCCGCGCCGGCCGCGACCTCGGCGTTGACCCGCGGCTCATCCACGCCGTCATCTGGCAGGAGTCGAAGTACAAGCCCGTGGCCGTCTCGCACGCCGGCGCGAAGGGGCTGATGCAGCTCATGCCGGCGGCGGCCGAGCGCTTCGGCTGCGAGGACCGCAACGACGCCGCGCAGAACGTCAAGGCCGGCACGAAGTACCTACGCTGGCTCCTCAAGCGCTTCGACGGCAACGTCACGCTGGCGCTCGCGGCCTACAACGCCGGCGAGGGCAACGTGGACAAGTACGAGGGCGTCCCCCCCTTCGACGAGACGCAGAACTACGTCCGCATCATCACCGGCCGCTACGGCAAGAACTACCACCCCGTCCTCAAGCCCGAGGAGGCCGTCGCCTTCTTCCGCCTGCTCCCCGCCTCCGCCCGCTGACGCGGAGGCTGGAGGCGAGCCGCGAAAGTCAAAAGGGGGACGGGGGTCACGCCAGACCCCCGTCCCCCTTCGCCTTCGCCCGCTGCCTTTTGCCTTCATCAACCCGGCTTGCTATGATTTGCCCCCGACAAAATTCCAGGGGCGCGCGGACGGGAAGGCAAGGCGGCGGACCATCTCTCTCTCCTCATCGGAGTCCGCGGCGCGCCGCGGGAGCCGCCCCCAGTCTCGGCCGAAGGAGAAGCCCCAGACAGTTGTCCGCCCACAAACAGACTCCGGGCTCCAGCGTGCAGACGCTCACGCGCGAGCGCAAGGCGCGCGTGCACGAGGCGCGCGAGGCCATCATTGACCGGCTCGCCCCCAACATCCACTCCGAGATAGACCTCGACAAGTTCCTCCGCGCCGTCGTCGCCGAGCTGGGGCGCATGATGGACGTTGACCGCTGCGACGTCGTCCAGCTCGTGCGCTCGGGCGAGCTGCGCATCAGCCACGAGTGGCGGGCCGCGGCCGACGTGCCGTCCTCCCTGGGCACGAACTTCCCCGTGGACTTCGGCCAGCTCGCCGAGCGCTTCGACTTCGCGCGCCCCATCCGCCTGGACGACACCTCGGCCGCGGGACTCGACCCGCGCGCGTCGCTGCTGCCGCCGAGCCTCGGGACGCGCTCGCTCCTCATCGTGCCGGTCGTGCTCGACGGCAACGTCCTCGGCCTGCTGGGCCTGCACATGACGCGCGCCTCGCGCCACTGGGACGACGAGGAGGTGGCGCTCATCCAGTCCATCGCGCGCCAGATAGCCGTCGGCTACCAGTACGCGCGCCTCTACACCGACAAGCAGCGCGAGGCGAGCCGCACCCGCGCGCTGCTCGAAGTCGCCAACCTGCTCAACTCGCGCTCCGACTTCGGCGAGCTGACCTCGCACGTGCTCGAGCGCGCCAACGAGCTGGTCGGCGCCGACTACTGCGCGCTGGGCGTCGTCGAGCCGGCGGGCAAGTCCATCAGCCTCGCCGCCTTCAAGGCCGCGCCGCACGCGACGACGCTGCGCGTGCGCGAGCTGATAGAGTCGCACGGCAAGTCCATAGACATCTCGGCCTTCCCCGCGGTGCTGGAGCTTTTGAGCGCGCCGCGCACGCTGCGCGTCATAGACGCGGGACTGCCCGAGCCGGTGCGGTTCGCCTTCAACGCCACGCTCGGCGGCCGCGCGGCGCTCGTCGCGCCCGTCACCATCCGCAGCCAGACCTTCGGCCTGCTCGGCTTCGTCTGGGGCGAGCCGCGCGAGGCGTTCGACGAGCACGAGGTCGCGCTGGTCGAAGGCATCGCGCGCCAGATAGGCACCGCGCTCGAACGCGACCAGCTCTCGGCCGAGGTGATGAGGCTGCGCAGCGCGCTCCACGAGCGCCACGCCGAGGACCGCATCATCGGCCAGTCGCCCGCCATCCTGCGCGCGCGCGAGCTGGCGCTGAACGTCGCCGACACGCAGACCTCCGTGCTCATCGAGGGCGAGTCGGGCACGGGCAAGGAGCTGCTCGCCAACCTCATCCACTACAACTCGCGGCGCAAGGGCGGCCCCTACGTCAAGCTCAACTGCGGCGCGATACCCGAGACGCTGCTGGAGTCGGAGCTGTTCGGCCACGAGCGCGGCGCCTTCACCGACGCGCGCCAGCGCCGCCTGGGGCGCTTCGAGGAGGCCGACGGCGGCACGCTCTTCCTCGACGAGATAGGCGAGATGAGCCTCTCGGCGCAGGTGCGCCTGCTGCGCGTGCTCCAGGACGGCGAGTTCGCGCGCGTCGGCGCCAACGAGGTCATCCGCGCCGACGTCCGCGTCATCGCCGCCACGAACGTGGACCTCGGGCGCGCCGTCGAGCAGGGCGCGTTCCGCCGCGACCTCTACTACCGCCTGTCGGTCTTCCCCATCCAGCTCCCGCCCCTGCGCGAGCGGCGCGAGGACGTGCACACGCTCGTCATACACTTCCTCGAACACTTCAAGCAGAAGACGGGGCGCTTCATCGCGGGCATCTCGGCCGAGGCCGTGCGCGCGCTCGTCTCGTACGACTGGCCGGGGAACGTGCGCGAGCTGGAGAACGCGGTCGAGCGCGCCGTCATCATCGCCTCGGGCCGGCAGATAGAGCTGGACGACCTGCCCGAGCAGATAGGCCGCGCCGCGCGCGAGGAGCGGACGCGGGCGCGCGCCGACCGCGAGCGCGCCGCCTCCGAGGGGCGCACCGTCACGCTCGAACTGGACGTCCCCGCCACGCTAGACGAGATAGAGCGCCGCGCCATCGAGGCCACGCTCGACTACACCGGCGGCGACAAGACGCGCGCCGCGCGCGCCCTCGGCATCGGCCGCAAGACCCTCTACCGCAAGCTCCGCCTCTACGACGAGGGGGGCGAGTAGAAGGCCGAAGGCGGGAGGGAAGAGGGCGGCGGGCGGCGCGCCCTCCGCCGCGCGGCGACGAAGGCCGCGCCGCCCCTCTTCAACGTCGGACGACGAAGGCCGCGCCGCCTCTCGCCAACGTTTCCGCCTCCAGCCTTTCGCCTTCCACGCGCGCTTCCGCCTTCTTCGTTGCGCCGCTTTGCGGGCTTTTGTTATAGTGCGGGGAAGGTCACAAGGGTTAAAAAAACTGTCGCTTCCCCGTTAGAGGAGGGCTCCTATGTCAGAGAATTACGGGCGCGGCCGCGGGCGCAGGGTCGAGTCGAGGGACGAGTCGGCGGGCATGGGCACGCAGTTGACGTGCTTCGCCGTCGGCGCGGCCGCCGGCGCGCTGATAGCCCTGCTGCTCGCGCCTAAGTCGGGGCGCGAGCTGCGCGAAGACCTCGCCGACGCGACGCGCAAGGGCGTTGACCGCGCGCGCGAGACGGGCTCGCAGCTCTCGGCTCGCGCGGGCGAGTACTACGAGTCGGCCACGTCGCGCGCCGGCGAGTTGGCCGCGGGCGCGCGCGAGGCCGTCGCCAGCCGCGGCGAGCGTTTCACCTCGGCCGTCGAGGCCGGCCGCCAGGCGTACCGCGAAGAGAAGCGCCGCACGGAGGCGTCGGCGCTGACCGAGAGCCAGCCCCCGGCCCTTGAGGGCGGAGCCGCCTAGGGCGGCCGGAGGCGGACGCCGGGCGCCCCGCGCCCGACGACGCCGACGCCGACGCCCGAAGACGCTTTACGGAAGCCCTGACCACCGACCGCCGACCACTGACCGCCGTCTACTGCGCTATGTCCTTCCCGGCCCTGCAACTGAGCGCGAACGACCCGGCCTTCTGGGTGCTGGTCATCGTGGCCGTCTCCTTCGTGGTCATCGCCGCCGCGATGGTCACGGTGGCGGTGCTGGTCGGGCGCGCGGTGCGCGCGGTGCGGAGCGTCGAGAGCCGCGTCGGGCCGCTCGTCGAGCGCGTCGGCGCGCTGGCCGACCAGGCGCAGGCCATCGCCGCGCAGGGGCGCGAGGTCGCCGAGCAGGTCACGGTCATGTCGGGCCACCTCTCGACGGCGACGATGCACTTCTCCGAGTCCATGGCGCTCATCCGCGGCGAGGTCGCCGAACTCAAGCAGGTCGTCAGCCTCTCGGCCGAGACGGCCCGCGACAAGATAGAGCGCATCAGCCACTCGATAGACGAGACGCACGGGCAGCTCATGGTCACCACCAACTACGTCACCTCCCGCATCATCAACCCGGCGCGCGAGATAGCCGCGATTATGGCGGGGGTCAGGCGTGGCCTCGAAGTCATGCTGGCTCCCGCCCCGAAGCAGATCAACGAGTCATACGCGGAGGAGGAGATGTTCATCGGCTGAAGACCCTGAACGTCTTGACGCGCACGTAACGCGCCCGGGCCGCCCTCCGCACAGGGGCGGCCCGGGCGCTTCAGTTTTGTTTTGCCCTTTGCCTGAGCTACTATCGGAAATTCACGAAGGACGTAACTTTTCATGTCTACACAGGCGCCTTTAGAACTGAAGAAGACGGTCAACCTGCCGAAGACGGGCTTCGCGCAGAAGGCCAACTTGGGGCAGACCGAGCCGGCGCGCTTGAGGCGCTGGGCCGAGATGGGGCTCTACGAGATGATCCGCCGCGCGCGCCGGGGCCGCGAGCGCTTCATCCTCCACGACGGGCCGCCCTACGCCAACGCCGACATCCACCTCGGCACGGCGATGAACAAAATCCTGAAGGACATCGTCGTCAAGTCGCGCACGATGATGGGCTACGACAGCCCCTACGTGCCCGGCTACGACTGCCACGGCCTGCCCATCGAGCAGCACGTCGAGCGCGCGCTCGACAAGAAGGGCAAGAAGAAGTCCGACCTCTCGACCGAGAGCTTCCGCCGCGCCTGCCGCGAGCACGCCGCCGCCGCGCTGAAGAGTCAGACGCGCGACTTCCAGCGGCTCGGCATCCTCGGGCTGTGGGAAGACCCGTACCTGACGATGTCGAACCACTACGAGGCCGAGACGGCGCGGCAGTTCGGCCGCTTCGTCGAGCGCGGCTACGTCTACAAGGGCGCGCGCCCCGTCTACTGGTGCATCCACGACCAGACGGCGCTGGCCGAGGCCGAGGTCGAGTACCGCGAGCACACGAGCCCCTCGGTCTACGTCAAGTTCCCGCTCTCGGAGGACTCGCTCGAAGCCAAGGCGTTCAAGCGCGAAGTCCTGGGCGACGACGACGACCCGCGCCGCATCTTCTTCCTCATCTGGACGACGACGCCGTGGACGCTGCCGGCCAACCTCGGCGTCGCCGTCAACCCGCAGTTCGAGTACGCGGCCGTCGAGAACGAGCGGGCGGGCGAGGTCTACGTCGTGGCGAGCGAGCTGGTGGCGGCCGTCGCGCAGAAGTGCGACCTCGGCCGGCGCGAGGAGTCGCCGGGCGAGCTGGCCGAGGCCGCCGGGCTCGAAGCCGGGCGCGCGTACGTCGCCTGGGAGCCGCGCGTGCTGGCGCGCTTCCCCGGCTCGCGGCTCGACCGCCTGGAGGCGCGCCACGCGTGGCTCGACCGCCCGAGCGTGCTGATGCTCGGCGACCACGTCACGCTCGGCGGCGAGGCCGACGCCGAAACCGAGCTGGACGTGCGCGAGGCGCGCGACCGGAAGGCGACGGGGAAGGCCGGCACCGGCCTCGTCCACACCGCGCCCGGCCACGGCCACGACGACTTCGTCATCGGCAAGGCTTACGGCCTGGAGGTCTACTGTCCCGTGGACAACGCCGGCCGCTTCACGCAGGAGGTCGAGCACTTCGCCGGCCTCGGCGTCTTCGAGGCCAACCCCCGCATCGTCGAGTTCGCGCGCGAGCGCGGCGCGCTGCTCTTCGGCGAGGAGTACGCGCACCGCTACCCGCACTGCTGGCGCTGCAAGAACCCGGTCATCTTCCGCGCCACGCCGCAGTGGTTCATCTCGCTCGACGCCGCGCCGGGCGGCGGCGCCGCGCTCGGGGCCGAGGTCGAGGTCGAGACGGACGAGGACGGCCGCGCCCGCGCCAACTTCACCGACAACGAGGAGGACGCGCCGGGCGCCAGCCTGCGCGCCGGCGCGCTCGGCGAGATAGAGCGCGTGCAGTGGGTCCCGGCGTGGGGCGTCGAGCGGATGCGCAACATGCAGAAGGGGCGGCCCGACTGGTGCGTCTCGCGCCAGCGCGTGTGGGGCGTGCCCATCCCCGCCTTCTACTGCCGGTGCGGCGAGGCGGTCGCCAGCCGCCGGACGATCGACCACGTCGCCGACGTCTTCGAGCGCGAGACGACCGACGCCTGGTACACGCGCGAGGCGCGCGAGCTTCTGCCCGAGGGCTTCCGCTGCCCGCGGTGCGGCGGCGACGAGTTCACGAAGGAGACCGACATCCTCGACGTCTGGTTCGACAGCGGCGTCTCGTCCATCGCCGTGCTCGAACACTACGACGGCCTGCGCTGGCCGGCCGACGTCTACCTCGAAGGCGGCGACCAGTTCCGCGGCTGGTTCAATTCGAGCCTGATGGTGGGGCTGGCCGCGCACGACCGCGCGCCTTACCGCGCCGTGGTCACGCACGGCTGGACGCTCGACGCGCAGGGGCGCGCGATGCACAAGTCGGCGGGCAACGCCATCGCGCCCGAGGAGTTCGTCAAGGACTCCGGCGCCGACATCCTGCGGCTGTGGGTCACGTCGTCCGACTACCGCGAGGACATGCGCTGCTCGCCGGAAATCCTCCAGCGCGTCGCCGACTCGTACCGCAAGATTCGCAACACGGCGCGCTACGCGCTCGGCAACCTCGACGGGTTCGACCCGGCGCGCGACGCCGTGCCGCTCGGCCGCATGCGCGAGATCGACCGCTGGGCGCTCGCCGAGCTTGACCGCCTGGTGGAGCGCGCCGTCGAGGCGTACAGGGCCTACGACTTCCACGCGGTCTACCGCGCGCTCGACGCCTTCTGCACGGTGACGCTCTCGGCGCGCTACTTCGACATCATCAAGGACAGGCTCTACACCTACGCGCCGAAGTCCGAGGCGCGCAGGTCCGCGCAGACGGCCCTGAACCACATCGCCGACGCGCTGGCGCGGCTGCTCGCGCCCGTGCTCTCGTTCACGGCGGACGAAATCTGGGAGAACCTGCCGGAGGTGAGGCTGCGCGGGGCCGCTGCCGGCGCGACGGCCGGGGGCGCCGGGGGCGCGGAAGGCGCCGAGGGCGGCCCGGCGGCGGACGCAGGGGGCGCGGACGAGGGCGCGGCCGTCCCGCCGTCGGTTCACGTCGCGGAGTTCCCGCTGGCGCTGAACGTCGAGCGCGACGCGGGTCTGCTCGAACGCTGGGCGCGGCTCTTCGAGGTGCGCGACGTGGTGCTGCGCGCGCTCGAAGAGGCGCGGACGGCGAAGCTCATCGGGAGCGGGCTCGAAGCGCACGTCCGGCTGGAGGCGAAGCGCAAGACCTTCGGCCTGCTCGAAGGCTACCGCGAAGAGCTGCGCTACGTCTTCATCGTCTCGCAGGTCTCGCTGACGCTCCTCGAAGAGGAGGCGGGCGACGAGCTGCGCGTCACCGTCGAGCGCGCCGACGGGCGGAAGTGCGAGCGCTGCTGGAACTACTCGAAGCTCGTCGGCGAGTTCACGCGCTACCCGACGGCGTGCGAGCGGTGCGTCGAGGCGCTGGCCGAGGTAGAGGCCGAGGGGGGCGCCGCTTGAGCGCGCGGGGCCTGCGCTGGCGCGCGGCCTACCTGTTCGCCGCGGGCGTCGTCTACCTGGCCGACCAGGCGTCGAAGGCCTGGGCGGTGCGCCGCCTGCGCGGCGGCGAGGTCGTGGGCGTCTTCGACGGCCTGCTGCAATTCGCCTACGCCGAGAACACAGGCATCGCCTTCGGGCGGTTGCAGGACCGCGGCGAGTTCGGCCGCTGGATGCTGGCGACGCTGGCGGCGCTGGCGGTCGTGGGGCTGCTCGCCTACTTCTTCCGGACGAAGCGGACGGACGACCGGCTGCTCGGGGCGCTGGCGCTGCTGCTGGCGGGCGTGGCCGGCAACCTGACGGACCGCGTGCGGCTCGGCTACGTCGTGGACTTCATCGAGGTCTTCATCGGCTCGTACCAGTGGCCGACCTTCAACGTCGCCGACTCGGCCATCTGCGTCGGCGCGGGGCTGCTCGCGCTCGACCTGATTCTGGAAGGGCGCGAGGAGGGCAGGCGGCAGAAGGCTGCCGCTGCGGCGGCGGGCGACGGTTGAAGGGGAGCCGTCGGAGGGGGCCGCCGGCTGTTAGTTTTTAGCTTTTAGCTCTCGTCAGTCGGGGAAGCCGTAAGCCATAAGCAGCAGCCAACAGCCGGCAGCTAACAGTCAACAGCCAACAGCCGACTTATGTACCCAGAGCTTTTCCGCATCGGCGGCTTCCCGGTCAACACGTACGGGGTGCTTCTGGCGCTGGCCTTCATGGCGGCGCTGTTCGTGTCGTCGCGGCTCGGCGCGCGCGACGGGCTGCCGCGCGAGCGCGTCTTCGACCTGGGGCTGTGGATGCTGCTCGGCGGGCTGCTCGGCTCGAAGCTGCTGCTGATGCTGGCCGAGCCCGAGTACGGCGCCGACTGGCGCAACCTCCTGACGATAGACTTCCTGCGGTCGGGCGGCGTGTGGTACGGCGGCTTCCTGGGCGGGCTGTTGACGGGGGTGCTGCTGATACGCCGCTACCGGCTCCCGTTCTGGAAGGTGACGGACGCGTTCGCGCCGGGCGTGGCGCTGGGGCAGTCAATCGGGCGCCAGGGCTGCTTCGCCGCGGGCTGTTGCTGGGGCGCGCCGACGGAAGGGCCCTGGGGCGTCGTCTTCGGCGAGGAGGCGAGCCGCGTGACGGGCGTCCCGGCGGGCGTCCACCTGCACCCGACGCAGCTCTACGAGTCGGCCGCCGCGCTCGTCATCTTCGGCCTCCTCTACCGGCTCCACCGGCGCAAGCGTTTCGACGGGCAGGTCATCGCCGCCTACGCCGTGCTCTACGGGCTGACGCGCTTCGCCATCGAGTTCTTCCGCGACGACCCGCGCGGCGACATCCTCGGCCTGACGACGCTGACGCGCCTCTCGACCTCGCAGCTCATCAGCCTGGCCGTCTTCACCGGCGGCGCGGTCTTCCTCCTCCTGCGCCGCCGCGGCGCGGGCGGCGACGGGCGCGTCGCGGGCGGCGCGACGACCGCCACGGACACGGCGGGCGCATGAGCGAAGAGCGAGACAACATCGAGGGCGCCGCCGAGGCCGCCGACACGCCGGCCCGCCCGGAGGCCGTCATGCCGGCCCGCCCGGAGGGCGACATGCCGGCCGAGCCGGAGGCGGAGGCGCTGGCGTTCGAGGTCACCGCGGAGGAGGCCGGCGCGCGGCTGGACGCCTTCCTCGCGGCGCGCGTCGAGGGCGTCAGCCGCTCGACGCTCAAGCGCGTGATTGACGACGGCGACGCGCTCGTCTCGGGGCGCGCCGCCAAGCCCTCGCACAAGCTGAAGGCCGGCGACCGCGTCGAGGTCG
>DASVUF010000038.1:0-7431 GCA_036387195.1 Pyrinomonadaceae bacterium | reverse complement strand
GGGGAGGGGCGAGGGAGAGGGGCTTTGACGGCCCCTCTCCCTCGCCCCCTCCCTTTTACGCCCGACGCTTACTTTCGCTTACTTTTCCAGGCGGGCGCGGGCGCGCCGCAGGAATGACTGGAGCATCTCGGCGACGCCCTTCTGGAGCGCGGCGCTGAGGCGCGACTCGCCGGCCAGGCCCGCCAGCGCGTGCAGCTCGCGCGCCGAGGCGCGGCGCAGCTCGACGCGCTGCTCGATGCGGATGCGCGTCGTCTCGCCGCGCGGCTCGAAGCTGGCGGCGTAGCGCAGAAAGTTCTTGCTCTCGCCGGCGGCGGGCGACCACTCGATGCGCGCCGGCTCGTCCAACGACTGCG
Organism: Pyrinomonadaceae bacterium; assembly: GCA_036387195.1. Lineage (GTDB taxonomy): Bacteria > Acidobacteriota > Blastocatellia > Pyrinomonadales > Pyrinomonadaceae > QHXN01. The sequence continues at coordinate 7,078 of DASVUF010000038.1, read as the reverse complement.
AGACGGGGAACGCCTGCCGGATGGAGCCGACGACGGGCACCTCCGCGCGGATGAGCCAGCGCGCGACGCCGCCGGCCTCCGGGCTGATGCGCTCGACGCCGGGCATCAGCTCGACGAAGTTCCTGAGGTCGTTGAAGAACGCGCGCGCCGCCTCCGCGCTCGTCCTCCACTCCACCTGCTCGCTGAAAGCCGCCCTGACCTGAAACATGGTGCTTAGATGGCTGTCGGCTCCCGGCTGTTGGCTCCCGGCCGTCGGCCGTTAGCCCCGGGCCGCCCGGTCGGGCTGGCCGCCTCTCCGTTTCAAGCTACGAGCCGAAAGCCGACAGCCAAGAGCCTCCCCTAAAAGATTGGTTGAAAAAGGAACGAGTTGAAGAAGAGGCGCGTGGTCGAGCGCCAGATGGCGCGGAAGTTCGGGTCTTCGGCGAAGAGGACGACGTGGCCGCGCCCGGTCGGCTCGTCTATGACGTAGGCCGTGCCGCGCAGGAGCTGTTCGGTCGTCGGCCAGATGAAGCCGGCGACGTGGAGCGGCCGCGCCGCTTCGCCCGAGAAGACGACCGCGTTCGTCCCCTCCTTCGACGGGCGGAAGAAGTAGGCCGAGTCGACCAGCACGGGCAGCGTGGCCTGCTCGTAGCCGTAGGTCAGCGGCGCGCGGCGGTCGAGCGTGGCGCGCATGATGGCGCCGGGCACGGCCTCGGGCACGCGGCCGGGTCGCGCCGAGGGCGAGGCGATGGGGGGCAGGTCGGGCGCCGCGCCCTCCATCTTCTCGGTCTGCGCCGCCGAGGCGGAAGAGATTTCGGCCTGCTCGGGCGTCGAGGTCGCGGCCTGCGCCTCGCGGCGGCCGCGGCGTTGCGCGTTCGTCTGCGCCGTGTTCGCGCCCGCCGCGTCTTCGGGCGTGGGCGTGGCGGCGGGCCGCGCCTCGCCCGCGGGCGCGTCGCCGCCCTTCTGCTCGTCCTCGTCGCTGCCGACGAGGCGGGCGGAGGTGAAGTTGACGTCCTTGAGCGCGCCGAAGACGGCCGAGCCCTTGACGAGGACGAGCGTGCCGCCGCGCTCGACCCAGCCGCGCAAAGTCTCGACGCCGGCCTTGCCGAAGCGCGAGAAGTAGCCGCCCGCCGACCCGTCGGGCAGGATGATGACGTTGTAGTTGTCGAGCCGCGCGCGCTTGATGGCGTCAATCGTCATCGGCGTGAAGTCCACGCCCATGCGGTCGAACGTCCACCACATCGCGCCGTAGCCGGTCGTGCTGACGGGCTCGTCGGCCGCGACGATAATCTTCGGCCGGCGGAGGCTCACGACCGTCTCCGAGCCGACGCCGGTCTCGCCCGTCTCCGGGAATCCCGTGCCGACGGCCGCCACGTCCACGCCCGTCTCGCGCGCGAGTTGCGCGACGCGCTCGTGCAGCGTCTCGGGGTTGCGCGAGACGCGCGCCACCACCGTCCCGCGCGGCCAGTCGCGCCCGCCCGCGTTCAACGTCCTGGTCGAGACGGCCAGCCTGAATCCCTCGCGCAGCAGGCGGAAGACGAGCGACGCCGCGCCGTTCGTCTGGTAAGGGATGACGTAGGCGACCTGCGCGCGCCCCGTCACGCCGCCCCCGGGAACTCCGCTGACGTAACGCGGGGCATTGAGAGGCGTGAGGAGTCGGCCCGGCGCCGGGGTGAACCCCTCGACGGCGGGTGTGGGTTTAGGGCCGCCGGACAATTCGGACGCGTTGCTATTCAGGAGCCAGCTGATATTCGCTTCCACCCCGGCGGGCAGTTCCAGTCTGACCTGTTCCCCGCCGACCTCGCCGGCGTCTTCAGTCCAGAAAGCCTCGACGCCGAAGGCGAGGGGCAGCGACCACGCGGTCACGTCGTAGAAGCCGTACTCCTCCTTGAGCCCGCCGCGGCCGCGCCGCTCGTTGCGCGAGAAGCGCGCGAGCTGCTCGCGCTGGAAGGCGTCGTCCTGCGGCGTGTGGACTTCGAGCAGCGCCTTCGCCAGACGCTTCTGCGGCTGCGCGAGGTCGACGACGTAGGCGCCCGCGGGGAAGTCGCGCGCCGCGGCCGGCGAGTCCTTGCCCGTGTAGTCGTGCGCGCGCGCCGAGCGGAAGGGCGCGGTCGCCCTGCTGACCTCGATCCCGGCGCGCAGGAGGTTCTCGACCAGCTCGGCCGCGCGGCCCGGGTCGCCGCCCGGCAGGATGACGAAGCGGCGGACGCGCCCCGTCCTCCCCTCCTCGACGGCCGTGCGCTTGAACTCGTAGAAGTCGCGCAGGCGCTCCTCGCGGTTCGCGGCCGCGGTGGCGAGCGTCGTCAGCGAGGCGACGAAGTGCTTGGCGATGCCGGAGCGCATCGTCACGACCGTCTCGTCGTCGCGCCGCCAGCGCAAGCCCTTCCAGCCGCCCGAGTCCGTCTCGTAGGTCATCCCCGTCGCGCCGTTCAGCGCCGGCCAGGAGTCCCAGTAGCCCGGGTAGAAGAGGTCGAAGATGTCGCGGACGTAGAAGTCCCAGTTGCGCTGGTCGAACTGCGCGGCGTTGGCGCGGCCGAAGGCGGTCAGCCAGCGCTCGGTCTGCCCGGGCGGCAGATTCGGGTTGACGGGCAGCGCGGCCGGCGGGAAGAAGAACTGCGAGGGCTGGCCGTGGTGGTCGACCGCCACCTGCGGGTTCCATTCGAGGAAGGCGCGCTGCATGTTGCGCGTCTCGACCTGCGAGGTGGCGATGTTGTCGCGGTTGAGGTCGAAGCGGTAGCGGTTGACGCGGCCGTAGACCGACCAGGGCTCGTCGTGCTCGGCGGCCGACGGCTCGGGGTCGCCGACGCCGAAGGAGTTGTACCACGTCACGAAGCGCTCGTGGCCGTCGGGGTTGGCGCAGACGTTGATGAGGGCCACGCTGTTGCGCAGGATGTCGAGCGTCGCGGGCTCCTCGGACGCCGCGAGCTGGTAGAGGACCTGCATCATCGCCTCGAACGAGGCCGACTCGTTGCCGTGGATGGTGTACTGCATCCAGAGCGCGACCGGCGTCTGCGAGGCGATGCGGCGCGCCTCCTCGGGCGCGAGCCCGCGCGGGTCGCTCAGGCGCTTGAGGTTGGCCTTTATCTCGTCGAGCCGCGCGATGTTCTCCGGCGCCGAGACGGCGACGAGGTGCTGCATCCGGTGCTCGTTCGTCAGCCCGATGTCGAAGACGCGCACGCGGTCGGGCGCGGCCGCGGCGATGGCCGCGACGACGCGCTCCATCATCGCGTAGTTGGTGTGGAAGTCGCCCACGTCGTAGCGCAGCAGGGACTGCGGGCGCGGCGTCTGCTGGCGGTAGGGGCCGCGCCCGTAGAAGTCGAAGCGGTCGGCGCGTTCCTGCGCCGCCGCCGCGGGGCAGAGTGAGAGGAGGAGCAGCAGCCCGAGTGCCGCGTGCGTGCGCGCGTTCTTCGTCATGGCTTTTTAAGACTTTCTCTTCCGGCCGTGGGTGTGTTAAAGACGTGGGCGATATTAACCCGCGGCCGCCGGCTTTCTCAACGCGGCGCGCGGTCCGGACGCGCGGGGGAGGATTCGATGGGCGGAGCCGAATACACGACGAGCGCGCAGGGCGAGGGGCGCTGCCCGCGCTGCGGCGAAGGGCCGCTCAAGGCCTGGTACGAGCTGAGCGAGGAGGAGCGCGGGCTGGCGCTCAGGCTGGCGGGCTCGGCCGACTACACGCCGGCCGAGCGCGCCGCGCGCCACCTCTTCTGCACGCGCTGCTGGCACGAAGAGGTCGCGGGCTCGCCCCGCCTCGCCTGACCCACGCCAGGCGCGGGGCGTGACGATGTCGCCGGTCTGGATACTCGTCGGCGGCCAACTGCCCTTCACCGCCTCCGGCCTGACGGCGCGCGCGAACATGAAGGCCGGGGCTTCGCCGCGCACAACTTCCTCTCACGCTGGTTCCTCGCCTATATGCGGCTGCGCACGGCCGCGACCTTCGGCCGGCTCTACGTCTTCACGCGCGCCGGGCTGGGGCGGACGATGGCGCTCTTCGGCGCGACCTCCGTCGTGCTCTCGAACGTGCTCGGGCTGCTCGCGCCGGGCGAGTCGCCGAGCGCGCCCGCCTACGTCGGCGTCTCGCTGGCCGTCCTCGCCTTCCTCGTCCTGTCCCTCAGGTGAGCCCGGCCTCGGGGCGGAGACTCGGGCGCGCGACCCCGCGAGGGCGGGCGCCTTCAGCCCGCGGTGATTCGGTCGTATGCGGCGCGGACGGCCGCCATGCGCTCTCGAAGCTCTGAGGTGAGCGCGGCGGGCGAGTCGTGGCCGGCGCGGCGCGCGAGGTCGCGCAGGACGGGGTGGTCCGCGGCCGTGGGGAGGCGCGTCGAGCGGCCGGCGAGCAGGCGCAGCTCGTGGTCGAGCCGGCGCAGCAGCGCGTAGCCGCCGCACAGCGCGTCGAACTCCGACTCGCCGAGCGAGCCGGCCCCGCGGAGTCGTTCGAGCGTGGCGCGCGTCGAGCGCGCGCCGTCGGCGTCGGGCAGGCCGTCGCGCAGTTGCAGGTAGCGCGCGGCGAAGTAGACGTCGAGCATGCCGCCGCGGCCGAACTTGATGTCGGTCCCGCGCGGGGCGCCGCGCTCGCGTTCGAGCCGCTCGCGCACGCGCCGCGTCTCGGCCGCGAGGACGCCCGCGCCGGCGCGCCCCGCCGCCTCGTGGACGGCCGCGCGCGCCCGCGCCTCGACCGACCGCCCGAACTCCAAATCGCCCGCCACCGCTCGCAGCTTGACGTGCGCCAGCCACTCCCAGACCTGCGCGCGCGCGCCCAGATACTCGACGAAGGCGCGCGACGGCGACGCGATGGGGCCTTTCTGCCCGTCGGGGCGCAGCCGCAGGTCTACGCGGTAGAGGTGGCCGTCGCGCGTGAAGCTGGAGAGCGCGTTGACGAGCAGCTCGGCCATGCGCGCGTAAGCCTGGTCGCGCGTCAGGCCGCGCACGGGCGACGCCGCGGCCTCGTCGTAGACGAGCACGAGGTCGAGGTCGGAGCCGTAGTCCACGCCGCCGCTGGCGAGCCGCCCGAGCGCGAGCGCCGCGAGGCGCGGCCCCGCGGCCATGCCGCCGTAGCGCCGCGCCATCTCGCGCCGCGCGACGAGCAGCCCCGTGTTGATGCTCGCCGCGGCGAGCGAGGTCTGGAGCGCGTTCGACTCGGCGTGCGTGAAGTCGCCCGCCGAGTCGCGCGCGCCTATCTCGACGAGGAGGTGCGTCCACGCGCGCCGCAGCGCCGACAGGTCCCCGCCGAAGGTCGTCTCGGCGTCCACGGCCGCGCGCAGCAGCGCCCGCTGGTCGCGCGCGGCGACCGCCGGCGCCGGCGTCGCCAAAGAGGCGGCGAGCGCCGGGTTGGCCGTCAGCGTCTCGCCGAAAGACTCCGACGCCCCGCACAGCCGCACCAGCTCGCGCAGCGACTCGGCCGAAAGGCCCACGGCGTCGTCGGTCTTCGCCAGCGACGCGGCGAAGCGCGCGGCGAGCTGGAGCGCGCGCCGACGGTTGAGCGAGCGCGCCGCCTCGTCGCGCAGCAGGCGCTCGACCTCCTCGGCCCCGGGGCCTTCGCCGGCGCCGCGCGCGAGCCGCCGCGCGAAGACCTCGGACGCGGCGCGCAGGCTCGCCCCCTCGGCCGCCTCGTCCGGCTCGGGCGCCGCCCCGCCGCCGCGCAGCGCCCCGGCGTCGCCGGCCGGCGGCGCCACTGCCCCGCCCCGCGTGTTGGAGCCGGCCGCGAGCGCTTCGGCCGCGCACGCGCCCTCGCCGGCGACGCGGAAGACGCGCTCGAAGACGCGCGAGACGGCGGACGTGTGTTGTCGCAGCGCCTCGTCGAACTCCGCGAGCGCGCGCGGCGGCTGGAAGTGCATGCGGCGCGCGAGCAGTTCGCGCCGCGCGGGGGCGTCGGGCACGGTGTGCGTCTGTAGGCCGTGCTCCATCTGCAGGCGGTGCTCGGCCGTGCGCAGGAAGTCGTAGGCGTCCGACAGCTCGCCGCGCTCGCGCGCGGTGATGTGCCCGCGCTCGGCGAGCCGCCCGAGGCCGATGAGCGTGTGCGGCGCCTGGAGCCACGCGTCGCGGCCGCCGTGCGCGAGTTGGAGCGCCTGCGCGACGAACTCTATCTCGCGGATGCCGCCGCGGCCGAGCTTGACGTTGAAGCCGCGCGCCTCCTCGCCGTGGAAGCGGTCAATCTTCTGCTTGGCGAGGCGGACGTCGGCGAGCGCCTGCGCGACCGTCTGCTCGGCGCGGTAGACGCGCGCCCGCACGCCGTCGGCGAAGCGCGCGAAGAGCGCCTGCGACCCGGCGGCCGCGCGCGACCGGATGAGCGCCTGAAGCTCCCACGCGTGCGCCTTCTCGCGGTAGTAGCGCAGCGCCTCTTCGAGCGAGACGGCGAGCGCGCCGTCCCGCCCGTGCGGCCGGAGCCTGAGGTCCACGCGGTAGGCCGCGCCCTCGCCCGACGACGCGCCGCCGACGATGCGCGCGACGCGCTCGGCCAGCTTGACGAAGAACTCGCGGTTGGTCGTCGCGCCGCGCTCGCCCGCGCCCGACGTCTCGCCGTCGTCCGAGTAGAGGAAGAGCAGGTCGATGTCGGAGGAGTAGTTCAGCTCGCGCGAGCCGAGCTTGCCGAGCGCGACGACCGTCACGCCCGCCGTCATCTTCCGCCCCCGCGCGTCGGCGCACTGCGGCGCGCCGTAGAGGTTCTCAAGCTCCTGGCGCGCGAGCGAGAGCGCGTGGACGAGCGCGGCGTCGGCGAGGTTGGAAAGCTCCTCGGTCGTCTCGACGAGCGTGCTGGCGCGGCGTATGTCGTGGAGGTAGACGCGCAGCAGCTCGCGGCGGCGGAAGGCGGCCAGCTGCGCCTGCGGCGAGAGCCGCGTGTGCGTGAGCGCGAAGCGCGCCAGCGACTCGCGCAGCGCCTCGGTCGGGCGCACGCGCGCGTCGCCGCGCTCGCGCGCGAGCCACGTCAGGTGCTCCGGGCTCTGTTCGAGCGTCGTCCCGAGCAGGGGGCTCCACGCCGCCAGCGCCAGCGCGTCGGCCAGCAGCCCCCCGTCGCGCTCGAAGGCGCGCCCCGCCCGCGCCTGCTCGCCCGTCACGCGCTCGTAGAAGACCCGCGCGCCCTCCGGGTCGGGCAGCTCGCGGATGAGCG
>DASVUF010000037.1:0-14686 GCA_036387195.1 Pyrinomonadaceae bacterium | reverse complement strand
CCCCCGCCTCTCGGTTTTCGCGCCGCGCGCCCCGACGAAGGGGCCGCGCGGGAGTTTACGCCTTCCTCTTCGGCTGCGCCTTCGCCGGCTGCTGCTGCTTCGCGCCGCCGGCGTCGAGGTTGACGGGCGCGGGGTAGCCCTTGCCGCGCAGCGCCGCGACCTCGATGACGACCTCTTTCTGCCCCTTGATGGTCTTCGTCTCGCGGACGTTGGCGTTCTTGTTGGAGCCCTTGCCGGCGGCGGGCGTCGGGGTCGGCGTCGGCTGGCCGTCGGCCGGGTTGCCCTGCGCGTCGCGCGCCATCGCCTGGAGCGCCTCCGTGACCTGCGCGCGCTCCTGCTCGCTCAAGTCCTCCAGCCGCACGCCGTTGGCTTCGAGCACCCGCCGCAGGTTCTCCTCCGTGTTCGTCCCCTTGTCGTAGACGTCCCGGTAGATGATGAGCCTGCCGTCCTCGACGACGATGGTCTCGTAGCGCAGCTCTACGGGGACGGGCGAGTTGAGCTTGACCTGCTTCGTCTCCTCGCGGTTCTTCGCGTACCCGGCCACGTCCTCGGGCGTGAGCAGCCCGCCGCCGAGGCCGGCCAGCACGACCGAGAAGTCCTGCACCTGCGGGTTGGTCAGGCCGACGCAGCCGTGCGAGGCGAAGCCGCCGAGCTTCGCCGGCGCCTTGCCGCCGTGGATGAGCGACGGGAGGCCGATGGGAATCTTGATGGGGCCGAGCGGGTTGTCCTTGCTGCCCGCCTCGACCTTCTTGCCCGGCTCGAACTTGCCCTTGACCCAGGGCTCGTCGGGCGGCGTCCACGTCGGGTTAAAGATGATGGTGTCGGCCTTCCTCAACCCCTGCGGCAGGGGGAACTCCGGGTAGCCGATGCCGACCTTGTAGGTCTTGACCAATCTGCCGTCCTGGAAGACGTCCATGCGGTAGGCCGGCGCGTTGACGACGATGCGCGTGTCGGTCGGGACGGAGTTGGGCTTCGAGGCGAGCGCGCCCTCGCCGCCGGCCCACCGCTCGCTGACGAAGGCGTTGAAGGCCGCGGCCTTCTCGGCGCCGACGACCGCCCGAATCTTCTCCGACGCGCGCCGCGTCGCCTCGCGCGTGTTGCCCGACTCGCCGCCGGCCTCGTCGAGCCCGGCGCGCTCCTCGCCCGCAACCCTGCGCAGGCCCTCTATCTGCTCGTCCGTCAGTTGCAGCTTCGACTTCAGCTCGCCGGCGAAAGCCTCGTCGGCGAACATCGCGTCGAGCACGGGCAGCGTCACCGGCAGGCCCGCGGCCGCCGCGCCGTTCGCCGGCGCCGCGCCGTTGGGAGCCGCCGGACTCGCCGCGGGCGAGGCCGAGGCCGTCGGCGCGTTCGGCGCGGCCGTGTTGGCCGGCCCGGCGGTCGTGCAGCCCGACGCCGCCAGCAGCGCCAGCGCGGCGACGAGCGCCGGCGGCGACTTCAAGATGCTCTTTATCATTTCGGTGCTCTTCAACCTCTTAAGACTCCTTAACAAACAGACTCCCGCGCCGTTTCGGGCGGGAGAGGCCACGGCGCGGACGCTTCCCGAACCCAGTGGCAACTCTCGTTCCCGCGCCCCCTTCCCCGCACTTTTCCCCGTAAAACGGCGCGCGCCGGCTCGCCCCCGCACCGTTTGCGGACGCCCGGCGTACAGAAAAAGCCTGAAGTCGCTTGGGTTACTGTGCGCCGCGGAGCAGCGGGTAGGGGTTGACGTTCTCGCCCGTCCAGAAGCTTTTGGGGTCGGCGACGCGGTAGAGCTGAAAGTGCAGGTGCGTGTTGCCGGGGGTGGCGTTGCCGGAGTCGCCGACGTAGCCGAGCGTCTCGCCGCGGCGCGCGTGGCGGCCTTCCGAAAGGCCGTCGGCGTAGCGTTCGAGGTGCGCGTAGTAGAGCACCAGCCGCTCGTCGGCCGAGGCCAGTTGATAGAGGGTCACGCCGCCCTTCGCGCTCCGGAAGAGCTTGACGACGCGGCCGTCGGTCGCGGCCAGGACGCGCGCGCCGCGCGGCGCGACGATGTCTATGGCGTCGTGGACGCGCCCCTCGCTGCGCGAGTCGCTGAAGGTGTCCTGCAACTGCTCAGGGCGGACGCCCTCGACCGGGATGAGCAGCCCCGCCGAGGCGAACGCCGACGCCGCGTCGCCGCCCGCGGGCGCCTGCGCCTGCGGCGACCCGCCGGGCGCGGGCGCCGGCAAAGCCTCGGGCGAGGCGGCGGGGGTCGCGGCCGGCGTCGGCGTCGCGGCGGCGTCGGCGGCCGGCGTCGCGGCCGGCGTCGGCAGTCGCTCGGCGTCCTGCCTCGGCGGCGGGAGCGGCGTGACCGGCTGCGACCAGTAGCCGTAGCTGAGATACCAGACGAGCGCGGCCAGCGCGGCGAAGACGGCGGCCGCCGTCAGCAGCACGCGCGCGCGCGGGTTCAATGCCATCGTGGCGCCTCCCTTTAAAGGGCCGGATGAAACTCTCGGCGGCAGCTTATTGAAGGCGCGGGCGCGGGCGCAAGCGCCGCCGCGCGTGGTGCTGGCGCGGCGCGGCCGTTTTCTGATATTACATAGTCCGTCACATCGAACCGCCAAACGACGCCACGCCCGCGCCGACGGCCGAAGGGGCCGCGCCCCGGCGTCGGCGCGCGGGCAACCCGAGGAGGAAGAACCCAAGTGTCAGACATTTTCGACGAGCGCCGCAGGGGTCTGGAAGAGGAGTATTTCAGGCGCAAGGACAAGGAGTCGCTCGACCGCCTGCGCGACGCCATCCGCGAGGAGGCGCAGAGCCGCGGCGGCGAGCCCGTCACGATGCCCTGCCCGCGCTGCACGGGCAAGCTCCACGCCGAGACTTACGAGGAGGTCAACATTGACCGCTGCGACACCTGCGGCGGCATCTGGCTCGACGCCGGCGAGCTGGAGCAGATAGTCGGCGAGGAGAGCGCCTCCGGCCGCTGGTTCCGCGCCCTCTGGCCCGGCCGTACGAGCGGGTGAACGGGCGAAGGCGGAAGGCGGAAGGGCGGAAGGATGAAGTGAAAGCAAACGCGCTCACTTCGTGAAGTGCGAAGCGACGGCCGGGTGACGGCCGGGTGATGGCCGGGTGACGGCGTCGGCGCTCCCTTCATCCCTCCGCCTTCCGCCTTAACGCTTCGCCCTTCCCGCTTCCGCCTTCACACTTCCGAGGAGTGTCACCCATGCGAAGAGCATTCGCGCTGCTGTGTTGTGTGGCGCTGGCGTGCGGCGGGGCGTCGGCGCAGAAGCAGACGCCCGCGCCCGAGGACGTGCCCGCGCCCGCCGCGGGCGACCTGGGGCTCGCGGGCGCGGCCTGCCCCGACATCGCGCGCTTTCTGAACGCGCGCGCGGCCAGCGCGCCGTCGCTCTCGCCCGACGGCCGCTTCGTCGCCTTCCGCGCCTCGACGACGGGCACGCCGCAAATCTGGGTCGCCGAGACGAGGGCCGGCGCCGCGCCGCGCCAGATAACCTTCGGCGAGAGCGTGACCTTCCACGAGTGGTCGCCCGGCGGCCAGTGGATAGCCTACGGCGTTGACCGCGCGGGCAACGAGCGCGAGGGCTTCTACCTCATCTCGCCCGACGGCGCGCGCGAGCGCGAATTGCTGCCGCCCTCGGAAGCCTTCCGCGCCTGGGGCGGCTTCTCGCGCGACGGCCGCCGCATCGCCTACGCCGCCACCGACCCCGGCGGCGACGACTTCAACGTCTACACGCTCGACCTCGGCGACGGGTCGCCGAAGCCCGCGCGCGTCTACGCGGGGCGCGGCGGCGTCTACGTCGCCTCATGGCGGCCGGACGGCTCGGGGCTGCTGCTCGCGCGGGCGCGCGGCGAAGACGCCAACGACGTGCTCTACCTCGACCTGAAGACCGGCGAGGCCAGCCCGCTCTTCCAGCCTGAGACGGCGGCCGCCTACGGCTCATTCGCGTGGACGCCCGACGCGCGCGGCTTCTACATGGCGACGGACGAGGGGCGCGACTTCGCGGGCCTCGCCTTCTACGACTTCGCGGCGCGCAAGCTCTCGTGGGTCGAGACGCCCGGGCGCGACCTGGAGCGGGTCGCGCTCTCGGCGGACGGGCGCCATCTCGCGTGGACGGAGAACGCCGAAGGGTTCTCCGAACTTCACGTGCGCGACCTGCAAAGCCGTAAGACCAGCCTGTTGAGCTTCCCGCGAACGGGCGCGGCCGCGGGCGGCGCGGGCGGCTCGAAGGGTCTGACGCCCGCCGTCGCCCTCCCGCACGGGGTCGTCAATTCTCTGGAGTGGGCGGCGAACGCGAAGTCATCCGTGCTCGCCGTTCAACTGAGCGGCCCGCGGACGCCCGGCGACGTCTGGGTTTTCAACCCCCCGGGCGCCTCGGGCCGCGCCGAACGGGCTTCGCCCGGCGGGACTGCCCTGACGCGCGTCACGGAGTCCACGCTGGCCGGGCTCGACCCCGAGCGGTTCGTCGCGCCCGAGGCCGTCGCCTTCAGGAGCCACGACGGCGAGACAATCCACGGGCTGCTCTACCTGCCGCGCGGCGCTTCGGCGCAGGCGCGCGCGCCCGTCGTCCTCAGCGTCCACGGCGGCCCCACCGGACAGGCGCGCCCCTCCTTCGGCGCGGTGACGCAGTACCTCGTCGCGCGCGGCTACGCCGTGCTCGACCTCAACTTCCGCGGCTCGACGGGGTACGGCAAGCGTTTCGCGCGGCTCGACAACGGGCGGCTGCGCCCGAACGCGGTCAAGGACATGGGCGCGGCCGTCGAGTGGCTGGCGAAGTCCGGCCGCCCCGTGGACGCGTCGAAGGCGGCGGTGATGGGCGGCTCCTACGGCGGCTATATGACTTACGCGGCGCTGGCGCTGCTGCCCGAGAAGTTCGCGGCCGGCGTGAGCTTCGTCGGCGTCTCGAACTGGGTGACGGCGCTCGAAGGCGCGTCGCCGCAGCTCAAGGCTTCCGACCGCGTCGAGTACGGCGACATAGACGACCCGGCCGACCGCGAGTTCTTCAAACAGCTCAGCCCCATCACGCACGTCGCGCGGGTGCGCGCGCCGCTGCTCGTCTCGCACGGCGCGAACGACCCGCGCGACCCCGTGACCGAGTCCGACCAGTTCGTCCGCGCCGTCCGCGAGCGCGGCGGGGCGGTCGAGTACCTGCGCTGGCCCGACGAGGGGCACAGCATCCGCAAGCTCTCGAACCGCGTCACGGCCTACCGCCGCGTCGCGCGCTTCCTCGAACGCACGCTCGGCCCCGGCGCCGCGCGGTGCGAGGCGCGATGACGCGGGCGCCGAAGATGACGGCGCTCGTGACGGGCGCCTCGGGCGGCATCGGCGAGGAACTGGCGCGCCTGTTCGCGGCCGACGGCCACTCGCTCGTCCTCGTCGCGCGCAGCCGCGACAAGCTGGCGCGCCTCGCCGGGGAGCTGGGGGAGCGCCACGGCGTCGCGGCGCGCGTGCTGCCTTCGGACCTCGCGCGCCCCGAGTCGCCGCAGGAGATTTTCGACGAGCTGCGCGACGCGTCCGTCACCGTGGACGCGCTCGTCAACAACGCCGGCTTCGGCAGCTACGGGCTGTTCGCCGAGACGGACGCGCAGGCCGAACTCGACCTCATACAGGTCAACGTCGCGGCGCTGACGCGCCTGACCAAGCTCTTCCTGCCGGGGATGCTGGCGCGGCGGCGCGGCTACGTGATGAACGTCGCCTCGACGGCGGCGTTCCAGCCGGGGCCGCTGATGGCCGTCTACTACGCGTCGAAGGCTTACGTGCTCTCCTTCTCGGAGGCGCTGGCGAACGAGTGCGCGGGGACGGGCGTGGTCGTCTCGGCGCTCTGCCCCGGCCCGACCGCGACCGGCTTCGTCGCCGCCGCGGGGATGGGCGACTCCAGGCTCTTCGACCGCGCCGTGATGGACGCGCGCGCGGTGGCCGAGGCCGGCTACCGCGGCCTGCTCGCCGGCAGGACGGTCGTCATCCCGGGCCTGCGCAACGCGCTCGTCGCCCGCGCCGTCGGCTTCTTCCCGCGCGGGCTGGTGACGAAGGTCGTCCGCGGGATTCAGGAGAAGAGGAACAACTGACCTTTATGTCGCAAGCGAGAACGGTCCGCGCGCCGCGCGGCGCGCAGTTGAACTGCAAGGGCTGGCACCAGGAGGCGGCGCTGCGCTGCCTGATGAACAACCTCGACCCGGACGTGGCCGAGCGCCCGGACGAGCTGGTCGTCTACGGCGGCCGCGGCAAGGCGGCGCGCAGTTGGGGCGCCTTCGACGCCATCGTGCGCGAGCTGACCCGGCTGGAGAACGACGAGACGCTGCTCGTCCAGTCGGGCAAGCCCGTCGCCGTCTTCCGCACGCACGAGCACGCGCCGCGGGTGCTCATCGCCAACTCGAACCTCGTCGGCGCGTGGGCCAACTGGGAGCACTTCCACGAGCTGGAGCGCAAGGGCCTGATGATGTACGGGCAGATGACCGCCGGGTCGTGGATTTACATCGGCTCGCAGGGCATCGTGCAGGGGACGTTCGAGACGTTCGCGGCGATGGCCGACCGCCACTTCGGCGGCGACCTCGCGGGCCGCCTCGTGCTCTCGGGCGGCATGGGCGGGATGGGCGGCGCGCAGCCGCTGGCGGCGACCTTGAACGGCGCGGTCTTCCTCGGCGTCGAGGTCGAGCGCGAGCGCATCGAGCGGCGCGTGCGGACGGGCTACTGCGACCGCCTCGCGCTCGACCTCGACGAGGCGCTGCGCATCTGCGAGGACGCGCTGGAGCAGAGGCGCGCCGTCTCGGTCGGCCTCGTCGGCAACTGCGCCGAGGTGCTGCCCGAGCTGGTCAGGAGGGGCGTCAGGGTTGACGCCGTCACTGACCAGACGAGCGCGCACGACCCGCTCAACGGCTACGTCCCCGCGGGGCTCTCGCCCGAGGAGGCGGACGAGCTGCGGCGCGCGGACCCGAAGGCTTACGCCGGGCGCTCGGCCGAGTCCATGGCGCGCCACGTCGAGGCGATGCTCGCCATGCAGCGCGCGGGCGCGGTCGCCTTCGACTACGGCAACAACATCCGCAAGCAGGCGTTCGACGCCGGCGTCCGCGACGCCTTCGAGATACCGGGCTTCGTCCCCGAGTACATCCGCCCGCTCTTCTGCGAGGGCAAGGGCCCGTTCCGCTGGGTCGCGCTCTCCGGCTCTCCGGAAGACATCCGCCGCACCGACGACCTCGCGCTCGAACTCTTCCCCGAAGACAGGACGCTCGAACGCTGGATGCGGCTGGCGCGCGAGCGCGTGCAGTTCCAGGGGCTGCCGGCGCGCATCTGCTGGCTGGGGCTGGGCGAGCGCGCCGAGATGGGCGAGGCCATCAACGACCTCGTCCGCCGCGGCGAGTTGTCCGCGCCCGTCGCCATCGGCCGCGACCACCTCGACACGGGCTCCGTGGCCTCGCCCTTCCGTGAGACGGAGGGGATGCGCGACGGCACAGACGCCGTCGCCGACTGGCCCATCCTGAACGCGCTGCTCAACACGGCGAGCGGCGCCTCCTGGGTCTCGTTCCACCACGGCGGGGGCGTCGGCGTGGGCTACTCGCTCCACGCCGGCCAGGTCTCGGTCGCCGACGGCAGCCCCGAGGCCGCCGTGCGCCTCAACCGCGTGCTGACCAACGACCCCGGCCTCGGCGTCGCCCGCCACGTTGACGCCGGCTACGAAGAGGCCGAGGCCACCGCCCGCGACAAGGGCTTGAAGATTCCGATGCTCGGGCCGCAGGGCGCGGAGTGAGGTCGCCGAGGTTATGAGCCACACGCCCGTTCAGAGGCCGACGCCGTGGGTGGCGATGGGGGCGGCGACGTTCGCCGTGTCGTGCGTGACGCTGCTGGTCTTCGGCGCGTTCGGGGGGCTGATGCTGCTCGTCGCGCTCAACGGGTTCAGCGAGGCGACGGGCGGGGCCATCATCGTCGTCTACATCCTGCTGGTGCTCGCCGGGAACCTCGGCGCGTCGTGGCTGGCGAACTGGCTCGTCGCGCGGCGGCGGTACGCGGGGACGCGGCCGGCCGGCTGGGCGCCGTTTCTGTTGGCGCTGGGGGTGACGGGGGCGATGGCGCTGCTCGGGCCGGCGCTGGCCGTCGCCCTCATCAAGCTCATCTTCTAGCGCCGCCCGGGCGCTCCGCAATGCGGCTCACGCTCGTCATCACTCTGCTCGGCCTGCTGCTCTTCGCGCTCGCCGCCTCGGTCGCCTACGCGCTGCGGAGGCGCGCGGCGGCGAAGGCGGCGCTCGCGCGCGCGCCGGGCGACGCCGACATCGTCAGGGCGCTGCTCGGCCTCGACCCCGCGTCGCTCGACGAGTTGTTCGGCCTCTACGCCAAAGAGTTCGGGCGCGGCGCGGCCAGGTACGCGCACCGCACGCGCCGCAAGTGGGAGGCCGGCGAGGTGCGCCCCAACCGCCGAACCTTCGAGCGCCTGCTGGTGCGCCTGCCCGAGCTGATGAGCTTCGACCTCAAGTGCGAAGTCCTGCGGCGTCTGCGCGAGGAGTACTGCGCGAAGCGCGAGCACTCGCTGAGCGTCAGCACGTCCGACTGGCGCGAGGCGGTCGCGCCGCTCGTCGAGGCCGCGGCCGAGCGCGCCTACGCGGCGGAGTTGCCCGGGCGGGTCGAGGAGCGTTTACAATGGCTGGCGGCCGACGACATGCGCGTCGCGCGCGCCATCCTCGCCGAGTCGCAGGCGCGCGAGAGCCGCGACGCGCTGGCGCTGCTCGAACGCGAGTTCGCCGACATCGAACGACTCATCGAAGGGGGCGGCGGGCGCGGGCGCGTCACGCACACCGTCCGGCTCCCGCTCGGGACGATTACGCTGAAGGTGAAGAAAGGTTGAAAGGGATGCCCGACGAGAAGGAGAGCCTCGCGCCGCCGCAGAAGCAGTCGCTGTTCGGGCTCTCGGCCGACGACGTGCTGGAGAACGCGCTGCACAACCTGGACGAGCGGCAGGCGGCCGACGTGACGAAGAAGGCCGCCGACGAGGTGCTGCGGCTCGCGGTCGAGAAGCGGCGCGCCGAGCACCGCGCCGACGCCGCGCGCGGCGAGATGCGCTCGCTCGTCGAGAACGCCAACCTGCTCGACCGCCGCGGCGGCGACTACCAGATAGAAAGCTCGTTCGAGACGGCCACCGGCACGACCCGCGTCCAGATACACAGGTCGAGGACGACGACGCTCGTCATCGCCCTCGCCGCCGCGGCGCTGCTGCTGCTGCTGGCCGCGGCGCTCCTCCTGCTCGCCAGATGAGGCGCCTACGGCCGGCGGCGCTCGCCCTCGTCCTGCTCGCCGCGCTGGCGGCGCTCTACTACGAGCACGCGCGCCGCGTCCGCGTCGAGACAATCGAGCTGCCGAGCCGGCTGCTCGGGCGCACGGTCGCCTACAGGGTCGTGCTGCCGCCCGGCTACGGCCTCGTCACCTCGCGCGCGACGCGCTACCCCGTGCTCTACCTGCTGCACGGGTGGGGCGGCGGCTACGCGTCGTGGCTGAAGGAGGCGGCGGTCCCCGCCTACGCCGCCGAGCGCCAGTTGATAGTCGTCACGCCCGAGGGCGGGAAGGGCTGGTACACGGACGGCGCGGGCGGCGAGCGCTACGAGTCCTACTTGCTGGAGGAGGTCGTGCCGGACGTCGAGCGGCGGTTCCGCGCCATCGCCGAACGGCGCGGGCGCGGCGTGGCCGGCTACTCGATGGGCGGCTACGGCGCGCTCAAGCTCGCGTTCAGGCGGCCGGAGCTGTTCGCCTTCGCCGGCTCGACCAGCGGCGCGCTCGACGCGGCCGCGCGCACGGACGAGGAGTCGCTCCTCAAAGTCTTCGGCGAGCCGGGCAGCGAGACGCGGCGCGAGAACGACCTGCCGCGACTCGCGCGCGAGTTCCCCGAGCAGAGGCGCGGCGCGCTCCCCTTCCTCTACCTCGACTGCGGGCTGGACGACCCCTGGCTGGCCGCCAACCGCGACTTCGCCGCCGCGCTGGCCGGGCGGAAGATTGCGCACGAGTACAGGCAGCGGCCGGGCGGCCACGACTGGCCCTACTGGGACGCGCAGGCGCGCGAGATTCTACGCGTCGCCTCGGAGATGCTGGCCGCGCCCGAGTGACGGCCGCCGCCTGAGAACGAACGGGGACACCCTATGAACAGAACGACACGCACGCTGCTGCTGCCGCTCCTCCTGCTCGCGCTGCTGCCCGCGCAGACTGCCGCCGCGCGCACGCGGGCGTCCGCCGCGCCGGGCCCTGCGCGGCGGACGACGGTTCGCGCCGCCGTGCAGGAGGCGAAAGGGGGCGGCGAGGCGGGCGCGGCGCGACGCCACGAGACGGTGGCGTTCGAGAGCAGGCTGGTCGGCGCCCCGCTCCCTTACAACGTCATCCTGCCGGCCGGCTACGGCTCGGCGGGGGAGAGGCGCTACCCGGTCCTCTACCTCCTCCACGGGCTCGGCGGCGGCGCGGGCGACTGGGTGTCGGCGCGCGCGCGTCTGGCCGAACACGCCGCCCCTTACCCCTTCATCGTCGTCGCCCCCGAGGGGCGCGACGCCTGGTACACGGACAGCGCCACCGCCCCCGCGGAGAAGTTCGAGAGCTACATCGTGCGGGAGTTGATTCCCGACGTTGACCGCCGCTTCCGCACCGTCGCCGCGCGCGAGGGGCGGGCCGTCGCGGGGCTCTCGATGGGCGGCTACGGCTCTCTGAAGTTCGGGCTGAAGCACCCGGAGCTGTTCGCCTTCGCCGGCTCGATGAGCGGCGCGCTCCAGGCGGCGTCGTGGCTGCCCGACGAGCGGCTGCCGGCCTTCGTCCGCCCCTCCATCGCGCGCGTCTACGGCCCGGCCGACGCGCCCGACAACGAGACGCGCAAGGCCAACGACATCTTCCGGCTCGCGCGCGCGCTGACGCCCGAGCAGGTCAGGGCGCTCCCGTTCCTCTACCTCGACTGCGGGACCGAGGACTTCCTCCTCGGCGGCAACCGCGACTTCGCCGCGCTGCTCGTCGAGAAGAAGATTACGCACGAGTTCCGACAACTGCCCGGCGGCCACTCGTGGCCCTACTGGGACAGGCAGGTGCAGGAGGTTCTGCGCCTCGCCGCCGCAAGGCTCGCCCCCGCGCGCGACGCGAAGGCGGCGGGCGCTCGCTGAGGGCCGGGGACGCGCGCGTGACGCACACGGAAGCCGTCGAACGGGAGGCGGGGACGAGCGCGCGGCGGCGCCTGCTGTTCGCCGCGCTGCTGGGGGCCGCCTTCCTCTTCCGCCTCGGCTACGGGCTCTCTTCGCAGTTCTGGGCCGACGACGAGCGCCAGGTCTACCTCATCGGCCTGAAGTTCTACGCGACGGGCGCGTGGCCCTACTTCGGGCCGGACGTGGCGAGCGGCGTGCAGGTGCCGGGCGCGCTGCAGGGGCTGCTCGTCGGCCTGCCGCTCGTGGCCGCGCCCGCCCCCGAGTCGCCGTTCCTGCTGGTCAACGCGCTCTCGTTCGCGGGGCTGTGCCTGCTGGCGTGGTACTGCGCGCGCCGCCTGCCGGGGACGCCGCGCTGGTTCGTCTGGGGCTGGCTGCTGACCGCGCCGTGGACGCTCAACTTCTCGACGCACGTCGTCAACCCTTCGTACGTCCTGCCCGCGGCGGCCGTCTTCTTCGTCGGCGCGCTCGAAACCTACCCGGCGACGCGCAAGGGGCTCGTCCCCGCGTGGCTGTCGAACCTCTGGATGGGGCTGGCGCTCTGCTGGGTGATGCAGTTGCACCTCTCCTGGGTCGTGCTCGCGCCGTTCCTCGCCGCCTCCGTCTTCCTCCAACTGCGAGAGCGCGGCGCGCGCGCGCTCGCGCCCCTCGCGTGGCTCGCGTGCGGGGCGTTGCTGACGGGCTCGCTGCTCGCGCCGACGTTCGTGAAGTACGGGCTGGCGGGCGGGACGGGCGGCGCGGGGGCGATGGTCGCGCCGGGGCTGGGGAACTTCTGGCGCGTCGTCAACCCCGCGGAGGGCGTGCCCGCGCGCTTCCTCTCGCTGGCGAGTTTCGAGACGGCGCGCTTCGTCGGCCGCAACTCGGCCGAGCGGCTCGCCTTCCTGCGCGAGCACGCCTGGCTCGCGCCCTTCGCGCTCTTCGTCACCGCCGTCGGGCTTTTGCAGCCGGCCGCCATGACCGTGATGTGGTTCAGGCGCGAGGGCGCGCGCGGCGACTGGCCGCAGGTCAGGCGGCTCGCGCTCCTCACCGTCCTGCTGCTGTGCGCGCTCTTCCTCTTCTCGGCGAAGCCGCCGGCGTCGCACACCTTCTACGTCGTCTTCCCCCTGGCCGCGCTCTACTCCTTCTACTGCTGGGACGCGCTGCTGACTCGCCCGTTCTGGCGGCGGTTCGCGGCGGCGCTGCTCGCCTGTGGCGTCGTCTTCCACGCCGGGCTCGCGGCGCACAACTTCGCGCGCGTCTCGCTCTACGCCGACCGCCGCGCCGCCGCGGAGGCCGTCCGGGCGAAGAATTATCATATACTCGGCGAGCGCCGCCCCGGCTCGCGCTACTGAGCGCCGGCGGGCGCGAGGCGCGCTCCCGCACGCCTCGTGGCGCGCGACGCTTCCGCAAGCCCTGCGAGTAAAGGGGGCCGTGGTTTAATCTCTTCCGACCGCAGGAACATCATGAGACGAACAACGCAAACGCGCGCCGCGCTCGCCTTCGCCGCGCTCGCCCTCGCCTTCGCCTTCGCCGCCCGCGCGCGCGCGCAGGAGGCGCCGCGCCCCGGCGACGAGCAGGTCGGGCGCGTCGCCGAGATACAGGCCGCGCTGCGCGAGGCCAACCTCGACGGCTGGCTCTTCTACGACTTCCGCCGCAGCGACCCGCTCGCCTACCGCATACTCCGCCTGCCGACCGCCGGCGCCAGCACGCGCCGCTGGTTCTACTACGTCCCCGTCGTCGGCGAGCCCGTCCGCGTCGTCCACTCCATCGAGCGCCAACGCCTCGACCTTCTGCCCGGCCGCAAGCTCGTCTACCGGAGCTGGCAGGAGCTGCACGCGAGCCTGCGCGACGCGCTCGCCTCGGGCGGCCTGCGCAGCAAGCGCGTGCTGCTCAAAAACATCGCCATGCAGTACTCGCCGACGGGCGACGTGCCCTACGTCGCGCGCGTTGACGCCGGCACGGTCGAGCTCGTCCGCTCGATGCCCGGCGTCTCGGTCGTCACCAGCGCCGACCTCGTCCAGCAGTTCGAGGCCACGCTCACCCCCGACCAGCTCGCCACGCACCGCGAGGCCGCCGACAAGATTCACGCCGCCGTCATGGAGGCGTTCGCCGAAATCGGCCGCCGCGTACGCGCCGGCGAGCCCGTCACCGAGTACGACATCCAGCAGTTCATCGCCCGCCGCCTCGAAGCGGCCGGCATGACCGCCGGCGGCGGCGGCGTCTCGGCTGGCGCGAACACCGCCGACCCGCACTACTTCCCGACCGAGCGGCGCAGCGCCCCCATCCGCCGCGGCGACTTCGTCCTCTTCGACATCTCCGAGAAGCTCAGGCGGCCCGGCGCCATCGTCGCCGACCAGACGTGGGTCGGCTACGTCGGCGAGTCGGTGCCCGAAGAGTACGTCAAGGTCTTCGACGTCGTGCGCGAGGCGCGCGACGCCGCCACCGACTTCGTCCGCGCGGCCGTCCGCGACGGGAAGGCGATTCGCGCGGCGCAGGTGGACGACGTCGCCCGCGGGGTCATCCGCCGCGCCGGCTACGCCGAGCAGTTCACGCACCGCACGGGGCACTCCATCGGCGAGGAGGTGCACGGCAACGGCGCCAACATGGACAACTTCGAGACGCGCGACTCGCGCCGCGTCATCCCGCGCACCGTCTTCTCCATCGAGCCGGGCGTCTACCTCGAAGGCCGCTTCGGCGTCCGCTCCGAAATCAACGTCTACGTCTCCGACCGCGACGTCGAGGTGACGGGCCAGCCCGTCCAGACCGAGGTCGTGGCGATACTCAGGGGGAAGTGACCTTGCTCAACTTCGCCATCCAGACCGCGAGAGAGGCGGGGCGGGTGCTGGCCGACAAGTTCGGGCGGGCGCTCCAGGTTTCTAACAAGGGCGACATCGACCTCGTGACCGAGGCCGACCTGGCGGCCGAGCGCCTCATCGTCGAGCGCATCCGCAGCTACCACCCGCGCCACGCCGTGCTGACCGAGGAGTCGGGCGACGTCGAGGAGGCGGGCGGCCGCGACGCCGAGTACAAGTGGATAATCGACCCGCTCGACGGCACGACCAACTACGCGCACGGCTACCCGGTCTTCTGCGTCTCAATCGCGCTCGAGCGCGAGGGGCGCGTCGTCCTCGGCGTCGTCTACGACCCGACGCGCGACGAGCTGTTCGCGGCCGAGCGCGGCGGCGGCGCGACCCTCAACGGCCGCGCGATGCGCGTCTCTGAAACGGACGAGCTGAACCGCGCGCTCGTCTGCACCGGCTTCCCCTACGACGTGCGCGAGCGCGGCGACTTCGCGCGCCACTTCCGCGCCTTCATCATGCGCGCGCAGTCCGTGCGCCGCGACGGCGCGGCCGCGCTCGACCTCGCGTACGTCGCCGCCGGCCGCTTCGAGGGCTTCTACGAAGAGGGCTTGCGCCCTTGGGACGTGGCCGCCGGCGTGCTGCTCGTCGAGGAGTCGGGCGGCCGCGTCACGCACTACGACGGCTCGGCCTTCGACATCTACGGCGCGCGCCTCGCCGCCAGCAACGGCATCCTCCACGAAGAGATGCTCGGCATCTTAAGCTCCTGAGCCGCGTTGGGGGTAAAGGGGGCGCGGCCTTCATCAACCGTTGAT
>DASVUF010000036.1:0-55464 GCA_036387195.1 Pyrinomonadaceae bacterium | reverse complement strand
CATCTGCCCGCGCGATTTTAGTCAAACCCCCTCACGCTGGAAATCGTAGGAAGTCTCAACAGCTTATGAACCCTGTCATCGAACTCAACGGTTTGAGCGTCACGTTCGGCAGGCGGGCGATCCTGAAGGATTTGAGCGGGTCGGTCAAGGGTCGCGCCGTCGGTCTGCTCGGCCCGAACGGGGCGGGCAAGACGACGCTCATCCACACGCTGCTCGGCTTTCACGCGCCCACCTCCGGCACGGTGCGCATATTCGGCGAAGACATCGCGTCGAACGCCAAGGGGCTGCGCGCGTCGGTCGGCTACATGCCGGAGCGCGATTCGTTCATCGCCAAAATGTCCTGCGTCCGCTTCGTCCGGCTGATGGCCGAACTCTCCGGCATCCCCTCCGAAGCGGCGCTCGAACGCGCGCACGAGGCCCTCTTCTACGTGGGGCTGGGCGAGGCGCGCTACCGCCCGGTTGACACCTATTCGCTCGGCATGAAGCAGCTCGCAAAACTCGCGCAGGCCATCGTGCACGGGCCGCGCCTGCTCATCCTCGACGAGCCGACGAACGGGCTCGACCCGCCGACGCGGGGGCGCATGATTCGACTGATTCAGGAGATACGCGACAGCGGCCGGGCGCGCATCCTGCTCTCGTCACACCTTCTGCGCGACGTCGAGGAGTGCTGCGACGAAATCCTCGTCCTCAAGGACGGGCGCATCGCCGCCAACTGCAACCTCGACGAAGAGCGCAAGGCGAACCGCAAGTTCATCGAGCTTGAGACGCGCGGGGGCGACCGCGCGGCGTTCGCCGAGGCGGTCGGCGGGTTAGGCTGCGAGTACGCGCTCGCGGGCGAGCGGCGCATAAAACTCGTGATGCAGGACGGCGTGGAGATTGGCGACCTTTACCGTCTGGCCTTCGAGCGGCAGGTCCAGATTCGCCGCCTGAACTACAAGCGCGATTCGCTCGAAGACATTTTCCTCAAGGCGATGGAAGGCGAAGAGGGCGGCGCGGCCCAAGGGGGGGACGGCGATGGCCGTATTTGAAAACAGCTACCGGCGGTACGAAGGCGCGCTCACGCCGGGGTGGGCGCGCCTCCTCGTCCTCCCGCGCTACGCGCTGCGCGACGTGTTCGGGTCGAAGTTCTTCACGGCGGTCTTCTGCCTGTGCTTCATCTACCCGCTCGTCGCGGCCATCCTGATATACCTGCATCACAACACGAACGCCGTCGCGCTCATGCAGATTGACGTGCGCGAGCTGCTGCCGATTAACGCCTCGTTCTTCCAGCACTTCGTCGAAGTCCAGGGCTGGCTCGCCTTCCTCCTCGCGGTGCTGGTCGGCCCCGCGCTCGTCTCGCGGGACCTGGCGAATAACGCCCTGCCGCTCTACCTGTGCCGCCCCTTCTCGCGCGCCGAATACGTGCTCGGGAAGATGACGGCGCTCGTTATTTTGCTGTCGCTCGTGACGTGGGCGCCGGGGCTCCTGCTCTTCCTCCTGCAAGCATACCTGGAGGGCGCGGGCTGGGTCGTGTCGAATTCGTGGGTGGCGGGGGCCATCTTCGTCGGGAGCATGACGTGGATAGTGTTCATCTCGCTGCTCGCGCTGGCCATCTCGGCGCTGGTGCGGTGGCGCGTCGTGGCGGGCGGCGCGCTGCTCGGACTGTTCTTCATCCCGTCCGCGTTCGGCGAGATAGTCAACGGCCTGTTCATGACGCGCATAGGGCATTTAATCAGCCCCACGGATTTGATGAAGAACATCCGGCGCGGGCTCTTCGGCAACTTCACGCGCGAGTTGGGCCGCTTTAACATCGAGGACGGCTGGGGCAGAGAGTTCAGGAACGTCGTGTTGCGCGAGCCGCCGCTGTGGGCCTGCTGGCTGGCGGTCGCGCTGGTCTGCCTCGCCTGCGTCTGGCTGCTCTCGCGCAAGGTCCGCGCCTACGAAGTGATCAAATGACGACACGGACAACGGACGCCGGGGGGATGATAGTCTTCGAGGGCGTCTCGAAATTCTACGGCGAGATTCTCGGCGTCAACCGCGTCAACCTGTCAATCGCGCCGGGCATCACGAGCCTCGTCGGCCCGAACGGTTCGGGCAAGACGACCTTGATGAACCTGATGACGGGGCTGCTGCGGCCGACGCGCGGGACGATCAGCGTGCTCGGCACGAGCCCGCACGACCCGGAAAAACTCTTCCGCAAGGTCGGCTACTGCTCGCAGTTCGACACCTTCCCGCGCGGCATGACGGGGCGCGAGTTCGTCGAGTTCTACCTGAGCGTCCACGGCTACGCGAGGCGCGAGGTGCGGGATTTGACGCAGGTGGCGCTCGAACGCGTGTCAATGCAGGACGCGGCCGGGCGCAAGGTGGCGGGCTACAGCAAAGGCATGAGGCAGCGCATACGGCTCGCGCAGTCAATCGCCCATAACCCCTCTGTGCTCATCCTCGACGAGCCGCTGAACGGACTCGACCCGATGGCGCGCGCCGAGATAATCCGTCTGTTCCAGTCGCTCGCGGCGGAAGGCTTGTACCTCGTCATCTCAAGTCACATCCTGCACGAAGTTGACATGATGTCCGACAGCGTCGTGCTGATGCACAACGGCTACGTCGTCGCCGAGGGCGACGTGCACGGCGTGCGCGACGAGATAGAGGAGCACCCGATGCAAATCCTCGTGCGCTGCGACCGCCCGCAGGTCTTGGCCGCGCGCCTCTTCGAGCACGAGCACACCATCGAGGCGCGCATCCACGACGACCGCCGGGGGCTGTTCGTCAAGACGCGCCGGCCCGACGACTTCTACCTGCTGCTCAACCGCCTCGTGACGGAGAACGACCTCCGGGTCGAATCGGTCGCCCCGGCGGACGACGACCTGAACGCCGTGTACCAGTACCTGATAGGTTCCGAAGGAGGGCGCGTAAGTTGAGTTCCACGGTCGAGACTGGGGAGAAGCGTGTGGCGGGTGGCGACGAGGCGGCCCGCCCCGACTGGTCGCTCTGGGCGCGGCAGACGCTCGCCGTCCTGCGCCTCGAACTCGGGAAGAACTTCCTGGGGCGCCGCGCGCTGCTGCTCTACGCGCTCGCGGGGCTGCCGCTGATGGTGCTGGCGGCTGCGGCCGCCATCGTGCAGCAGTCCGACGGCGCGTTCAGGAGCTTCGAGGGGCTGGGCAACACCTACTCCTTCATTTACGGCGCGCTGATTCTGCGCACGCTCCTCTTCTTCGGCTGCGCGTGGGTCTTCATGAATCTGTTCCGCGGCGAGGTCGTTGACCGGAGCCTGCACTACTACTTCCTCGCGCCCGTGCGGCGCGAAGTGCTCGTCGTCGGGAAATACCTGTCGGGGCTGGTGGCGACCGCCACGCTGTTCGGCGTCACCACGCTCGGCTCGTTCGCCCTGGTCTACTTCGGGTTCTTCCCGTCGCAGGGCGTCGAGTACGTTTTCGACGGCCCCGGTTTCGGGCAGGCGCTGACGTACACGGGCGTCACGGCGCTCGCGTGCGTCGGTTACGGGGCGGTTTTTCTGATAGTGGGTTTGTTCTTCAGAAACCCCGTCATCCCGGCGTTGCTGATCTACGGCTGGGAGTGGATAAACTTTCTGCTGCCGCCTCTGCTGAAGAAGGTGAGCGTCATTCATTACCTTCACTCGCTCACGCCCATCCCCCCGCCGTCGGGCCCCTTCGCCGTGCTCGCCGAGCCGACGCCCGCCTGGATTTCCGTCCCCAGCCTGCTCGTCTTCACCGCGCTGACGCTCGTCCTCGCCGGCCTTCACATCCGCCGACAAGAGATCAGCTACGCGGGCGAATAGACGACCCGCCAACGCATACCAGGCTTTCGGACGGAACCCGGCGAGCCGTCTCAGTAGCGGCGCGGGTAGCGGCGGCTGCGCTTCGTGTAGAGGTAAGACCCGCCGGCCCCCGCCAGCGCCCCGACCGCGGCGGCGCGCTTGCCGCCGAAGGCCGCGCCGAGCCCCGCGCCGAGCGCCGTGCCGCCCAGCACCGTGCCGATGCGGCGGTTGCGCGAAGAGAAGTTGCGCTGCGCCGCCCCGCGGTTGAAGGCGTAGAGCGCGCCCGAGCCCGCCCCGATGGCCGCGCCCTTCTTGCCCGCGATGAGCGCCCCCGCGACCGCGCCGGCGCCGACGATGGCGGCCGTCCGCGCCTTGCGGCCGAAGCGCGAGCGGGTCTGCGCCGTCGCGGACGGCGCGGCGGAGGCGACAAGAATCACCAGACACAAGAACGAAAGTACGTACTTCTTCATCACCCTAAACCCCTCTGTCCTCTTGTTGGAATGAGCCGGGCTCCCGCGGCGCTCTCCCTTCGCCCGCGGAACCCCTGCGTATGCCGGTCGGTTGAGTTGACGCGACGCCCGGCCGAGTTACAAGGGGTGTGCCACGCGGCGAATGAGAACGGGCGAGCGCTCCAACTCTCAAAGGGCAGGCGGGCGGCGGCGCGCGGCGGTCGGGCGCCCACTGACCTAATCGTGCGCCGCCACACGATTACGTGCACGGTCAGCGCCCGACCGCCGTCAAAAGACGTGACGCCGCTCTAGATAAAGATAATTCACGGCCCCCGACGGCGTCCCGTCGTACTTTCCCCCGCCGGCGAACATCAAACGTGCTCACGGGCTTGACGAGCCGGGCGCGCCTGCCGAGCGTCCGCCGCCGGGCCTTTTCTATATCAAGGGGAAACCTCGCGTGAAAGAGTTTAAAAGGACGGGGAGAGTTGCGCTGACGGCCTTTTCTGTGGGGGCCGTCGCGGCGGTCGTGCTGCTGCTGGGCGGCCCGAAGGCGCCGCGCAGGGCGTGGGCGCCTTCGGCCTTAGACCCCGTGCCCGCGTCGTCGGCCGCCGCCGAGCAGACGGCCTGGCCGCTCGCGGCGCAGAGGGTGATGGAGGACCGCGGCGAGCCGACCGGGCGGCAGGCGAAGGTCGAAGTGCCGTCGCAGTTGCGCCACTACGACGACCGGCGGCGTTTCCTCGCCATCCAGGTGGCCGAGTGGAGGGAGCACTCGGTCGCGACGCCCCACGACTACGCCGGCCTCGCCGGGATGATTCGCCAAGGCGAACTGGTCGAGGCGCCGGTCGCCACCGAGAGCTACGTCCTCTACGGCGTGGGGGCGCTCGCGGACCCCGAGCCCTTCACGCACTACGACAAGTCGGCGCGCCTGAGCGTCGCCGTCCTCGACGAGGCGGAACTCGCGGCCGAGTCCGCGCGCCTCGAAGAGTCGGCCGCGCGACTCGAAGAGTCGGCCGACGCGCTCAGGCGTGAGGCAGACTCCCTCGGCAAGGGCGAGCGCGCGCGCCGCGCGTCGCTGCGCGCGCAACTCGCGCAGAAGGAGAAGGCGCTCAAGGCCGAGCGCGAAAGGGCCGAGGCGTTCGTTTCCTTCTACGGCGACGCCGAACGGCGTCGCGAACTCTCGGCCGAGCGCGAGGCGCTCTCCGCCCTCGCTTCAGACTTCCACGGCCGCCGTTACGACCTGACGGCCGAGCGCTCGCGCAAAGAGATGAAAGTGCGGATGCTCGCCCACCTGCGGCCCGAGGCGCTCGCCGTAATGAAGGAGCTGGCCGAATCCTACCGGGAGAGGTTCGGCCGCCCGCTCCCGATAACCTCGCTCGTGCGCCCGGACGAGTACCAGCACCGCCTGAGCAAGTCGAACTCCAACGCCACGCGCATAGACGTGCCGCCGCACTCGACGGGGCTCGCCTTCGACATCCTCTACCGCTACATGACGGCCGCCGAGCAGGAGCACGTGATGGCCGACATCGCGCGCCTGCGCGACGCGGGCCGCGTCGAGTCGCTCAGGGAGAACCGCGACCACTTCCACGTCTTCGCCTTCATAGACGGCCGCCGCCCCGGTGAAGAACTGATTGAGGCGTCGCTCGGCCATTCGGCCGCGTCCCATCGCGTGGACGAGCCGCGGGACGCTCCGCGGCCAGCGAAAAATGAGGGTAAGGCCGAGGCCCGGAAAGCCTCGAAGAAGGAGCCCGTGAAGAAGGCGGGCCGGGAGTCTGCCGGGAAGGCGGGCAGGCAGACGGCGGGTAAGGCGGCGGCGGCTGCGAAGAAGGGGAGCGGAAAGGCGTCGGGGCGGAAGCGGAAGTGACAGCGTCGGCGCGTGCCCGTAGAACGTCCCGGGCGCCACGGGCGCTTGGAATCCCGTCCCCCGGTTATTCGTCACAGCGGCCGGGTGCCGGATTGAGGCGGTCGTGTTGCGAGCATTACCCCCAAGGGTTGGGCTTGAAGAAATAAAACGCCGACCCGGCAGGGCTTTAAGGGGACGGGTCGGCGGCCTCGGGGCGCCGCCCGCTTGACAAAATTTACCGGCCATCCTAATCTGCGTGTCCTGCTGGATGGCGCTGGTTTTCATCCCACCGATTCTCATGCAACAGAAATAAAGGGCGGGCAGGATGGCGAGTAAGCACACTCGTAAATGACTTTCTGGACGGCGAGCCGGGCGCCCTGTTTCGCTTCCATTTCTGTTCAATCCGGAGCCTCACGCATCCGACAATTTCAAGGCGAGGAGCGCGCGCGTCGCGCTTGAGGTCCGCGTCCGGCCGCGACGCGGCGCGGGATGCGAGCGGCGCCGGGCAAGTCGGCGACGGGCGGGCGGCGGCACGCGAGTTTCGTCTGGCGAGAGCTAACACACGTAAGCATTAAGACCCCCTTCGGCCGATTCAATCGGCCGCGAAACCTGACCCCGAAGCACACCCACGGCCGGTCAATCTTGGAGATAGCGCTTTGTCTAATTTGAGGCCCTCCCCCACGAGCCGGCCCCACTCGTCCGGGCTCGTCCGCCGTCTGTGGGTACTGTTGAGCTTTCTGGCGCTCGGGAGCCAGGTGGCGGCCGCGCAGACGCCTGCGCCGACGCCGCTCCGCAAAATCGGCGAGATGGAAGTCTCGCTGGTGAGCGTCGCCGCGGCGGTCGAGCCGCTCAACCCGGTCGTGCCGAAGAACACCGCTTCGGGCGTGCGCGTCGTGGTGCGAAGCGGCGGCGAACGCCTGTCGGCCGAGGAGGTGGGGCGTTTCGTCGGCGAGGGCTTCCGCGTCGAGGGCGAGTTATCGGGGCCGGGGTTGCGCGAGACGATCTCTCTGCCGGAGGCGGGCGCGGCCTCGGGCGCCGACCCGCTGCTGCTGCGCTTCCCCGCGCTCCCCGCGGCGGGCGATTACACGCTCTCGAACCTCCGCCTGGTCGTCAACGGCTCCGCCGTGCTCGACGTGACGCCGCAGCGGCTGACCGTCAAGGTCATTGACCAGATTTTAATCACCTCCGTGACGACGCGGCCGCTGACCCTCGACGAGATAAGGGAGCGCGGCATCGTCATTGACAGCGGCGACTATCTCGGCTTTGAGTTCACGCTGGGGCTCAGCCTCGACTCGCGCGCCACCACCTTCACGTTCCCCGTCGTCTTCGACCAGCGCGGGGTCCCCGTGCCGCAGCCTTCGCTGCCCCTGGCGTCGCCGACGCGCGCCGAACTCCCGCCGATGACGAGCATCGTCCCGCTGCTGCTCACGCCGCAGAGGGACAGCGCGCCGCTCCCGCGCGTCAGGATGCCGAACGGGACGGAGGCCGAGGTGCGCATCCCGAGCGTGCTCGTCATCCCCGGCAACGTCGGCTACCTCAAACAGTTCTTCTCGGCCAAGTTGTTCGTGGCCAACGGCGCGCCGGGCGGCTCGGGTCTGACCGTGCAGAACGTCACGGGCAAGATTAAGCTGCCGGCGGGCGCCGACCAGGTCGCGGACTCCGCGGACGACCCGCTCACGCTGCCCGACACCGACAGGGGGGCGCAGCCTTCGAAGCTGCCCGTGCGCGCCGCGGGCCCCGACGGCCAGCCCGACACGGCCGACGACCTCGGCGCGCTCGACCCGGGCGAGCAGGGGCAGGCCGAGTTCCTGCTGCGCGGGGAGAAGGAGGGCTTCCACCAGGTCGAGTTCGACATCGAGGCCGACCTGGCGGGGCTGCCGACGGGCGCGGTGCGCGTCGCCGGCAAGGCGAGCGGCGGCGTGCTCGTCCGGAACCCTTACTTCGACATGACCTTCTCCGTCCCGGCCACGGTCCGCCGCGGGGAGCGGTTCAAGGTCTTCGTCACGGTCAACAACATCAGCCAGAGCCTCGCCAACGACGTGAAGGTCACGCTCGACGCGAGCCGCATGAGCGGGGCGCGCGCCGTCGGCGACCTCGTGCAGGGCATTGACACGCTGCGCGCGCGCGACAGCCGCACGCTGGAGTTCGAGTTCGAGAGCCAGCGGACGGGGCAGGTGGTCGCCAACTACCTCCGCTTCGACACGCAGACCGGCACGACCGGCGAGATGAAGTTCACGCTCGGCGTGGGCGAGCGCGGCCTGCCGCTTTCGCCCGACACGCTCGTCCTGCCCTCGGCGGTGGACGACCTGCCGGCCGACGTGGTGGCGGCGGCCATGCGCGTGCTCGGCCAGGCGTGGAGCGTCGCCAACGCGCCCCCGGCCACGCTCCCGCGCGGCGTCACGCGCACCAGCAGGAACGTCGTCACGCAGAAGGCGCTCGCGCTCGCCGAGGCCGGCCTGCGCGTCAACCTCGGGCAGAAGGCCGAGGAGGCCGTGCGCGACCTCGTCTTCGACTTCTACGGCGGCTCGCCGCTCGACCCCGGCTTCGACCAACTGCTGCGCGAGACGGAGGCGGGCAGGGATTTGAGCCGCGCGCTCGGCGCAAGGCTCGCCGACGCCGCGGCCGCGGCGGGCGGCGCGCTAGATTACGAGCGGGCCGTCGCGCAACTGGCCGCTTCTGGGCCCGACTTCATCTCGTTCGCCGTGGCGGGCGTCGCCGGCGGCGCCCCGCCGGTCGTCTCCCTGAGCGACTCGCAGGGGAGGCGCAGTTCGACGGACGCGGCGCCGTCGCTCTTTAACAACGGACAGGTGCCCGGCGCGACGCTCGTGCCGCTCGGCGGCGCCGCCGCCCCTTCGTCCGCGCTCGGCGTGCTGACGGCGCCCGACGCCTTCCCGTACACGCTTGAGCTGAAGGGCGGCGGCGCGGGGACGGCCGACATCGCCGTCACCGTCCCGGCCGGGGGCGGCAGCCTGCTCCGCGGCAGCCTGCGGGGCTTCGAGGTGGCCGCCGGCGGGCGTTACTCCGTCACGCTCGGCGGCCCGGGCGGCGAGTTGATTCTCAGGCAGGACGCCGACGCCGACGGCGCCTTCGAGTCGCAGAGGGCGCTGGCGACGGAAGTCATCACCCCGCAGGGGCCGCGCTTCGTCTCGGCCACGGTCGTCGGCCCCGAGATGCTCGCGGGCGCGAGCCCGTTCGGCTTCCACCTGGCGGTGCTCTTCGACCGCGTCGTGGACGCGGCGACCGCCGCGCGCAAAGAGCACTACGCGGCGCCGAACAACGCCGTGCTGACGGCGCGCAGGCAGTTGTCGGGCCGTCTCGTCTTCGCCACGCTCGAACAGCCCGAGGGCGGCTACGTGCCGACCAGCGTCACCGTGAGCGGGGTGGCCGACACCAGAGGCAAGGTCGGCGCGGGCGGCACGGCGCCCCTGCAATCACGCCTGAAGGACGCGGGCGCGGTCGTCTCCGGCCGCGTGCTCAACGCCGACGGCGCCCCCGTCCGCTCGGCCGTCCTGACCTACGCGCAGAACCCCGTGCTCGACTGCGCGCCGCCCCTCGACGACTACGCAGGGCTGGCGAACGTCCGCACGGGCGCCGACGGCCGCTTCGAACTCCGCTACGTCAGGCAGGACGCGTGCGGGCTGCCGTTCAAAATCATGACGAGGGACGTGGCGACCGGGAGCCTGCGCGACGCGTCCGGCTATGTGCGCGCGGCGGGCGAGCACATCGTGCTCGACGTGGCGCTGTTCGGGCGCGGCTCCGTCTCGGGCACGGTGCGCGACCTCTCGGGCCGGCCCGTGCCCGGAACGTCCGTGGTCGCCGTGAGCGGAACCGACCCGCAGGTGGGCGGGACGGCCACGACCGACGCGGACGGCCGCTACCTGATAGAAGGCATCACGGTCGGGCCGGTCAGCGTCAAGGCGGTCAAGGGCGCGAGCCTCGGCAGGGGCGCCGGCCGCATAGACCGCGCGGGGACTTCCGCCTCCGTTGACCTGACGCTCGACGGCGGCGCGGTGCGCGTCTCGGGCACGGTGCGACGCATCGAAGGCGGCGTGACGACGCCCGTCTCCGACTTGCAGGTCGTCTACCACGCGGGCGGCGTCCCCGTCGCCGTCGTGCGGACGGCGCTCGACGGCGGCTACGCCTTCGAAGGGATGCCTACGGGGAGCTACTCCATCGTCGCCGCCGTCAACACGCGCGACCGCGGCGTGGCCTCGGGCGTGGCGGCGGCGGGCGACAACCTGCGCCGCGACATCGTCATCGAGGTCGGCGGCTACGGCGTCCTGCGCGGGACGGCGCGCATGCCCGACGGCGGCCCGGCCGCCGGCGTCGTCGTGGCGGTTGACGACCGCGGCGTGCTGAGCGGCGCGGGCGGCGAGTTCGAGTTGGCGGGCGTGCCCGTGCGGCCCAACGTCGCGCAGACGGTGAAGGCCGTCAGCCGCGACGGCCTGCGCGGCGGGCAGGGCACGTTCTTCGTCAACCAGCCGAACCAGGTGGTCGAAGGCGTTGACATCACGCTCTCGGGCCTCGGCGCGGCCGAGTTCACCGTGCTCGACGCCGCCGGCCGCCCCGTCGCGAATCAACAGGTCGCGCTGCTGGGCGACTGCGACAACGAGTGCGGGTGCGCGGCGGCGAACACGAACGCCGAAGGGCGCGTGCGCTTCGACGGCCTGCCGCTCGGCAAGGTCATGGCGCGCGCGGTAAGGGTCTCCGGCAGCAGCGTTGACCAGGCCGACGCCGCCGTCTCGGTGACGAGGGACGGGGCGGTCGTGAGTGGCGTGCTCCGGTTCGGCGGCTTCGGCGTCGTCTCCGGCGCGGTGCTCGACCCCGAAGGCCGCCCGGTGCTCGGCGCCGACGTGACGCTGGTGTCGAAGGTCTTCGACGAGGACGGCTGCCAGGTCGCCCCCGGCGTCTCGCACCGCGCGAAGACCGACCAGGCGGGAAAATTCCGCTTCACCAACGTCAACACGGGGCAGGTGAGCGTGACGGCGACGCACGCCTTCTTCCCCGTCGGCGTCGGGCAGAAGGGCAACCTCGCGCGCAACGGCGACGAGGTCGTCTTCAGCCTCAAACTGGTCAACACCATCTCGGGCGAACTGTCGGGCACGGTCTTCCTGCCCGACGGCGTGACGCCCGCCGGCCGCGGCGTCGAGGTGACGGCGAGCGGCGCGCTCCCCGACGTAATCGTCACGACCGACGAGCAGGGCCGCTACCGCTTCGCCAGGATTTTCCCCGAGGGCAATTACTCGGTCGTCGCGCGCGACCCCGTGACGGGCGGGCTGGCGCAGCAGCAGATATTCCTGCGCGCCAACCAGGACGTGACGCACGACCTCCGCCTGAAGGGGCGCGGCACGGTGCGCGTGCGCGTCGTCAACGGCGCCGACCAGCCGGTCGCCGACGCCTTCGTCAGGCTACAGGAGAGCGACTTCCCGAACCGCGTCTACGAGGGCGTCGTCTCGGGGTCGAACCAGGGCGTCGTCACCTTCGAGAACGTCTTCGAGGGTCGCCTGAGCGCGGAGGCTTCCGACGCCTTCGCGCGCGGCGGGCGCGCCTCGGCGGTGCTCGCGCAGCCGGGCGGCGAGGTCGAGATCAAGGTCGCGCTGACGACGACGGGCAAGGCGCGCGGCCGCTTCCTCGGCCCCGACGGGGTGACGCCCATCCCGTTCGGCGTCGTGCGCCTCGTCGCCAACGGCCGCGCCATCGGCCAGACCACGACGCAGGGGACGGGCGAGGTCGGCTCCTTCTCGTTCGACTACGTGCCCGCCGGACAGTTCCGGCTCGAAGCGCAGAACCCGCTGACGGCGCGCACGGGCTTCGCCGTCGGCCGCATAGACGCCGAAGGGCAGACCGTGACGCTCGACGTGCGCGCGCAGGGGCTCGGCGCCGTGCGCGGCCTCGTCACGAGCAACGGCGCGCCGCAGGCCGGGGCGCACGTCGAGGTCGTCTCGGGCTCGCACCGCGCCAACACAGTCTCAGACCACGCCGGCCGTTACGTGCTCGGCGGAGTCCCCGAGGGGCGCGTCTCCGTGACCGCCGCGCTCGACAACAACTTCCTGACCGGCGCGGCCGAGGGCGTGCTCGGCGGCGAAGGCGCGGAGCTGACGCTCGACGTGGCCTTGCGCGACTCGGGCAGGGTCGCCGGGCAGGTTCGGCAGGCCGACGGCGTCACGCCGGCGGGCCAGTCGCTCGTCACGATTCAGGTCGGGGGCGCGGGCGGCGGCGCACAGTCGGCCGTCACGGACGGCGAGGGGCGCTTCGTCTTCGAGCGCGTCCCGGCGGGGCAGGCGAGCGTCAACGCCGAGCTGTTCGGCGGCATTGACCGCGGGCGCGCGACGTTCGAAGTCCTGGGCTCGCGCACCAACGACGTGACGCTCGTGCTCAACGGCGTCGGCTCGCTGCGCGGCCGCGCGCTCGACTCTTCGGGTCAGCCCGTCGCGGGCGACGTGACCGTCACAGGCGCCGGCGCCTTCCCCTACGCCTACACGGTGCGCGCGGCGGCCGACGGCTCGTTCCGCGTCGGCCAGATTCTCGCCGGGACGTTCACCGCCACGCTGCGCGCGCAGTCCGGCGACTTCGTGCTCTACGGCACGGCGTCGGGGGCCATCGCCGACAGGCAGGAGACGACGCTCGACGTGCAGGTGCAGCCGAGCGGCACGCTCAAGGGGCGCGTGCTGCGCTCCGACGGCTCGACCCCGGCCTACGGCGCGGACGTGGTGCTGCAACTCGACCGCAACCGCGGCTCGGTTCACATACAGGCCGGCGGCGACGGCGCGTTCACGGCGCGCGGCGTCCCCCTCGGCGCGTTCACCGCCCGCCTGAGCGACCCGGTCACGACGGGCGTCGGCGTCGTGCAGGGCCTCAGCCTCGACGCGAACGGCCAGACGCTCGACGCCGGCACGGTCGTGCTCGACGACACGCCCGTCGCGCTCGTCTCCGTAGACCCGGCCGACGGCGCGCAGGGCGTCGCGCCCGACGGGGCAATCGTCGTCACCTTCAGCGACCCGCTGTCGTCGCCCGGCGGCATCCACGTCAAAGACGGGGACAGCAACCTCCCGCTCGGCGGCTCGCTCTCAGCCGACCTGAAGACCGTGACCTTCAAGGGCGCGCTCCCGAGCGCGCGCGAGATAAGCGTCCACGTCACGACCGACGTGCGCGACCTCTTCGGCCGCGCGCCGGCGCAGGCCGCGGTTACGCGCTTCCGCACGGCCGACGTCATCCCGCCGTCCGTCGTCTCCGTCCAGCCCGCCAACCAGTCAACGCAGGTCGAGGCGGCGACCACCGTGAGCGTCGTCTTCAACGAGCCGCTCGGCGGCGCGACCGACCTCTCGGCGCTCATCTCCGTCGGCGGCGCTTCGGGCGCGGTCGCGGGCTCGACGCGGCTCACGTCCCCGACCACCGCGGCGTGGACGCCGTCCGCGCCGCTCGCGAACGACACGCGGTACACGGTCGTCGTCAACGGCGCGACCGACGAGAGCGGCAACCGGCAGGCCGCCGCCTTCCGTTCCAGCTTCTCGACGCGCGACACGGTCGCGCCGACGCTGCGCCTCGACGCCCCCGCCGAGTCGGGCTGGAGCCTGACGGCGCGGCCCCTCGTCAAGCTCTCGGCCGCCGACGCCCTCAGCGGCCTCGACATCAACACGGCGACGCTCGCGCTCGACGGCCAGGCCGTCGCCGCCGCGCGCGTCGGCGACACCATCCAATTCACGCCCCCCGCGAACCTCTCCGAAGGCGCGCACGCGCTCAAGGCGACCGTCGCCGACCGCGCGGGGAACGTCGCGACGCTCGACGCGAGTTTCAAGATTGATACGGTCGCGCCGGGCGCGGCGAAGGTGACGGGGGTCGAGCCCGACGCGGTGGCGCGCGGCGTGATTCGCCTCGGCGCGAGCGCCGACGACCAGACCTCGGGCGTCCACCACATAGACATCCTGAGCGACGGGCAGAAAGTCCTGACCGTCGCCGCGCCTTCGTGGCAGGCCGACTTCGACGTCAGCCAGCTCGGCGAAGGAGCGCGCCTCCTGACGGCGCGCGCCACGGACGCGGCCGGCCACACGGGCGCGGAGGGCGCGGCCGTCAGGGTCGTGGTCGACAGCGCCGTCGCGCTGCCCGTCTCGCCCTACGACGCGAACGGGTTCCTCTACGACGTGGAGCGGGACGGCTCGAGCCGGCGCGGGCATCACAGCTCTTTCAGCGGCGAGGGCGGCGCCGAGGCGGGCAGCTTCCTCCTCGACCTGGTCGTGGGCGGCGCGACGACGCGCTTTACGGGCGCGGGCGGCGCGCGCAGCGGCAGCGCCGAACTCGGCGGCCGGCAGTACGTCGTCCGCCAGCAGAACCTGTCGGGCCTGAACGTGACGCGCAAGGTCTACGTGCCGCGCGAGGGCTATTTCGCGCGCCACCTGGAGGTCATCACCAACCCGACGGCCGCGCCGATTACGGCCGACGTGCGCGTCGTCCACAACTCCGGCTCGTGGCGCAACGGCGTGCCGCGCGTCATGGCCTCGTCGAACGGCGACACGGCGCTCGACGTCTCCAGCGCCGCCGCCCCCGACCGCTGGTTCACGTTCGACGACGCGAGCGACACCGACCCGTTCGTTGACGACGCCTCGCTGCCGGCGATGGGCTTCGCCTTCGACGGCGCCGCCGCGCGCGCCCGCGCCGCGGACGTCACCTTCAGCGGCTACACGACGCCCTGGAGCCCCGGGCAGGAGTGGGACTACGGCCCCGCGCGCACGACCTACGAGTGGCGCAGCGTCGTCATCGCGCCCGGCCAGTCGGTCGCCTTCATGCACTTCACGACGCAGCAGACGAGCCGCGCAGCCGCGCGGGCCTCGCTCGAAAGGCTCGTCCAGCTTCCGCCCGAAGCCTTGAGCGGCCTGACCGCGGAGGAGGGGCGCAGCGTCCAAAACTTCGCCGTGCCCGAGGGCGGCGCCAGCCCGCTGGCGGCCCTGCCGCCGGTCAACGGCTCGGTCGGCGGGCGCGTGCTCGCGGGAGACGGCGCCACGCCCGTCCCCGGAACCTCCGTCACGTTCAGGAGCCAGAACACGCTCTACGCAAGGGCCCACACGGTCGTGAGCGGCGCGGACGGGACGTTCAGTCTCGCCACGGCGCTCGACCGCGGCGAGAACTCGGTGGCGATACCGGCCGGCGCCTTCACGCTCAACGCCCTGCACCCGCTCACGAACGTCGAAGCCCCGACCGCCGCGGGGACTTTCCCCGACGGCCAGAGTACGGCGGCGCGCGACGTCGTCTTCAGCAACACCGGCGTCCTGCGCGGCGTGGCGCGGCGCGCGGGCGGCGCGCCCGTCACCGACGGCAGCGTCCACATCAGCGGCGGCGCCCCGCACGTCTCGCTGTCAATCGGCCTCGACGCCGACGGGGCCTTCTCGGCCGCGGGCGTCGCGCCGGGCGTCTACAGCCTGACGCTCAACCAGAGCCACCCGCAGGGGTCGCCCAACTCCGTCACCGTGAGCGCCGCGGTCGCCGCGGGGCAGGTCGCGAACGTCGAAATCACACTGCCGGCGGCGGGCGGCGTGGCGGGCGTCGTGCGCGCCGCCGGCGGGCAGTTGTCGAACGACACGCTGGTGCTGCTGCGCAACGCCTCGCACTCGTTCGTGCGCTCGACCCAGACGAACGCCGTCGGCCAGTTCGCCTTCGACGACGTGCCGGCCGGCCCCTACGTCGTCGAGGCCCGGGAGCCGAACTCCGGCGTGCCGACGACGGCCAACGTCTCGGTCACGGAGAATCAGACGGCGTCGGTCGCCCTCACGCTCGCGGGCTTCGGCCGCGTGCGCGTGCAGGTCAACCGCGCCGACGGGAGCGCGGCCGGGGGCGCGCTCGTCTACATCACGGAGTCGGCGCGAGACTACCAGCGCTTCCTCGGCCAGGCGGACGCCGCCGGCCTCCTGCTGAGCGGCGACGACGTGACCGTCGGGCCGTTCGTCGTGCGCGCCGCGGACGTGAACGACGGCTCGCTCTACGCCGACGCGGCCGGGGCGGTCGGTGCGGCCGGAGAGGTCGTCAGCGTCACGGTCGCGCTGCCGGGCTCGGGCACGGTGCGCGGGCGCGTGCTCTACCCCGACGGGAGGCCCGCGGCGGGCTCTTACGTCGAGCTGTACGGCGACGCCGTGCCCTACCGCTGGGCGTTCACCGACGCGGAAGGCGACTATTCGCTCTCGCCCGTCGTCACCGGCAAGCCGTTCTCGGTGCGCGCCTACACGCCGGAGTTCGACGCCTCGAAGGAGGCGCCCGGCAACGTCATCGAGACGGACGGCGGGACGCTCGCCCTCGACATCAGGCTGCCGTCCCGCGCGACGCTCCACGTCGTGGTGCGGCAGGCCGACGGCTCGCCCTCCGCCGGCATGGGGATTCGCCTGCGCGACGGGCTCCGCGCTTCGTTCTTCCACGCCGGCTACACCGGGGCCGACGGCGTGCTCGACATCCCCAACGTGTTCGAAGGCGCGTTCGCCGTGCAGGCGTTCGACGCCTCGACCGGCGCGACGAGGGGCGAGGCGGCCGGGGCGGTCGCGCCCGAGAACGACGGGCAGACCCTCGACGTCAACGTCACGACCGCGCTCCTCGGCAGCGTCGAAGGCGTCGTCTACGCCGCCGACGGGCGGACTCGCCTGCCCGGGCTCTACGTCGAACTCTACGACGCCGGCGCGGGCCAGTTCATGAGCAGCGCGCGCACGGACGGCCGGGGCGCCTACCGCTTCGGGGACGTAGCGCCCAACGCGGTGGGCTTCCGCGTCCGCGCCTACTCGCCCAACGGCGACGACCGGAACGCCGAGGCGGCGGGCGTCATCTCCAACCCGGGCGAGACTCTTACGCTCGACCTGTCGCTGCCCGTCTCGGTGGTCAAAGGGGTGGTCAGGTTCGCCGACGGCGTGACGCCCTCGCAGTACCCTTCCGTCTACGCAAGGCAGACCGACGGGCGCGGCCTGACGAAGACGTTCTACGGCAACTACGGCGACGGCGACGGCAACTACATGGTGGTCGGCGTCGGCGCGGGCGACTTCGAGCTGGTGGCCGAGGACGGCTCGACGCCCATCTACGGGACGGCGTCGGGGTCGCTCGCCGACGCCGCTTCGGTCGTGACCCTCGACGTGACGCTGCCGCCGACGGGCGTCGTCACGGGGACGGTGTTGAACGAGGCGGGCGCGCCCGTGCCCTACGCGCAGGTGTCCCTGACCACCCCCGGCTACGCCTACCAGGGCTACGCCTGGGCGGACGAGCAGGGCGTCTACCGTTTCGAGGCCGTCACGCTCGGCGGCTTCTCGCTCGACGCGACCGACTACAACACGGGCGCTTCCGGCTCGGCCGTCGGCGCCCTGACGCGCGAGGGCGAGGCCGCCTCGGTCAACATCACGGCGAGCGCCGCGGGCACGGTGCGCGGCACGGTCTACAAGGCCGACGGGGTGACGCCCCAGCCGCGCGCGCGCGTGACGCTCGAAAACCTGGAGCAGGGCGCCTTCCGCCAGCAGAGCGTGACGGCGGACGACGCGGGCCACTTCGTGGCGACGGGGGTGGGCGCCGGGAAGGTGCGCGCCGTGGCCTTCGACCCGGCCGCGCGGACGACCGCCGGCATCGGCGAGGGTCAGTTGGCGGCCGGCGACACGGCGGTCGTCAACGTCACGCTCGGCGACGCGTTCGGGCTGCGTTACGGCCGCTACAACCTCGACGGCGCGGACGGCTTCCGCTACGACGTGGACTGCGACGGGAGCCTCGACGACGGCGGCACGATTGACGGCGCCCTCAACGACGCCTACGACGGCTCTTACTACCTCACGGTCGGCAGAACGTACCTGCCCTGCGCGAACGCCGGGCGCCTCGAAGACGGCGGGCGCGAGATAGCGCTCCAAGGGCCTTTGATGAACGGCCTGCGGAGCGCGCGCAAGGTCTTCTCGCCGGCCGAGGGCGGCTTCGCGCGCTACCTCGAAGCGCTGTCGAATCCGACGGCCACGCCCATCACCGTCAACGTCGTGGTCGGGGGCTACCTCGGCTCCGACGGCGACACGCGCGTCGTCGCCGCCCCGGCCGAGACGGAGAACCGCTTCGTCGTCACCGACCAGGGCGGCGGGTGCTGCGACCCGGCCGTGGCGCACGTCTATAGCGGCGCGCGGCCGCGCGCGGCCACCGTCGCGCATTTCGGCGAGGGCGACGACGAGTTCGCATACCGCTGGCGCGTGACCGTGCAGCCGGGCCAGACCGTTATCCTGATGCACTTCACCGTCCAGCGCGACGCGGCCGACGCCGCCGGCATCCGTGCGCAGGCCGAGGCTCTGGTAAATCTGAATGACCCCAGGGCGCTGCGCGGGATGTCGGCGGAAGAGAAGGCGCAGGTAATAAACTTCAACATCCCGTAAGGCGCGGCCGTGCAGGATGGCGCGCCGGGGCCCTTTAAGGGGCCGCGGACGCCGCGGCGCTCCGGCGACTTTTAATTATGAAATCGAGACTTACGCTCCCCCAGTCACCCCGCCGTCCTGCGAGGACGCGCCGGCCGGCCGCCGGCCTCCGGGCCCTCACGCTGTTCTGTCTGCTGGCCGTGCTCCCGGCCGGCGCGGCGGCGCAGTCGGGCGGCGGCCTGACCGCCAGCCCCGCGCCGGGCGAGGTGGCCGTCTTCGGCCCGCAGAAGTACGTCAGGACGAGCGGCCCGAAGAACGAGTTCATGGCCGTCGTCACCGTCCCGGCGTGGGTGAAGGCGCCCTTCCGGATGCACATCCAGAACGGCGGGCGAGACGGGAGCGACCGCATCGTGGACGCCATCTCTTCCGCCTGGGTGGAGGTCAACGGCGTACAGGTGGCCTCGCCTTCCGATTTCAACCAGAACGTCAGCGCCATCAACCGCGCGGTCACGCTGACGCCGAACACCACGCTTAAGGTCACGCTCGCCAGCAACCCCGGCTCGTACCTCACCATCTGGTTCTTCGGCGCGGGCGGCGACAAGACCGCCCCTTCGCTCGACATCGTCGAACCCGCCGCGGACGTGGTCTCGAACGACGCCACGCCCGCCCTGCGCGTTCGCTACGGCGACGCCGACTCGGGCGTTGACGCCTCGACGCTGCGGGTGACGATTGACGACGTTGACCGCACGAGCCTCTTCAGCAGGCGCGCGGGCGACGCGGTCGCCGTCCTGCCGGACAGCCTCGCGCTCGCCGACGGCCTCCACGTCATGCGCGTCTCCGTGCGGGACGCCGCGGGCAACACGGCGACGGCCTCCGCGCAGTTCAGAATTGACACGCAGGCGCCGGTCGTGCGGTTCACGAGCCCGGCCGCGAACGCCTACCTGCAGGGCGCGCTCGTGGACGTGACCGGCACGGTGACGGACGCGACGCCGGTCGTCGTCGAGGTCAACGAGACGCCGGCCCTCGTCAGCGGGAACACCTTCACGACGAGGGCGCCGGTGGCCGACGGCGCGCAGGTCTTACTGCGCGCGACGGCGCGCGACGCGGCGGGCAACGTCGGGACGGGGGAAGTGACCGTCCACGTTGATTCGGCGGCGCCCGTCATCACCGTCTCCGAGCCGGCTGAGAACCTCGTCACGAATCAGGCGGCCGTGCCCCTGAAGGGCGCCGTCAGCGACGACTCGCCCTTCACGCTGAAGCTCGACGGCGTCGCCGTCCCCGCCGCCGCCGACGGCGCCTTCGCGCGCGCCCTGAGCCTGACGAAGGAAGGGCTCAACACGTTCACGCTCTCGGCGTCGGACGCGGCGGGCAACAGCGGCTCGAAGGAGGTGCGGGTCACCTCGGACGTGACCCCGCCGCGGCTTGAGATAGCCACCCCCGCGGCGGACGACGTGGTCGGCAACCTCCCCCTCGTCGTGCGCGGGCTGGTGCAGGACAAGACGGCCACGACCGTCACGGTCAACGGCGTCGCCGCCGCGCTCACCGAGGAGGCGTGGGAGGCGTCTTTAGGCTCTCTGCCCGAGGGGACGAACGACCTGAGCGTGGTCGCCACGGACGCGGCCGGCAACCGGACGACGTTGGCGCGCAGGGTCGTGCTGGACCTGCTCGCCCCGGTCGTGACGATAACCTCGCCGCAGGCCGGCGCGCTGACGCGCGAGGCGACGGCGACCGTCTCCGGCGCCGTCTCGGACCTCAGCCCGGCTTCCGTCTCGGTCAACGGCGTCGCGGGGACGCTCCAGCCGACGGGCGACGCCACGCGGCGCTCGTTCACCGTCGCCGGCGTGCCCCTCAGGGACGGCGACAACCAGTTGCGCGTCGTGGCGACGGACGCGACGGGGCGCACGGGCGAGGCCGCCGTCGTGCTCACGCAGGACGCCGTCCCGCCCTCAGTCACCCTCAGCGCCCCCGAGAACATCACGCGCGGGCGCGGGGCGCAGGCCGTCGCCTCCGCGACCGACAACCTCGGCGTCGCGCAGGTGGTCATCAGGCTCAACGGCGCGGCCGTCGGGACTTTCAACGCGCCGCCCTTCGCCGCGGACCTCAGCGTGCCGGCCGGCGCGGCCGCGGGCCAGACGCTCACGCTCACGGCGGAGGCGACCGACCGCGCGGGCAACACCGCCGTCGCCACGCAGACCCTGCGCGTCATCGCCGACGGCGTGGTCGTCGGGCAGGTGCTCTCCGACGCGACGG
Organism: Pyrinomonadaceae bacterium; assembly: GCA_036387195.1. Taxonomy (GTDB): domain Bacteria; phylum Acidobacteriota; class Blastocatellia; order Pyrinomonadales; family Pyrinomonadaceae; genus QHXN01. Next base: position 34,836 of record DASVUF010000036.1, on the reverse strand, counting down.
GGCTGCCCGTGGCGGGCGCGCGCGTGCGCGTCGTCGGCGACGACTCGCGCGTCGCGCTCACGGACGCGCGGGGCCGCTACTCGCTCCCGGCCACGGAGTCGCACCTCGTCCTGACGATTGATAAGGAGGGCGCGAGCCCGGCGCCTCTGATGCCGGTCGAGCGCGAGGTGAAGATTGAGTCGGGCGTGGGCACGGTTCCCGTGGACGCGCGACTGACGCCGCTGGCCGAGCCGTCGGCCGTCGGCCCGGCCGGAGGCTCGGTCGAAGCCGGGGCGGTTAAAGTCACGGCCGAGGCCGGGGCGGTCGCGCAGAGCACCGCCTTCCACCTGACGCCGCTCTCGGCGCAGGGTCTGCCCGGCCTCCTGCCGCTCGGCTGGTCGCCCGTCGTCGCCTTCGACCTGCGCGCCGGCGGGGCCGTAAACGCCCCGCTTGAGGCGACCATCGGCAAGCTCCCCGCGTCCGCGCAGCACCTCGTCGTCTACCGCCCGGCCGTCCGCGGTTGGATGATGGTCGAGCGCGACTTGCAGCCCGCCGGCGGCGTCGTCAGGGTCACCCTGCCCGCCCCCGGCGCCTACGCCCTCGTCGTCGCCGACGGGCAGGAGGCGGGGCTCGCCGTCCCGGCCGCCGGTCAGGTGCTCAAGGGTGTGGAGATGCGCCCGCTGCCGGAGGCGGCGACGAGCACGAGCGAAGTCTCGCCGACGATTCTGCCGCCGGGCGGCGGCACGGCGAAGGGTAAGCTGGCCATCCAGTCGCCCACCCCGCTGCCGTCGGGCACGGTCGTGCAGGCCGAAGTGACGGAGACGTTCACGCTCAGCACGGGCGACGTGGCGTCGCAGGAGAAGCGGCCGCAGGACATCATCCTCTACCGCACGCCGGCGCCCGCGGGCTCGACGCTCGCGGCCGAATTCCCCATCGTCCCCTCGCGCGCCTTCAGCGCGGCCGAACTCGTCAGGGGCTCGGTCCACCTCGACATCCTGGCCGGGCGTGAAGGCGTGCGGGGCCGGACGGGCGGGAGCGAGGCCGTCACGGTCAGTTCCGGCCCGGCGACGCTGACGGTCGCGGGCGGCTCGCTGCCCGGCGACACGGCCGTCTCGCTGCACAGCTCGGCCCTCTCGGCCTTCCTGCCGGGGACGCCGAGCCTCGTCCCCTTCGCCGAGGTGGTGGTTGACTTCTCGGGCAACGCCCTGCGCCTGCCGGGTGAGCTAGCCGTCGAGGCGGCGGGCGTGCCCGCGGGCGACACGCTGCTGGTGGCGCGCGTCGAACGCCTCGAAGGCGTCCCGCGCGTGACGATGGTCGCCTCGGCCGACCTCATCGCCGGCCGCGCCGTCTCGCGCGCCGTCGCCGGGCTGCCCGGCGTCGCCGCCGACGGCCGCTACGTCTTTTACCGCTCGACGAAGCCGCTGGGGTTCGTCGCCGGCTCCGCGACCTCGGCGGCGGGGGCCGTGCCCGGCGCGGTCGTGCAGACCGACTCGCTGCCCTTCATCAGCGTCACGCCGGGCGACGGCCGCTACATGCTGCCGGCCGCCACGGGGCAGGCCGCGGTCAGCGCGCGCGTCCCCTCGACCTCTTTGCAGGCGACGGCGACGGCCGAGGTCGCCGCGGGCCAGACCGCGCGCCTCGACATCGCGCTGGCGGGCGTGGCGACGACGGCCGCCGTCACCCCGGCGGGCGGCGCGACGAACGTCTCCGTCTCGACCCAGATAGAGATTACGACCTCCGCCCCGCTCAACGCCTCGTCGCTCGCCTCGGCGGAGTTCAAGCTCTATAAGGGCGCGGCCGGCAGCCAGGAGGCGCTGGCGCTGCGCCCCGTCCTCTCCGGCAGCGGCCGCGTGCTCGCGCTCGTGCCGCAGGCGCGGCTCGAACCCGCCGCCCTCTACACGCTGAGCGCGGCGGGGCTCGCCGACATCTACGGCGGGCGCGTCACCGTCCCGGCCACGACCTTCACCACGAGGGCCGACGTGGCGCCCAGCTACGACACCGCCAGGCTGGTCTTCTCGTTCCCCGACGAGCGCGGCGACGTGCGCGTCAAGGCGCCCGCGGGCGCGCTGCCGCCGGGCACGACCGTCCTCGTCGTCAACGCGGGCAACGGCGTCGTCGTCTCCTTCACGGCGAACAACGAAGGCGGGATTGACGGCCGACTCCCGGCCACCATTGACGACCGCCTGCTCATCACCATCAGCGACCCGCAGGGCAACGTGACCAACTTCGAGCGCAGCAAGTTCGTCGCCGAGGACGGGCGCGTCGCCATCGGGCCGGGCGGCGGCTCGGTCGAAGGGCCGGACGGCGTCGAGCTGCGCATCCCCTCGGGCGCGCTCGACAAGGGCGCGGTCTTCAAGATAGAGACTTTCGGCCCCGAGCAGTTCCCGGAGCGCCCCGACCTGCCCAACGCGCACTTCGGCGGCGGGCTCAAGATAACTTCGCCCGACAAGCCGACCTTCAAGAAGGAGGCCGACCTCGTCTTCAGGAAGCCGGCCGACGCGCCCGCGGGCGCCTTCTACTACGTCTACCGCCGCCACTCGGGGCCGAACGGCGGCTCGACCTTCGAGACGATTGACCACGCCTTCGTCGAGGGGCAGGGCGCCGACGCCAGGGTCGTCACGGCCTCATACCCCTTCGTCGGCCACAGCCACCGCCTCGGCGAATACCAACTCGACGCCACGGCTGGAACCATGGCGATGATCGCCATGCCCGTCACCTACGAGTACCTGATGTGGACCGACGCCGTGTACGGCGCGGGCGTGGCGCTGCCCGGACTCATCACCGGCAAGGTGCTGCGGGCGAAGTGGAGCCCGCAGGCGACTGAGCCCGAGTTCGAGGGCGTGCCGGGCGTCGTCGTGACGAGGTTCGAGGAGGACGGCAAGAGCGTCCCGGCGACGATAGCCGTCAGCCAGGCCGACGGCGCCTACGCCCTCTGGGACCCGAAGTATACGGGGGGCACGGTGAAGATTCGGGCGACCGTTGACGGCGTCGAGAAGACCGTCACCGCCTTCGAGGCCAGCCCGCTCGACGACCGCACTTTCTTCACAACCCTCTTCCAGCACTACCGCAACGTCGCCTCGGCCAACCTCACCTTCCCGCCGCAGCGGCCGCTCCCGCCCGCGCCGAAGATTGACATCGAGGTGATGAAGCTCGGCGCCGACAACAGGCGCCAGGACGCGGGCGGCATCATCATCTCGGGCACGCCCCTCGTCATCGGCTTCAAGTCGAACGCCGGCGCGGAACTCAGAATCCAGAGCGCGACCGTCAACGGCGAGGAGGTCGCCATCAGGACCGACGCGACCGGCGACCCGCTCCGGATGGACTTCGTCCTGCAAGACCCCTACACGCCGGGCGACGCGGGGACCTACAGGGTGACGGCGACGGCGCTGCCCCCGCTCGGCGGCAGCCCCGTCACCGTCTCCAGCACGTTCCTCGTGGTCGCCGAAGGCGGGCGCAACACCAGGGCGATTCAGAACGCCGCGCCCGACGTGGTGACGGCGCTGCTCGTGCCTAAAGACGGCCAGACGGGCGTGCCCACCACGGTCTTCCCGCAGGTGGTCTTCACCGAGCCGGTCACGCACGTCTTCGGCAACGTCCGCCTGAGGGACGGCTCGGGGGCGACGGTGGCCGCGACCATCTCGGCCGTCGCGCTCGACGCGCAGGAGCGCCCGTCGCCCGTCGCCGACCTCGCCGACGCCGACCCGAGCGTCCCCGTCACGTCCGTCACCCTGCAACCCGCCGGGGGGCTGAAGTTCGGGGCGACCTACACGCTCGAACTGGGCGGCGGGATTCAGGACCTCGACAAAGACCAGAGCCAGGCGCCCGCGCCGAAGCGGCTGGCGGCGAGGAACTACACCTTCACGACCTACAGGCCGGAGCCCGTCGGGGGCACGGCCGAGAGCTTCGGCGTCGCCGGCATCGTCGTCTTCGGCGACCGCGCCTACGTCGGCAAGGAGCGCAGCTCGGCCCCGAACGGGATGCTCACGGTCTACGACATCTCAGACCCCGCGCTCCCTTCGGAGGTCGTCTCCGCCAGGAGGGCCGTCACGGGCGAGGTGACCGACATCGCGGGCGACGAACACTCCCCGCTGACCGGCGGGCCGCTCGTCGCCGTCACGGCGGGGCTCGGCTGGCTGACGCAGGCGCCCTCGAACCTCTACGTCTTCGACGTGTCGGAGCAGGACGACCCGAAGCGCATCGCGGCGGTGAGCCTGACGGAGAGCACGCAGGACGGCGTCATCATCAGCGCGGACGTGAAGGACAACTTCGCCTACACCATCACGTTCCCCAAGGGCATCCAGGTCGTTGACCTGAAGGCCGCGGCGGCGAAGTACGGCGAGTACGAGGCGACGGCCGACAAGCGTCACGAGCGGTCGCTGGCCCTCGTCACGGGCGGGCAGGGCTTCGCGCAGGAGACGGTCGTCAACACGATTCCCGTCCTCAACGGCGCGGGGCGGCTGGCGCACCTGTTCGGCCTGCGCGCGGCCGACTACGTCGTCAACAGCCAGAGCCAGACGCTCGTCGTGGCGACGGGCTCGCTGCCCTTCGTCGTCGCCAACCCCCAGACGGGCGAGGTCGTCTACAAGTCAGCGACCGTCGCCGACGCCGGCCTCGCCTACCAGGGCGCGCTGACCTTCGGCTCGACGGTCGCGCTCGGGAGGCTGGGCGACAAAAACGTCGCGGTCGTCGTCGGCCGCGGGACGGGCTACGACCCGGAGACGAACACGGTCGCCCCGGGCGCCGTCCTGGCCGTCATGGACATGACCGACCCGGCCAACCCCGTCCCCGTCTCCTTCCTCAGGCTCGCCGACACGGCCACCGACCTGCGGCTCAACGACACGCTGGCGATGGTCGGGACGCGGGCCAGCACCATCCTCATCAGCCTCGCCGACCCGGCGCGCCCGCGCGTCACGGGCGGCCTCAGCGGCGTCGGCGGGCGGCTGGCGCTCTCGACCTCCAACCTGCTGCTCTCGTCTCTCCGGCAGGGCGCGTCCGGCCTCGGCACGTCCACCTTCGCGCCCATCACGGTGATTCCGTTCATAGACCCCGTGCTGGTGACGCCGGACGGCGTCGGCGACGAGCGGCAGGAGCGGAAGGTGAAAGTCCTGAAGGGCTTCCTGATAAGGCCGCGCGTGGCGCCGGTCGTCAGCAACGGCCCGACGCAGGGCATCCTGGAGCTGCGGCAGAAGAACGTCCTCGTGGCCGCCGTCAACTACAACATCAACGCGCAGGGCGAGATTACGACGCCCATCCTCATCGACGCCGACCGCCTCTTCGAAGACGCCGACCTGATAGCCGTGGCGACCGCCATCGGCCCCGCCGGCTCCTTCAGGAGCGCGCCGCGCCGCATCAAGCTGGGGTGGATCGGCCTGACGGTGGACTCGAACAACAACACCGTCCTCGACCGCGAAGACGACGAGGCCAAGCGCAGGGGCAAAGCCTTCGCCTTCTGGCAGTCGGAGGCGGAGTTCGAGGCGAAGGCCAACCACACGCGGGGCGCGGAGGTCACCGACGTCGCCTCGAAGGCGCTGGCCGACTACGCGGTTATCCGCATCAAGGTCAACAAGGAGTGGTGGCAGAACTCCACTGGCGTCATGCGGCTCAGGCTGGTTCTTGAGCCGGGACAGGCGAATCCGAACACGGGCCCGCCGACCTGGTCGCTGGCCGAGAAGGTGACGCAGGGCAAGGAGCACCTTTCGTCGGCGGAGGGCGAGCAGGCGCAACTCGACGCGCTCGTCAACCCGTCCCCGCAGTGCCGCGAGACGGCCGACGAGATGAAGGGCGAGTGCCATTCGTTCATCTTCGACCAGACGGTGACGCTGCCGCGGCTGCCGGTCGGCGAGCACGACTTCCTCTTCCGCTGCGCCAACTGTCAGGCCGACCCCGCGAGGGCGAACGAGTTCAAGCAGCTGAAGGTCGAGTACTTCGAGACGGCCGCGGCCACGACCTCGCTGACGATGGACATGGCCAGGGCGGACATCCGCCCGATGGAGCAGTGGGTCAACGCACGCAGCGCCTGGCAGCGGACAGTCAGCGCCCTGGACCGGGACACCTTCCGCCCGCTCGACGAGTTCAAGGAGACGGACGGCTGGGCGGCCGTCCCCGCCAACGCCAAAAAAATCACCGTCTTCGTCCACGGCTACAACGTGGACGCGGCCGGCTCTCACAAGTTTTTCAAGAACTACTCGAAGCGCCTCTACTGGGCCGGGCACCCGGTGCTGCGGCGGCAGGGGAGCGACTGGCGCCAGCCCGACGACCCCGCCAACGGCTGCGCCAAAGACTGCGCGCAGGCGGTCGGGCTCTCGTGGCCGGGCAAGATTGACCCCGCCTCGTCGGTCGAATTCCCGCCCGCCGAGTACCGCGCCCTCCAGAGCGGCCTCCCGATGGCGCGCTTCTTCTCGCGGCTGAGGGCAGAGCACCCCGACAGCTACGTCGCCGTCGTCGCGCACAGCCTCGGGAACCTGGTCGTCAACAACGCCCTGAGGCGGCCCGAGATTGGCGGCGCGTTCGCGGTCAACAAGTACATCATGAACGACGCGGCCGTCTCGCTCGTGGCCTTCAACGACGCCGAGCAGCCGATACCCGACACGCCGCTCGACAAAGACACCCACCCGCGGTGGAACGGCTTCTTCGGCGGCAACCCGCGCCGGACGGTCATCTACAACACCTTCAACACGACGGACATGATTCTGAACGACGCCTTCAACGCGTCCCGCACGTTGTTGAAGCCCTGTCCGGACTTCGGGCCGTGCCTGTTCGACTCGCTCGTCGCGCCGCCTTTCGAGAGCGAGATAGGCGAGGAGGCGACGAGGGCCTTGTGGCCCGGCGGGGGCGACCACTCCAACATCATCTTCCACTGGCGCTCGCTCGCTTTCCTGAGGAACGCCGGGGCCGGGGCGGCCGGCGCCGCCTACGTCGAACGCTTCGCCGAGAACAACGTGGACCTCACGCCCTACGGGCGTTGGAAGGGCCGCATCAAAGACCCTGTGGGCGCGGAGTCGCACTCTTATATGATGAATTACAGGTACAGCGAAGTCTGGAAGGCTTTCGAGATATTCCGCGACCTCCTGCGGCCGTAGGGCGCCGCGCGGGGTCACGTCGCGGTGACTGCCCGGAGGCGAGATAAAGCCCCGCGTAGCTTTTCGCGGGCTCTGTCGCGGGAACCCGCCTCCAGTTGATAAGCCCCCGCGCTCTTCCTGAGACGATGCGCGAACGCGGGCTCGCCTTCAGCCACGTCACAAACTTCGGGCGGGCGCCTTTGCGCCCGCCCGAAGTAACAAGAGGGTGAGGCCGCGCCCGAAGAAGGGCGGCGCCTCACACCGCCTCGACCAGACGTAGGTGAAGGCCGCAGACCTCACAGACCGCCCCGGGCCGCGCCGCCTTTGAACGCGGCGCCCGCCTCGAACGGCGGCGGCGCCGCCACGGCCTCCTCGCAGCATTACCCCGGCCTCCAGACGGCGTCCGCCATTGACGCAGGCCGCCGACACCCCTGCATGCCGGACGACGCGCGACCCTCGCCGCGCCGTTACCACCTGCCGTCTAATCGTCCGCGCCCGCGTAAACATCACCAGCCCTCAACAATCGGAAATCCCGGTCACGTCGCCCGCGGCGTGAGGCTTCCGCCTGCCCCGCTCCAACAGGTTGTGAGGGGCGCGGAGGCGCGGCGGCGGATGAACGATTGCGGGGACGAAGGACGCTTCCGTGGTGATCCCGTTCGCCGCCGAATCGCGCGTTAGAAGGTTGAGCAGTCATACCGCGCGCGGCCCTCCTTGATTCGTCAACGATAATTCTTAAATCAGACGGGACGGCGTGGAACACTTGAGCAGGGGAAGTCATGAATCGAGCAAAGCAGACCAGGCGTGAGCGCAACCTACAGGTTGACAAGCTCCAACTCTACAAACCTTTTATCTTTTACACGGCCGTCCTCTCTCTTCTGCACGCCGCCGTCATCAGGGAAGGGGCTTTCCGCCTGCCCGAAGCGGCGGGGCTCGTCTGCGCGGGGCTCCTGACGTGGGGGCTCTACGAGTACGCGGTGCACCGCTGGGTCCTGCACCGCGAGCCGCGCGTACATGGGTTCAACCTGCCCGGTAACCTGACGCACCTCAGGCACCACGCCGACCCGCACTCGCTCCAGAGGCTGAACGTGCAACTGAGCGAGAGCGTGCCGGTCTGCGTCGTCTATTACCTGCTGGCCTGGGGCGCCACGGGGAGCTGGCAGGCGGCGACGCACCTGTTCACGGGGCTCATCGCCGGCTACTTCTTTTACGAGTACCTGGACTTTCAGGCGCACCACGGCACGTCGCGCACGCGCCTCATCCGCTACTTCCGGAAGTACCACCTGCAACACCACCACTACGACGCGACCGTCCGCTACGGCGTCACGTCGCCGCTCTTCGACTACCTCTTCGGCACGTTCCACCTCAAGAAGAGGCGCGCCGCGGCGGGCGGGCGGCAGGCGGCCGGGGCGGGGCAGGGCATTTCGTAAAAACGCACAGCACGAACGAGCAGAGGGAACTCATGAAGATAGCCGTCATCAGCACGTACACACACCCGACGAGGCTCGCGCTCAAGGAGCGCGGCGTCATGCAGTCGTCGGCGCCGGAACTCATCGCCTCGCTCTGCCCGGACGGGGCCGAGGTGGAGGTCTACAACGAGAAGGAGACGGACATCCCGCTCGACCGCGACTGGGATTTGGTCTTCTTCTCCTACCTCCACTCCTACTACGAGCACACGAAGGTGCTCTCCGCGCTCCTGCGGCGGCGCGGCGTTAAGACCGTCGCCGGCGGCCGCCACGCCACCCACTTCGCCGACGACTGCGAGAAATACTTCGACGCGGTCGTCACCGGCGAGCCCGAGACGAACGTCCCCGCGCTCGTCGAAGACTTCGGGCGCGGCCAGTTGCGCAAGCGTTACGGCCTCCCCTCCGCCGGCCCGGCCGAGATCAGGCCCTACCGCTACGACCTCATAGACTTCCGCACCAACAAGATAAGGCTGCCCGGCATCGAGGCGTCGCGCGGCTGCCCCTTCACGTGCAACTTCTGCGTGCTGACGGGGCACGAGAAGTACCGCTACCGGCCCGTCAAGCACGTCGTGGACGAGATTGAGTTCAAGATGCGCTGGAACAAGAACTATTTCGGCCTCTTCGACAACGCCTTCTCGTTCCTTGACAACAACCTCGGCGGGAATCCGCGCTACCTGCGCGAGCTGTGTGAGGCGCTCATCCCTTTGAAGAAGACCTGGGGCTGCGCGCTCACCTTCAACGTCCTGAAGGACGAGGAGACGATAAGGCTGATGGCGCGGGCCGGGTGCCGCTACGTCTACACCGGGCTCGAATCGCTGAACCCGGACTCCATCAAGGCGATGAACAAGGGGCAGAATAAGATTGCCGAGGTGGACGGCGTCATCCGCCGCTGCTTCGCGAACGGCGTCATGCTTTCCTTCGGGCTGCTCGTGGGCTCGGACGGCGACACGACCGAGTATCTGGAAAAACTGCCGGAATACCTCTCCGACCTGCACTACTTCAACATCACGTTCCTCGGCATCGTCTGCCCCTACCCGGAAACCCCCTTCTACCGCCAACTGGCGCGCGAGGGGCGGATACTGCCCGGCACGGTGAGCCGCGACTACGACGGCTACACCCTCTGCCACCGCCCGACCGGGATGGAGCCGGCCGAGGTCGTCGAACACTTCCGTAGGCTCTGCCGCCAGCTGGGGAGCGTGTCGAACGTCGCGCGCCACTTCCGCTCGAAGCTCGGGCAGAGCGGGATGCCCAACTATAAGAAGGTCATCCTCGCGTCGGGGAGCGAAATCCTGAGCGTGCGAAACCCCATCCGCAACGAGGCGAGAAAATACATCGCGGGGCTCGACCCCATCGAGGAGTGGGACCGGCGGATGATGAGCGAGCTGGGCATCCCCCTACAGCACCTGAGCCCCCCCGCGCCGGCGGCCGACCCGGAAGGCTTGAGCCTGGCGGCGCGCGCGAATGTTTATGGCAGCGCCCCTCAGAACGGGCTTCTCGCCGCGCAGGGGTAGGGCCGCGCCGCGCGTGTGGGGAACGGCCTCCGGGCCGTTCGCCGCTGATGGCCCGCCTTAATCTCTCAGTCGAAGATGAGGTGGAAGCCGGATTGCCTGACCGGGACGAACGTCGGCTCCACGCCGAACACGTCCCGGATGTTGTCGGCCGTAAGCACTTCGGCGGCCGTCCCGGTCGTGACGACGCGACCCTGGTTCAGCAGCACGAGCTGGTCGGCGAAGCGGGCGGCGAGGTTCAAATCGTGCACCACCCCCACCGTGACGACGTCGGGGGCGTCGGCGAAGGCGCGCACCTTCTTCATGAACGCTATCTGGTGGTGGATGTCGAGAAAGGTCAGCGGCTCGTCCAGGAAGAGATACCTGCAAGGCGAGGGCGCCGTGGGCGAAGCCAGGGCCGAAATCGCGCCGGAGCCGAGGCGCCACAACTGCGCCAGAACGCGTGCGAAATTGACGCGCTGGCGCTCGCCCCCGCTGAGGGTCTGGTAGTCGCGGGCGCCGAACTCTTCGACGTCGAAGAACTCCATAAGCTCGTCGGTTATCGCCTCGTCTATCGCGCCCGGGCGCCCGCCGAAGTGCGGGTAGCGCCCCATCATGACCACCTCGCGGGCGGTCAGCGGGAACGCGACTTCGACGGCCTGTGAGAGCACCGCGCGGCGCTTCGCGAGGTCGGCTTCGCTCGCACGGCCGACGTCGGCGCCTTCGTACGCGACTTTGCCGGTCTGCGGGCGCAGCAGCCGCGCCAGCACCTTGATGAGGGTTGACTTGCCCGCGCCGTTGGGGCCGACCACCAGGTGAAACCTGCCCGGCGCGAACGAGGCCGACACGCCGGAGATGAGCGCCTTGTCGCCGACCCGAAAAGTGATGTCGCTGGCTTCGAGCATAACGGGCTGAGTGATGACCCCCGGACTGTCCGGCGCTACGCGGCGCGGCGCGGGCCGCTAAAACACGTACCGGCGGCGGCGCAGCAGTAACAGGAAGACGGGCACGCCGACCGCCGAAGTGACTATCCCTATCGGCAGTTCCGCGGGCCGCAGCGACATCCGGGCGATAAGGTCCGCCAGGCTCAGGAGCGTCGCCCCGGCCAGCGCGCTGCCGACGATGAGGAACCGGTTGTCGGCCCCGCGCATCATGCGCAGCATGTGCGGAACGACCAGTCCCACGAAGCTGATTACGCCGGTGAACGCCGTCGCGACGGCGACGATGACGACGTTGACGGAGAGGATGACCCACTTCAGCCGGTTCACGTTCACGCCGAGGTACGTCGCCTCCTCCTCCCCTATCATCAACGCGTTAAGCTGCTTTGCGTAGCGGAGCGCGACCGCCGAGCCCCCGACCGTCGAGACGGCGACGACCTGGACGGCGCGCCAGTTCGCGCCCGAAAGCGTGCCCAGGCTCCAGAAGGTGATGGAGCGGGCCTGCGGGTCGCGCGCGATGTAAGAGAGAAAACCGATGGCGCTCATGAAGAGCGCGTTCACCGCCAGGCCGGTCAGCAACAGCATCACTATCGAGGCCCGCCCGTCCTCACGCGAGCGTGCCAGGATGAAGACGAGGTAGGTGGAGACGACGCCGCCGAGGCACGCCGCGGCGGGAAGACTCCAGACGCTCGACCCGAAGTTGAGGGCGCTCCCGAGGACGAAGAAGAGCGCCGAGCCGAAGGCCGCGCCGCTGGAGGTGCCGACGAGCCCCGGCTCCACGATGGGGTTGCGGAAAAGCGCCTGCATCAGCGCGCCGCCCACGCCGAGGCTGGCGCCGACCAGCAGGCAGAGGACGGCGCGGGGGAGTCGCAGCTCAAGGAAGATGCGCTCGTCCAGCGTCGGCTCGGGTTGCCCGGGCAGAAGGGAGGCCAGCGCCCGGCCGATGGCGGGAATCGAAAAATCAACGGCCCCGTAGCGAATAGACGCGGCGAGCACGAGGAGCGTGGCGACGGCTAACGCGAAGAGGACTGACCGCCGGCTCCAGGGTTGTTTTGTCACTTTTGATGAATGACCGCGGCCACCTTCTCAATGTTCTCGCCGGAGCGCGGGCCCAGGTACATGAGCTGATTCTCCTCGACGCGGTAGATGCGATTGTTTTTGGCCGCGCCGGAGGTGGCGACGCCCGGCAACGCCTTTATCTCATCCAGAGCGGCCCCTAGGCGGTCGTAGCCGAAGTCGGTGACGAGTATCACGTCCGGGTTCGCCTGCGCGATGACCTCGGGCGATTCCATCCGCTGCATTCCCTTAGAGGCGACGGCCATCTCCCCGCCCGCCCACTCTATCATCCTGCCGGCCGCGCCGCCGTCGCCGCCCCCGCCCTTGCCGACGACGAGATAGACGTTGGACGCGCGCCCGAAGTGGATGACCGCCACCCTCGGGCGGTCGGGGTACCGCTTGACGCTCTCGGCCGCGGCCGCCATCTGCGCGTCGAGCGTGCGGCACAACTCTTCCGCCCGCGCCTCCTTATGAAAGTAGGCGCCCATTTCGCGGATGAGGGCCTTCGTGCCTTCGACCGAATCGTTCTTGGCGGCGAAGGTCTTCATCGGGATGTTCAGGCTCTGGAGCTGTTGCACGACTTGCGGCGGGCCGATGTTGCCGTCGTGGATGATGGCCGTCGGGCGCAACGAAAGGATGCCCTCGGCGCTCAGCGCGCGGTGGTAGCCTACCGTCTGCACCTTCTTCACGTCCGGGGGGTAGGTGCTCGAATAGTCAACCCCCACGACGTGCTCCCCGGCCCCGAGGGCCCAGATAATCTCGTTGTAGAACTGCGAGATGACCACAAGGCGCTCGGCCCCCGCGTCTTGAGCCGAATTGGAGAAGCGCCCGCAGCCGGGCGCCGGGACGAGCGCCGCGGCCAGCGCCGCAAGAAGAATGATTCGTTTCATCGCGAATGAGTGGTGGCCCGCAAAAATGTCACGCCGCGGCCGAACCGGCGGCGCCCTCCGGCCGCGGGCCGCGGCCGCCCCCGCTCAGAAGATGAACCGGGCCTGCAACTGGAACATCCGCGGCGGGTCAATGTTGGCGAACGCCGGGATGGCGTTCGCGGTGGAGCCGACGCCGCCCACGAACTGGCCGAAGGCGGGCGACGGCGCGGCCGCGTCCCCGTAGGTCGTGACCCCCCGGCCGAGGTAGTTCCCGTGGTTGAAGAGGTTGAAGCCCTCCAGCCTGAGCAGGAGCGCCGCGTGTTCGGACAGCCTGAAGCGGTCCTCGACGAAGAGCCCCACGTCGGAGGTCGCGGAGCCGCGGAACGACGACTTGGAGGCCACGGCGCCGTTGATGACGGGGCGGTCGTTGTTCACGCCGTCGCCGTTGTTGTCAACGCCGGTGGTGGCGTTGAACGGGCGCGCCGAGGCGAGCTGCGTCAGCGAGCCGGCGGTGATGTTGAAGGGGAACCTGTAGCTGAACATGACGACCGCGCGGTGGCGCTGGTCGAGCACGCTGGGGCCCCGCTCCTCCTCGCCGAGCCGCGAGATGACGTTCTGGTTCGGCCCGATGCCGTTGCCGTCCGGCTCGCTGGTGTTCGTCGCCTTCGACAGCGTGTAGCCGACGGACGCGAACAGCCGCCCGCCCCCGCGGTAGGTCAGCAGAGTCTGCAACCCGTCGTAGTCGGCCACGCCGAGGTTCGTCAGCACGTTGACCTGTCGCACGCCGCCGTTGACCGGCAGGATCGGGCGGGTGGCGTTGGCCGCGGCCACGCCCCTGACCTGCCCCGGCGCCGTGCGGTCGAAGGGCGAGGGGGCGTTGAGGTCAACCGTGCGGTCAATGCCGCTCAGGTGCTGGTGCACGTAGTCGGCCCCGACGAACAGCCCCCGCGTCAACTCGCGCTCCACGCCGATGGACACCACCTGGCTGCGCGGGTTCACCAGCTCGTCGGGGTAGTTCGGCAGCAGGTCGAAATTAAGGCCGTAGCGCGCGAACTGGGCCCGGTAGAAGTCCCGCCGGCCCGCCCCGAGCGTGATGTCGCGCGCGGGCAACTGCGAAGTCGGCAGAGTCCTCGGGTCAACGTCCACCGGGACGCACGTCAGGCACGTCGGGAAGCCGGTCTGCCCCGCGACCGCCGTGTAGGTCGTCAAACCGTCCAGGCCGTTCACGAGGTAGCCGGCGACCGCGTTCGAGCGAATCTGCGTGTAGTACATGCCGTACCCGCCGCGGACGGACGTGCGCGAATCGCCGCGGGGGTTCCAGCCGAAGCCGACGCGGGGCGCGAAGTCCTTCGTGGCGTCGGTCAGGGTCTGCCGGTCGTAGCGCAGCCCGAGGTTCAGCGTGAGGTCGGGGCGCACCTTCCAATCGTCCTGGACGAACCCGCTCAGGAGCCACTGCGACAGCTCGTAGCTGCTGACCCCGAAGTCAATCGGCTGCGTGTAGTTCTGCACGTCGCTCAGCTTCAACTGGTCGAAGGGCGCCGTCGTCGTGTTCCTGAACGTGAAGGTGCCGAGCACGGCGGCGCCGGGCTCGTTCCCCGTGCCGCCCGACGTGTGGCGAATCACACTCCCGCCGAAACGTACGTAGTGCCTGCCGAGCGACCAGGACAGCGTGTCAGAGATTTGCGCCTGGTGGCCCCAGAGGTCGGAGAGCCGCGACTGCCCGATGGTGAAGGGGACCGAGCCGCCCCGCGTGTACGTGGTCGAGAGCGCCTGCGCCTCCCAACGGGTGACCGGGTCGCCGTGCAGGTAGGCGAACCGCGCCTCGTTAAGAAGGGTCGAGCTGAGCACGGTCGTGTGATTGACCTGCGCCGTCCAGGCCTGGCGCGAGTACCTGCGCGCGACGCTGGGCGCGTTCGTGCCGCCGACGGCGTCCTGCGGGTTGTCGTCGAAAAAACGGTCGAAGTTCGTGCGGAACATCAGCGTCTGGTTCGACGTGAGCCTGTGGTCGAGCCGGCCGTCGAAGAGCGTCTGGCGGTAGTGACCCGTGTAGTCGAGGCGGCCGTCGGCCGGCAGGAGGAAGGCGGGCAGCGTGCTCGAAAGGAACGTCGTTCGATCCTGCCGCGTGTGCTCGGCCGTGGCGAAGAAGAAGGTCTTGTCCCGTATGACGGGGCCGCCGACCGAGCCCGAGAACTGACGCAGCGCGTCGGGGATGTCCACGGGGTTGATGGCCCGGAGCGTCGGGGGGGTGACGCAGCTCGGGACGGACTGCGGGCAGAAGTCCTCGGTCGAGAACGTCCTCGCCTGCCAGTCGCCGGGGCGCACCAGGAGCATCGCCTCGCCGTGCAGGCCGTTGGTGCCAGACTTGGTGACGATGTTCAGCGCAGGGCCGGAGGTCCAGCCGAACTCGGAAGAGAAGGCGTTCGAGAGTATCGTCACCTCCTGGATGGCGCCGAGCGGCACGGTGGCTATCATCGTCTGGCGCCCCCACGCCTCGTCGTCGTTCGCGCCGTCGAGCGTGACCGTGGTCTGGCGGCGACCGCCGACGCCCGTGACGAAGTAGGTCTGGTTGACGAAGAGGTCGCCCGTGCCCTTCGCCTGCCGGAACGCCGAGTTGAGGAGCGGCAGCGACGTGGCCTTGCGGCCGAGAATCGGCGTCTCGGCGATTTGCCGGGTGTCGAGCCGGAGGCCGATTTGCGGGTCGGCGCGGACGCCTTCGGTCGTGCCGTAGACGGTCACCTCCGCCTGCTGCGAGCCCACGAGCATTCTCACCTTCAGGGTCGCCGTCTCGCCCGCGCGCAGCGTGACGCCCTTTAGTTCTTCGTCGCCGAACCCTTCCTTGGAGACGGTGACCGTGTAAGACCCCGTCAGCCCGAGCGCGGGGATGGTGGCCGCGCCGTCGCCCCCCGAGACGGCCTCACGCGCTGCGCCCGTCGCGTCGTTCACCACGGAGACTTTTGCGTCCTTCACGACCGCGCCGTTCTGGTCGCCCACGACGACGATAATCGTCGCCGTGTTGGGTGACTGAGCGGCGGCCGTCAGCGCCGAGATGAAGATAAAGAGGACGGGCAGAAGCATGGACACGCGCAATTGATTCATCCGGGTCACTTTGATTACCCCTTCGGTCGTGAAGCCACTCGTAGCGTTGGTTTAGCGCCGGCGTCGGATGGGCCCGGCATGGGAGCCGTGGAGAAGCGCTCAGGTCTTTTAAGACCGGAGGATTGTATGAGCGGGCGGGAACTACTACCAACGCACGTAGTACGAGAAGGGCTTTCAGGACTCCGCGACAATTCTTATCCCAACCATACAGTCCGATAATAGATGTTACGTGGCGCGCCGGGTCAGCGGCGCGCCGCGGACTTCGCCGGCGCGGGCGATGAGGGGGCGGTCTTGGCCGGCGTGTGTAAGGACGCCGGCGGCGGCGGTGGCGCCGTCAACTGCTGCGGCTCGGGCGGGATGACCTCCTCGGGGTCGGCGGTCAGCGCCTCGACGTTGACGAAGAACTTGAACGTGCCGGTCTGCTGTATGCCGAGCAGGAAGCGGACGTTGACGCTCTCGCCCGGCGCGAGCGGGGTGGCGAGCGTGACCGTGTCGGCCGAGAGGCTGGAGTTGAAGCCGCCGCCGTTGGGCTGGCTCGGCGGCTGTTCGAGCGTCGTCCCCTGAATCGTCACCGTGCAGGGCGTGGCCGCCGCGCCCGTCGAGGCAAGGCACGTCGCGGAGTCGCGCACGTCGCCGACGACGATTGGCGTCGAGGTGCGCGGCCGAAGGTCTGCGAAGCCCGCGGGGGCCGGAAACGTCGTGACGTCTATGACGCGGAAGCGGAGGCGCGTGGCGTTCTGCCCCGTGTCGTTGACGATGCGCTTGCGTATGTCGAGCGTGCCGAAGGTCGAGTTGTTCGCCGGGTCGCTCGTCAGGTCGCGCACGCGGTTGGGCGCGACGGCGGCGCTCCTCGTGGTGTCGAGCGCGGGGCCTGCGAACTGCTCGTTGCGCTGGACGGGCGACGAAAGGTTCTGGGGGCCCGGCGCGCCGAGCCGTTGACCCGCGCCCGCGCTCGTGCCGTTGGTGTCCACGAAGACGAAGTCCGCCGCGTTGTTGTTCGTATCCCTCGGGAAACCGAGCGAAGGGCACGGCCCCAGGGTCGTAATCGAGCCGCCCTTGCCGCACAGGTCGCGGTAGAAGGCGTAGTCAATCGAGAAGGGCGTCAGCGCAGGGTAGCCCGCGCCCTCCTTGTAGAGCGCGTTAGCCTCGCTGGTCGAGCCGACGGCGTCGAGCCGGTAGGCCGGCGTGAAGTTCGCCGCGTCCGACGTGCGAAAGAGCGCGATGCCGGCGTTGTCGGGGATGTCTGTGGTGTAGGTGGCGTCGCCCGTCGCGGTCGTCCCGTTGCCCGCCGGGTAGCCGGCCAGCGAGTAGCCGACCGAGTTGACGCACAGGTAGTGGCCGCGCGCCGGGATGATCGTCCCCGCAGGGATTGTGCAGCGCGCCACGCCGTCCGAGGCGACGAGGGAGAAACCGGCCGAGGCGTCCGCGACGTTGACCGCGAGCGGCGCGTCGCTGTTGTTGTAGATTTCGACGAACTCGTCGTTGGTGCCGTTGGGGCCGCGCAGGCGGAACTCGCTGATGAGCAGGTCGCCGGCGAAGGGGCCTGTGACGGCCGTCAGCGCGGTCGCGGAGTTGTCGTCCGGGTTCGGGTCGGGCGTGTCGGACGTGGCCGTCGCGGTGTTGCTGATGGTCGTGTTGCGGCGGGTGTCGCTGTTCACTCTGACGACGAGGACGACGCTGCCGCTCTCGAAGGCCGGGATGGAGGCGAACGTCACGGTCAGCGTGTTGTTCGAGAAGGAAACCGTCCCGCCCGTCGGCGAGTCGGCGCTGACGAAGGTGGTGTTGGCCGGGATGGGGTCGGTCAGCACGACGCCCGCCGCCTCGTCCGGCCCGCCGTTGGTGACGACGATGTTGTAGGTGATGTCGCCGCCGACGGGGGCCGACTCGTCGCCCGACTTGGTGACGGTGAGGTCTGCGGCGGCCAGCGCGGCAGCGGCGACGCGCGGCGCCCCCAAGGCCTTCGGCGCGGGCGGGGCCGTGCGCGCGGCCCTCGACGAAAGCTGTCGCCCGAAGCGTTGCGCGTAGGCCGCGCCGGGCGCGGCGAGCCCTGCGGCGCAGCAGAGAGCGAGGAGCATAAGGAGCGCGCGGGATTTAAGAGACGACGTTCGGGAGGAAGCAGGGTTCACCTTGGAATCCTTTCGCCGGGACATGGAAGTATGAAATGGCAGTCGGATACTAGCAGAAAACGGACGCCTTAAGCATAGCTTTTCCGCGGGGGGCGCTCGCGCGCCCGCGCCGAAAACAGAAAGGCTCCGGCCGCGCAGCCGGAGCCTTTCTCGTTCGCCGAGTCAGCGGGTCGCGTCTTACCTGACCCGGAACTGCACTGCGTAGACGTGCGGGTCGGAGCCGACGGTGAAGTGGAGCCTGTACGTCCCGGCGGCGTATCCCGTCGTCTTGAGGTTGAAGATGTAGCCGCCCGTCTCGCCGAGGGCGGGGTCGAAGCGGAAGCCACCGTCGTGGTTGGCGGCGCCGGCGTCGGCCGTCGGCGCGTAAGTCTCTGACGGGACGAGCGAGACGCCGAGCACGCGCGCCGTCACGCCCGCCGACGAGAGGTTCGCGCCCGCCGCGTCGAGCAGTTGCAGCTTGAGGGGGACGGCGCTGCCCGCCTTGTGCGCCTTCCCGACCTCGTAGAGCGGCGCGACGACGTAGCCGACCGTGTAGTTGACCGTCCTGGTCGTGTGGTTCCCCGCCCCGTCCGCCGTCGTGACCGTGAAGGTCTTCGCGCCGGGCGTGGCGGTGTCGAGCGGGCCGGCGCCGGCGACCGCGCCGTCGCAACTCGCGTTGCCCGAAAGGTTGTCCGAGCAGGCGAAGTCCGTGAGGACGGGCTGGCCGACGGTGTAGAAGCCGCCCTCCTCGGGGCGGACGACGCCGACCGCCGGGGCGGTCCTGTCTATGTTGACGCCGTCCACGGCCGCGCTCGCCGTGTTGCCCGCGAGGTCTTCGACCGTGAAGGTGTGCGACTGGCCGAGCCCTTCGGCGGCGAACGTGTAGGCGCCCTGCGCCGGCGAGCCGGGGGCGAGGCCCGAGACGGCGTCGCTCGCCGCGTAGCCCGCGAGGACGTCTGTGTTGTTCCAGCCGGCGGCGTTGGCCGGCGTGGCGCGCACGGCCTCGATGGCGGGCGCGGTCTTGTCTATGTTGACCCCGCCCAGGGTTTGGCGCGCGGCGTTGCCCGCGAGGTCTGTGACGACTATCTCGTAGCTCTGTCCCCCGCCCTCTTCGGCGAAGGTGTGCGCGCCGCCGAGCGTGGCGCCCGAGGCGAAGCCGGAGACGGCGTCGGTCGCCGTGAAGGCGGCCGTGACGTCGGTGTTGTTCCAGCCCGCGGCGTTGGCGGGCGTGCGCGTCACCTCGCCGATGACGGGGGCCATCTTGTCGAGCCTGACGACGATGGTCTGCGCGGCCTCGGTGTTGCCCGCCTCATCCCTCGCGTAGAAGACGACGGTCGTCGTCCCCTCGGCCGTGACCGGGACGGTGGCCGTCGAGCCGTGGACGCGCGTGACCGCGCCGCCCGTTCCGTAGACGATTTCGCGCGGCCCGGAGCCGCCGTCGTTGTCGGCGGCCGTCAGCGTCAGCGTCACGTCCGAGTTGTGCCAGCCGTCGGCGTTCGCCGCCTGCGAGAGCGCGGCGGACGTGGCGGGCGGAGCGTTGTCGGCCGAAGGGTCGAAGCCCGGCGTCGGCGCGAGGTCGTTCAGGTACAGCTCAAGGTTGGTGTAGCCGCCCGCGGCCGCGGCGCGCCCGTCGGCCGCGTCGGTCGGGTTGAGGCCGTTGCGCGTCTCCCACTCGTCGGGGATGCCGTCGCCGTCGGCGTCGTTGAGCGCCGGGCCCGCGTCGAGCACGGGCCAGCCGCCCACCTCGCTCTGCGAGTTGATGTGGCGCCCCGTCTCTCCCCTCACCTCGCCCGCGACGCGCGCGTCCACGGCGTCGCGCCTGAGCGAGTGGCCGGCGGTCCTGAGCACGCGCTCGTAGGCCGTCGTCGCGTCCTGCGTCGTGACCTGCGCGAAGTCGAAGCGCGCGGGCTCGCGCCGCGTGTAAGCGCCGGCGAACATCGCCCAGCCGTTGTCGGCCCCGTCGCGCGCGCCGTCGAGGTCGCCGTCGAGGAAGTTGTTCGACTGGTAGATTTGCGTCGTCGCGCCGCCGCCGCTGAAGGCGCGCCGCTTCGAGGCCGGCGTCGAGGGGCCGGCCACGAGGTAGTTGCCGACGTAGTTCAGGCGGGGCGAGCCCTCCTCGGCCGGGCCGCTGTAGCCCGACTCGCCGCCCCAGTTGTAGACGACGTTGTTGACGAAGTCCAACCCGACGTTGTCGCCGAGGCGCGGGTTGCGGCTGTCGTGGTGCGCGTAGAGGTTGTGGTGGTAGGTGACGACGCCCGCCCCGTAGCGAATCAGCGAGCCGTAGCCGTGCGCGCCCTTCTCGTGGCAAGAGTTCTTCATGCTCTCCGTGATGAACGACCACTGCACGGTGACGTTGTTCGACTCCGTGACCGACAGCGTCTCGTCCACGCTCCACGAGGCCGAGACGTGGTCGAGGATGACGTCCGTGCCCTTGTCCACCCACAGCGCGTCGTCCTGCACGGCCGGGCAGTTCAGGTCGCCCATGCGGAAGCGCATGTAGCGGATGACGACGTGCGAGCCGCTGACGACCGTCGAGTGGCCGGCGACGGTGACGCCGCCGCCCGGCGCGGTCTGCCCGGCGATGGTCAGGAACGACTTGTTGACGTTCAGCCGCGTGGCGAGATTTATCGTGCCCGCCACGTCGAAGACGATGGTGCGCGGCCCCGCGGCCGTGCGGACGCCCTCGCGCAGCGAGCCGGCGCCCGAGTCGTTGAGGTTGGTGACGTGGTAGACGTCGCCGCCGCGGCCGCCCCTGGCGTTAGCGCCCGCGCCCTCGGCGCCGGGGAAGGCGCGGACGGGCCGCTGTCCCGGCGCGTGGATGGTCATCGTGGCGGACGTGCCGCCGCGGAAGTTCGGGTCGTCAATCGTGGCGACGACGCTGTAAGTCCCCGCGGCCGACGGCGGCGCGGGCGAGCCGTTGTAGGTGACGTTGACGACCGCGCCGGCCGGGCTCGTCGTCACGGCGGCGCCCTTGGGCGAGCCGTCGAAGGTGTGCTCAAGGTTCGAGAGCGTCACGGCGACCGGCGTGCGGTCGATGACGAGCGTGCCCGAGGCCGTCCCCTGGTAGTTCGCGTCGCGCACGGCGGCGACGACGGCGTAGGAGCCGATGGCCGTCGGCGGCGTCGCGACGCCGTTGTAGGTGACCTCGACGTTCAGCCCGGCCGGGTCGGTCGCGACGGTCGCGGCGGCCGGCGCGCCCGTGTAGCTCTGCGTCAGGTTCGAGAGCTGGACGCCCGCCGTCAGCCTCGTCTGCGGCGTCCAGCCGCCGAGGACGAACGCCGGGTCGCTCCACTGCGCGGCCTCGGCCGCGGTGAGCTGGCGCGAGACGGGGTGGCGCTGGCTGACGTCAACCGGGTTCCCCGCGAGGTCGCGCGTGTCGTACTCCCAGAAGCGGATGTTCGGGTAGTTCGCCGCGGTGACGGCGCTGGCCGGGTTGTCGAAGCGCCAGGGGTCGGGGCGCACGCCGTCCATCTGCGAGTTGATGACGACGACCTGGCTGAAGGGGAAGTCGTCCGGGTCTATGCGCGTCAGGTACGAGCCGGCGACGCCGGCGGCGCGCGTGAACTTGCAGTTGACGTAGACGTAGCCGTTGCGCCCCGCGCCGTTGCGTATCTGCGTGTAGAAGGCGTCGGCGCGCAGCATCTTCATCTCGGTGTTCCGGAAGAAGACCGCGCCCGAGCCCCACATGAAGTCCACGTCGCCCTCGATGTAGCTGTCGGTGACGAAGCCGCCCTGGTTCGACTGGCCCTGAAGCAGCAGCGTGTCCTGGTAGCTGTAGAGGCTGACGCGGTTGAGCACGATGCGGTTGTTGTTGCCGCGGAACGCCTCGGCCTGCGACCCGCCCTGCGGCGTCGTGTTGCGCAGCGTGATGTTCTCCAGGGAGAAGTCCGCGGCGTCCACGCCGAACATGGCGCGCGTCGTCGTCGAGGTCGGGTTGAAGCTGTTGCTGTTGGCGTACTGGACGACCGAACCGTCGCGGTCTTCGCCGCGCACGGTGACGAAGGGCTTGTTCGAGGCGACGTAGACTATCTCGGTGTACGCGCCCTTGCGGACGTTGATGACGACGCGCTTCGTGTTGTTCGCGGGGACGAAATCCACGGCGCCCTGCACGGTGTCGAAGTCGCCCGAGCCGTCGGCGGCGACCGTCAGCGAGGCCGCGCCCGCGGCCGGCCCCGCGCCCTTCGTCGAGAAGACCCAAGTGTAAGGGTCGCTGACGCCGACGAAGGGCGCGCCCGCCGCGTCCGTGAAGGCGCCCGGCTCTATCGTGACGTAGTAGGTCTGGCCGTAGGCGAGCTTGCGCGAAGGGTAGATGGCCGCGGTGTCGCCCGTGACGATGGCCGGGTGGTAGTTGAAGCTCTGCGACGAGCCGCCGATGGGGCGCGCGGACTGCGGGCCGGGGGCCGCCGGGTTGGTGTCAACGCCGAAGTCAATCGTGTCGTAGAGCGCGCCGTCCTCCGTGAAGACGCGCACGCGGCCGGCCGAGCCGACCTTCGGCGCCCGGTCGAACGTGACCCTGAGCGGCGCGTCAACGTTCAGGTCGGCCGCGCCGCTCGCGGGCGAGAACGAGGCCGCCGCCATCGCGGAGACGACCGACAGGCGCGCGGGCGCGCTCGTCGTGCTCCCGCTCGCGTTGCTGACGACGACCGTGTAGACGGCCGCGTCCGAGACCTGCGCCGGGGCGAAGCCGAGCGACGCCCCCGTCGCGCCCTGGATGAGCGCGCCGTCGCGGAACCACTGGTAGAAGAGGCCGTCGCCCGCCGCGGCGACCGAGAGGCCGGCGGGCGAGCCCACGCGGACGGTCGTGTCCGCCGGCTGCGTCGTGATGGAGGGCGGCGGCGGCACGGGCTCGACGCTCACGCCGAGCGAGACGGGGTTGCTGGTCACGCCGCCGCCGGGGTTGCTGACGACCGCCGTGTAGCTGCCCGCGTCGGCGAGCTGCACGTTCGAGAGGCTGAGCGTCGGCGTCGCTGCCGAGGCGTTGCCCGCGACGGCCGCGCCGTTCCTGCGCCACTGGTACGAGAGCGAGTTGCCCGAGGCCGCCACCGACATCGTCACACTGCTGCCCACCTGCACGACGAGGTTCGACGGCTGCGGCTGCGACGTGATGACCGGGAGCGACGGCGTGTGCTCGACCGTCCAGTTCGTGAACTTTATCTTCTGCGCGAAGGAGGCGCCGCCGACGCGAAACGCGAAGTAGTCGAAGGCCGTCAGCGGCGAGGCGCTCGACTCGGTCGCCGTGTAGTTGAGCCCCGAGAGCGCCCCGCCCGTGACCGCGACGGAGATTCTGGTCTCGGCGGCCGACACGCGCTCGATGGTGTAGTTGAGCGTGTAGGGGACGTTGTTGGCGAGCGCCTGCCGCGCCGAGGCGCCGGCGCCGGGGATGGACGTGAAGTCGCCGAAGGTGTTGAAGGGGTTGTTGGCGCCCGTCAACTGCGCCGCGTCCTTCCGTCGGTAGACGACGAAGGGCGAACCCGTCCCGCTGGCGAAGAAGCCGAGCGCGTAGCCCGTGTCGTTGGCGAACGTCGCGTCGTTCATGCCGCCCGTCAGGTCGTTGGCGTTGCGCGTGCCGCCCGAGTTCAGGACGCCGAAGCGCACGTCCTGCCCCCCGCCGACGAACCCCGTCAGCGTGAAAGTCCCGGAGACGGAAAGCCTGTCGCCGACGCCGAGGTTGACGGGCGAGCCCGAGTTCGTGAAGAAGCCCCACAGCGCCTCGGCGCTCGTGCCCGTGTTGGTCATGTCGTAGGTGACAGACCCGACGGCGTCCGCCCGCACGGTGGCGGCGCGGCCCTTGAAGTACCTGGCCGAGGCGGGGAGCGACTGGTTGACGCTGCCGCCGTCCTCGAACGAGTCGTTAAGGAGGAAGGCGCCGGCCGCCCCGGCGGCGAAGGGGAGGGCCAGCGCCACGACGCCCGCGAGGGCCGCGCACAGAAGGAGAGTCCTGAAAATTTTCATCGTCAAATTCCTGTTGCAGGTCGGGATTTTCTGGCCGGACTTCGCGCTCGCCTTCAAGGGAGGACGACCGGGTCGAACGGTGACGGCGTGGGAATTGGAAAAACCAAATTAATAATGCAGCGCCCGAGTGGTAAACACCAATTCGCCGGAACGTATAACACGCCCGAAAAGGCCAAGTCAAGAGGAAACGTCGGGAAGTGGCGGCGGAAATGCGGGCTTATGATGCTTTTATCGCTTCGTCGGTTTCCCGCCGAGAGCGGCGGGGCGCGATTTTGTTTCGTCACCAAAAGTTTTCGCAGCTTGACAAAAGGTATGACCAACTAATATTTTTCTCGGAAACAGGCGAGTCCGGGGCCGGGGGCGGCGCTTTCTGCTATCATCGGCCCACCCCGTACAACCCAGGTCTTAAGAACAGAGGTGAGAACTTCCATGCGACGCCTGCGCGGCCGCCCGGCCGCCGTGGAAAATCCCGAGCCATGAGCCGAAAGACTTTCAGGAGAAATCTGGCCGCGCTCGTCGCGCTCGTCTGCGTGGCGGCGGGGGCGGGCGCGGCGCGGGCCGCGCCGGTCGAGCTGATCGTCGCCGCCGACGGGAGCGCGAAATACAGGACGATACAGGAGGCCGTCATGGCCGTCCCCGCGGGGACGCCGGACAGCCCCGTCGTCATCCGCGTCAGGCCGGGCACGTACAAAGAGCTGGTCTACGTCCAGCGCGAGAAGCGCTTCTTCCGCCTCGTCGGCGAGGACGCCTCGAAGACGGTCATCACCTTCGACCTCAACGCCAACCTGAAGGGGCCGGACGGCAAGCCCATCGGCACCTTCCGCACGCCGACCGTCCAGATAGACGCCGACGACTTCACGGCCGAGAACGTCACCTTCGAGAACTCGGCCGGCCCCGTCGGGCAGGCGCTGGCGGTGCGCGTGGACGGCGACCGCGTGGTCTTCCGCAACTGCCGCTTTCTCGGCTGGCAGGACACCGTCTTCGTCAACCGCGGCCGGCACTACTTCGAGAACTGCTACATCGAGGGGCACGTTGACTTCATCTTCGGCGGGGCGACGGCCTTCTTCGAGCGTTGCCACGTCCACGCGCTGAAGGACGGCTATTTGACCGCCGCCTCGACGCCCGACAACGCGCCCTACGGCTTCGTCTTCCGCCGCGGCAGGGTGACGGGCGAGACGCCCGGGGTGAAGACCTACCTCGGCCGCCCCTGGCGCGCGCACTCGGCCGTCGTCTTCCTCGACACGGAGATGTCGGCGGTCGTCCGCCCCGAGGGCTGGCACAACTGGAACTTCCCCGAGCGCGAGAAGACCGTGCGCTATGCAGAGCACGGCAGCACGGGCCCCGGCGCGAAGCCGGAGGCGCGCGTCTCGTGGGCGCGCAGGCTCGCAAGGCCCGAGGCCGCCCGCATCACGCCCGAAAGGGTGCTCGCCGGCTCGGACGGCTGGAACCCGCTGACGGGCCGGACCCGAACGCGTTGAAGAACATGAAAAGATTCCTGTACGTCCTGTGTCTGGCGTGCGCGCTGGCGGCGACGGCCGCGGCGAAGGAGCCGCTGACCATCCACCTCGCGGGCGATTCGACGATGGCCGAGAAGCTGCCCGAAAAGAGGCCCGAGACGGGCTGGGGCGAGATGCTCCAGCAGCACTTCCGCGCCGACCGCGTGCGCGTCATGAACCACGCGAAGAACGGCCGCAGCACGCGCCTCTTCATCGAGCAGGGGCTCTGGCGGGGACTGCTCGACGCGCTGAAGGAGGGCGACTACGTCTTCATCCAGTTCGGCCACAACGACGGCGCGAAGGACAAGCCCGACCGCTACACGCCGCCCGAAGACTACCGCGCCAACCTCGCGCGCTTCGTCCGCGAGGCGCGCGCGCAAGGCGACGCCCGTGCTCTTCACGCCCGTCATGCGCCGCAAATTCACGAAGGAGGGCGCGTTTCAGGACCAGCACGGCGTCTACCCCGGCATCGTCCGCGAGGTGGCGGCCGAGTTGAAAGTCCCACTCGTTGACATGCACCGCTCGACCGAGCGGGCGCTCGTCCGCCTCGGCCCCGACGAGTCCAGAAAGCTCTTCCTACAGCTCAGGCCCGGCGAGCACCCGAACTACCCGAAGGGCGTGGACGACAACACGCACTTCAACCCGGCGGGCGCGGAGGTCATGGCCGGGCTCGCCGTCGAAGGCGTCCGCGAGCAGAAGCTCGGGCTGACGAAACACCTCATCAAAGGGAGTAAGAAATGAGCACGACACGCAAGACGACTCTCATCATCTGCGCCTCCCTGCTCTGCGCGGGGGCGGGGGCGGCGGAAGGGGCGGCGGCCGCCGTGAAAGGGGCGGCGGCCGCGGCGAAAGGGGCGACGGGCGGGCGGGCGCAGGCTCCGGCGCACTACTCGGCCACCGTCAAGGGCGACGAGGCGCGCATCACGCTGCCCGCGCCGCAGCGCCCCTCATGGAGCTGGCGCAGGCGCGAGACGCGCGACCGCTCGCGCGAGTACATGTTCGCCGTCAACGTACGGAACGAGGGGCGCGAATACTCCTTCGGCCTCTACCTCTGGAAGTTCCCCAACTCGCTGCCCGGCCGGGGCGGCCTGTCGGCGCTGCTCGAAGCCGGGCAGGAGAGCCTCTTCGAGCGAGCGCCGAACGGCCACAGGGTCATCGTCAGGGACGGGGGCGTGCGCGTGCGGCACGACGGCGAGCGCATCATCATCACGGTCAAGGGTCGCAGGAACGTCGCGCGTCTCTTCTCAGGCCGCCCCGCCGAGGTGACGGTCGAGACGGAAGTCCTCGACCAGCAGCCGACCACGCAGGCCGTGCCCGTCACCTACGAGAACTGAGCGCCGCGGCCGCGCGCATCGCGTCCGGTAAGGGCGGGCGGGAGGGGGGATTTCAAATCCCTGTCTGAGATTTCAAATCCGAGGTTTGAAGTTAAAGGCGCGCGCCGGCCGCGGCTGATTCGCCCACGGTCTACTCGAAACGGAACCAGTCGAAGTCGGCGTAGCCGAACTCGCGAGCGCGGCCGACGCGCGAGGCGAAGAGGCCGATTCTGGCGCCTATCCAACGCCCCTGCCGCGCCTTGAAGGGCTCGCCGAGCG
The DNA here is from genome assembly GCA_036387195.1 of Pyrinomonadaceae bacterium. GTDB lineage: Bacteria > Acidobacteriota > Blastocatellia > Pyrinomonadales > Pyrinomonadaceae > QHXN01. Next base: position 7,745 of record DASVUF010000036.1, on the reverse strand, counting down.
GCCTGAAGGTCTTGCCGTCCTCGCTGTAGCTGAAGTTGCAGACGGCGTCGCCCGACACGCTGACGCGCAGGTGGACGGCGCCCGACCTGAGCGGCGCCGAGGCGACCTCGCGCTCGGCCGTCTGCTTGTCGGCGTCCCTGCACACGGCCTGCGTGACGAAGAGCCCGCCCGACCGCTTCTCCACAGACAGGCGCGCGTAGTCGAGCCCCATGACGAGCAGCCCCGCCCGCTCGCCGTCGGCGCGCGGCGTGAACGTGAGTCTGGTCGTCGCCGTGAACTCGGGCGCGGGGAACTTTTGCAGCAGCAGGCTCGGCACGTCCCAGAGGTTCCTGTGGCCTTCGGGGAGCGGCGTGTTGATGACGCGCAGGAAGCCGAGCCCGCCCGTCGGGAACGCCCAGTTCGGCTGCGGGTTGGCGTGCCACTGCCACTGCAGGCCGAGCCGGGGGGCGTCGAACTCGTCCGAGTCGGGCGGCGTCACGACCGGCCACGCGCGGCCGACGTTCGGCTTCTTAAACCTCTGCACGGGCTCGCCGGTCCCGTCGCCGTCGGGGTCAACGCCCACGACCGGCCAGTCGTTCACCCAGCGCATCGGCTGGAGGTGGACGACCCGTCCGTAAGGCCCTCGGTCCTGAAAGTGCAGGAACCACGACTCGCCCGCCTGCGTGTCCACCCATGCGCCCTGGTGCGGGCCGTTGACGGCGGTCTTGCCCTGCGCGAGCACGACCTTCTCCTCGTACGGGCCGTAGACGCTGCGCGAGCGCAGCGCCAACTGCCAGCCCGTCTCGACGCCGCCGGCGGGCGCGAAGATGTAGTAGTAGCCGTTGCGGCGGTAGAACTTCGGCCCCTCGACCGTCGGGTGCCTGTCGTGGCCGTCGAAGACCATCACGCCTTCGTCGAGCAGCCTCGCGCCGTCGGGCGTCATGCGGCTGACGACGAGGATGCTCTTGACGCCCGAGCGGCTGGCGGCGACGCCCGTGACGAGGTAGGCGCGGCCGTCCTCGTCCCACAGCGGGCAGGGGTCAATCCAGCCCTTCGCCTCCTTGACGAGCAGCGGCGCCGACCAGGGGCCGGCGGCGTCCTTCGCCTTGACGAGGTAGACGCCGCGGTCGGGGTCGGGGTAGTAGATGTAGAACTCGCCGTTGTGGTGGCGGATGGCCGGCGCCCAGACGCCCGCGCCGTGCTGCGGCCTGTCGAAGACTTCGTAGGGCGGCTGGCGGTTGAGGGCGTAGCCGATGACCGACCAGTTGACGAGGTCTTTCGAGTGGAGGACGGGCAGACCCGGCGCGGCGTTGAAGCTCGACGCCGTCATGTAGAAGTCGTCGCCGACGCGCACGGCGTCCGGGTCGGAGAAGTCCGCGTGGATGACCGGGTTCTTGTAGGAGCCGTCGCCGTTGTCGGCGACCCAGACCTTGGAGACAGGGTTGGCGCCGGCCGGCGACTGCGCCGGCGCCGCCGGCGAGAGCAGGGCGATTGCGAACAGCGCGGCGACGGCGGCGCGGGCGTGAAGGCTATTCGATTTCATCAGTCCGGGGCGTTGAAGCGGACGGGGTTGCGAGGAAGTCTTCGCGCGGGGGCGAGAAGATGTCTACGAGGACGACCTCTTCGTCGAGCATCGTCGCGCCGTGCCGGCAGCCCGGCGGGAAATGCAGGACGTCGCCGGCCGAGGCGACGCGCTCCCCGCCCTCGATAAAGAAGCGGACGCGGCCGCGCTCGACGATGGTCATCTGCTCGTGCGGGTGTTCGTGCACGGGCGTGACGACGTTGGGCGCGAACCGCAGCCGGCAGAGCATTATCCGCCGGCCGACGACCATCTGCCGCTCGACGCCTTCGCCCGCCGGCTCGGCGGGGACTTCCGACCAGTTGACGTGGAGCGGCCCGCCGGGGCCGCCCACACCACGCCGCCGCTCGTCTCGCGCGCCGTCCTTCATCGCTCAGTCCTTGACGGCTTCGAGGCCGGAGCCGCCGGCGGCGTACTCGGGCTGGACGTTGACGACGCCGTACTTGCGGTCTTCGCCCTCGCGCACGGCCGCCATCATCCACATGAAGTTAATTTGGCCGCCCGGCGCGGCGACGTTCGGGTGATAGCCCCTCGGCATCAGCACCACGTCGCCCTCGCGCACGACCTGCGCCAGCTCCGGGTTCGACGGGTCGGTGTAGACGAGCTGGACGCCGAACGACGGCGCGGGCATGTCAATGTAGAGGTACGCCTCTTCGAGCATCGAGGAGTGCTCGTGCGGCGGCCACGAAGTCCAGTTGCCGGGGCGCGAGAAGGTGACGCCGGTCAGGATGCGCCCGGCGCGGACGTTGCCGCCGATGAGCACGTTCATGTCGCGCTGGTTGGGCGGCTCGCCCGCGATGATGTGGAGCTTCGGGTTCTGGCGCACCTCGGCGAAGCGGACGAGCTGGACGGGGTATTCGCCCTCGACCGGCGCGGACAGCTCCGCGAGGTCGCAGCCTTCGCCGCCGGCCGCGCCGACCTGCACCGGCGAGTCGCGCGGGATGTAGAGCGCGTCGTACTGCCCGAGCGTGTAAGGGTCTTCGCGGATGTAGACCTCCGCCGAGCCCTTCAGGCAGACCAGCGCCGTCTCGCGCGTCGCCGTGTCGAACGCCACCGGCTCGTCGCCCGCGTCGAGCGTGATGCGGCCGTAGCGCAGGTTGCGCATCGGCGTCGCGCCCGGCTCGACCGCCGTCCGCCGCCCCTTCCCCCTGTGCGTCGCCGGGACGAAACAGGTCTCCCTCGAAATCTCGTCGCGCTTCGTTTCCGCCTGCATGTCGAATTCCCCTCCCGCTTAGACCAGCCCTGAAGTTAAGAAGCCTTCGGCCGCGACTTCGAGCGCGCCTCCGAGCCCCGCGCCCGTCGCCTCGCCCGGCTCGACCGACCAGCCCGAGAGCCGGCCCGCCATGCTCTGCGCGACCGAGTTCTGCAAAGGCTCGCGCATGAACTTCCACCCGTAGACGAGCCGGCCGCTGACGATGACCCGCGTCACGCCGAGCCCCGTGATGACGTTGCCGATGCCGATGCCCAGGTACTCGCCGACGCGTTCGAGCGTGCGCTGCGCGCGCAACTCGCCGCCCTCCGCGCGCCCCACAATCTCGACGAAGCGCGGCGCCGCCTGCCCGCCCAACTGCACGCGGTCGCCCACGTAGAGCGCCGACGCGGCCGCGGCCGACGCGTACATCTCCCAGCAGCCGCGGTTGCCGCAGCGGCACGGCTTGCCGCCCGCGACGATGGTCGTGTGGCCGAACTCGCCCGCCAGCCCCTCGCCCGACGCGTCGCCGCGGAAGACCTCGCCGCCGAGCACCAGCCCGACGCCGAGCCCCGTGCCCGACCTGACCAGCACGAAGTCGTCCAGCCGCCTCGACTCGGCGCGGCCCGTCCGCAGGCGCAGCTCGTAGAGCGCGGCGGCCGTCGCGTCGTTCTCGACGACGACGGGCACGGCCGCCCCCGCCGCGCCCGCGCGGCCGTCGGCGTCGAAGCGCAGCGCGCCGGCTACGTCAACGTCGCGCCAGCCGAGGTGCGGCGCGTAGGTGATGCGCCGCCGCGTCGGGTCGGCCGGGCCGGGGACGCTCACGCCGATGACCTTCAGCTTGCGCCCGCGCGAGCGGCCGACGAGACGGCCGACCGCCGCCCTCGTCCGCGCCAGCGCGTCCGAAGGGTCGGGCGGCGTCTCGAACTCCTCGTCGTAGAGCACCTCGCCGGTCAACGTGGCGAGCCCGACCGTCGTGCGGCGGACGCCGACGCTGACGCCGAGGAAGAAGCCGTGGTCGTCGCTGAACGAGAGCGCGAGCGGCGGCCGCCCGAGGCCGCGCGCCGCGCCGGGGGCCGAGGGCGCGGGCGCGCCCTCCTCGCGCACGACGCCGGCCGCGATGAGCGGCTTGAAGGTGTCGGTGACGGTGCTGCGGTTGACGCCGACGCGGCGCGCAAGCTCTGCGCGCGAGATGGGCTGCGCCGCGCGCAGCAGCCTGAGCAGCATGACGGTGGCGCGCGCAGGCGCCGGCGCGTCGGCGGCGCCCGCGGCGGCCTGCGCCCGCGGCTCGTCCGGCTCCAGCGTCCCGACCGCGCCGCCTCTGTCTGAGGCCAAATCTTTCCTCGTCGGCATGAAAATTTTTCCGCTCCCCCGGTTCGTCTTCCTCTACAGCGAGACAGCCTGCCCGGCCCAGACCTTGAACTCCCCGTGCTTGTGCTCCTCGGCCTTCGCCGCCACCCCGCCCGAGGCGATTGGCCGCCGGAGACCGCCTGCTCCGGGCGGAGTTGGCCCGCCCGCCCGCTTTAAAATTTTAATCCGCGCATGGACGGGCGGCGCGCGGCCCCCGGAGGCTTAAAGCCCACCGGCCGCCAGCACGTCGGGCAGCACGAGCGAGCGCACGTTCGGGTGGACGCGCAGCCAGAGGCCCGGGTTCTCGTCGAGCTGGCGCGCTCGCTCCGCGGGGTCTTCCGAAAGCTCCTCGTCGAGCAGACGCCGGTAGCTGGCGGGCTTGGCCGGCGCCGTCGAGGCGTCAACGATTGACTGGACGATGCGGCGCGCGCCGAGGATGGCCGCCGGCCCGAGCGTCAGGACGTGCGTCGCCGCGCGGCACTCGGCCTCGTCCTCGGGCGTGACGCGGCTGCCGCCCGCCTTAAACTTGCCGATGTGGTGTTCGAGGATGCTTGAAGAGATGGGGATGACGCCGGCCACGTCGCCCGCGGCCGCGCCCGAGCCCGGCTTGATGTAGGCGAGGTGCGAGGCCGCGCCCGCCTCGGGCCCCATCCCCAGGAAGAAGATGTCTATGCCGCCAAGGGCCTCCAGCTTTTCGAGGTACTCGACGAGCGCGCCCTCGACGTCCGCGGCGTCTGTGAGCATCGGCGTGAAGCTCTTGACCTTGCGGAAGAAGGCTTCGCCGAGCAGCCGCTCGAAGTCGCGTACGAAGCTCAGCCCGTTGTCCATCCTCATCGGCGCGAGCGCGTCCTGCGTGAAGACGTGCAGGCGCCCGAGCAGTTCGTCGGCCTCGTCGGTCTTCGCAATCTCGGCCACGCGTCGGTACATCGCCTGCGCGCCGCGCCCGCCGAGCAGGATGATGACGAGGTCGCCCTCCTTCTCGCGCGCCGCGCGCCGAACCTCTTCCCACTGCGCGAGCCCCACGGCCTCCTCGGTCGGCAGGACTTCGTAGGTGAGTGGGCGCGCGGCCGCCGGCGGGGCGGATGCGCCCCGCCGGCTGAGCCAGACGTTGCCGCCGACGACGCGGCGCTCGAAATTACTTTGTTTGGGAGCAGACAAAATGTTTCCCTCCGGCCGAACGCCCGGACACGCCGGGCGGGGGCCGCCGGACGTGTTCGCCGCGCTGTGACGGCGCTGAAGTTTAACGAATGGTTAGACCACTGAACCAGGGCGCGAGGTTTATTTACCACGTTTGGGCCGGATAAAGCAAGGTCATTTTGCCGAAACAAAGATTTCAGAGTGCAAAGCCGTCCGAAGGTCGGGAATCGGGCTTGACACCAATCGCGTAGTGGTGTTACACAATAGTTGCTTTCAGGTTAATTGGTAATACCTTCTTAAAGACTTATACACAAAGGTCGAGTGGGCGCGCGGCGGCGTCAACGTCAACGTCATCACGCCAGGCGTCTTCCGCACGGCGCGCGCAACCGCCGCCTGCTAAACGACACAGGGCGCGTGCGCGAACTGCTCCCGCGGACGCCGCCGGGGCGCTTCGGCGACGTTCAGGAGTTGGCCGGCGCCGCGTTCCTTCTCGCCTCCGACGCGTCGAGCTTCGTCGCGGGCGAAATCATCACAGTGGATGGCGGCCTCCTCGCCAGCGGGGTCAATAAGTGAGGCCGTTGTCCGACGGCCGGCGGCTCTAATCGAATGGACAAGAAAGCGGAGATAGATGAGAAGACCGGGCGGCTGGCGGCGATGCTGGCGGCCGAGGGGCTGGGCGGCGTGCTTCTGGGCTCGCAGCACAACTTCGCATGGCTGACGGCGGGCGGGTCGAACGGCGTTGATTTGAGCCGCGAGCAGGGCGCGTGCGCGCTGCTGGCGCGCGCGGACGGGCGGCGCTTCGTAATCGCCAGCCGCATAGAGATGGCGCGGATGCTCGAAGAGGAGTTGGCCGGCGCCGAGTTCGAGCCGGTCGAGTACGGCTGGGAGGAGGAGAAGGCTTCGCCCTCGTTCGTCGCCGACCGCGCCGCGTCGCTGCTCGAAGGCGGCGCGGCTCTCGGCTCAGACCTGCCGGCCGGGCCACATGCGAAGGTGGTCGAGGGCGCGGTCGCGCGCTGCCGTTATCAACTCACCGCGGCCGAGCTTGAAAGGTTCCGCCGGTTGGGGCGGGACGCGGGCGAGGTCGTCGGCGCGTTCGCTAAGGGGCTTGAGCCGGGCGAGTCGGAGAACGAGATAGCGCGCCGCCTGTGCGACGCGCTCGCCGCGCGCGGGATGCGCTCGGTCGTGACGCTCGTGGCGGCGGACGAGCGGCTGGCGAAGTTCCGCCACCCCGTCCCGACAGGGCGCCGCTGGGGGCGCGTCGTCATGCTCGTCACCTGCGCGCGCCGCGGCGGCCTCATCGCCTCGCTCTCGCGCGTCGTCTGCGCGGGCGAGCCGTCGGAGGAGTTGCGCCAGCGCACGCGCGCCTCGGCGGCCGTCAACGCGCGGCTGCTGGCGGCGACGCGGCCGGGCGCGACGGGCGCGGAGCTTTACGGCGCCGCGGCCGAAGCCTACGCCGCCGAAGGCTTCCACGGCGAGGAGCGCCTGCACCACCAGGGCGGCGCCTGCGGCTACCGCACGCGCGACTGGGTGGCGCACCCATCGAGCGCGGAGGTCGTGCGGGACGCCCAGGCGTTCGCCTGGAACCCGACCGTCACGGGCTCGAAGGTCGAAGAGACTTGCGTCGCCTCCGCCGGGGGCGTAGAAATTCTGACAACTTCCCCCGGATGGCCGCAGATTTCGTCCCGACTCGACGGCCGCGAATACCAATCCCCCGACGTGATGTCGCTCTAGAGGCGGCGCCGCGGAGTTTTTCAGTCCGCCATCCTTTTCCCGAGAGGTTAGATACATGTCCGAAATTGGAAAGATCGTCGAGGACGTAGCCCGGCCGAAGTCGGAGTCCGACGTGGCGCCGATGCAGTCCTCCGGCGCGAGCGCCACGGGGGCGGCCGTCGCCGCGGCCGAGGGGGCGAACACGCGCGTCGGCCGCTACCGCTGGGTCATCTGCGCCCTGCTCTTCTTCGCGACGACGGTCAATTACGTGGATCGCCTCGTCTTCGGCATCCTCGGCCCCGAGTTGCAGAAGCAGTTCGGGTGGACGGCGAAGGACTACACGGACATCGTCTTCTGGTTCGAGGTCGCCTACGCCATCGGCCTGCTCGGCGCGGGGCGCGTGCTCGACTGGATAGGGACGCGCATCGGCTACGCCGCCTCGCTCACCTTCTGGAGCCTCGCCTCCATCCTGCACGCCTTCATGGGGAGCATCTTCGGCTTCAGCGTCGCGCGCTTCCTGCTGGGACTGGGCGAGGCGGGCAACTTCCCCGCGGCCATCAAGACCGTGGCCGAGTGGTTCCCGAAGAAGGAGCGCGCGCTGGCGACGGGCGTCTTCAACGCCGGCTCGAACGTCGGCGCCATCATCGCGCCCATCGCGGTGCCTTGGCTCTACATACATTTGGGTTGGCAGTGGGCCTTCATCATGACGGGCGCGCTCGGCCTCATCTGGCTCGTCTTCTGGTTCGCCTTCTACCGCATCCCGCGCGAACACCCGAAGCTCAGCCGCGAGGAGCTGGCCTA
>DASVUF010000035.1:0-27520 GCA_036387195.1 Pyrinomonadaceae bacterium | reverse complement strand
CGCGGGACGCGCCCGCCGCGCCGGCGCGCCGCCGCTATCTGCTCCCTGAGCGCGTCGTTGGCCGCGATTTGCCGCTCCACCTCGGCCGACAGCTCGCGCAGCGACCCGAGCATCCGCTTATTGGCGCTCTGATACCACGCGAGGTTGTCGGAGATGCGCGAAATCTCGTTGATGTCCATGCCCACGCCGTAGACCAGCGTCATCGTCCCGAAGGGTGACTTGATGTAGCTCTGGAGCGCGGCCGCCGCCTCGATTCCCTCCTGTATCTGCGGCTCAAGCGCGAGGGCGGCGCCCAGGTTGGACTGCGCGGTGAGCAGTTGGCTCATGTCCTGCCACGCCGCGTCTTCCAGACTTTCGAGCGCCGCGAAACGCGCCTTCACGTCCAGCGCGTCGAGCCGCCCCCAGAAGGACAGGACGTCAAAGCTCAGGCGGGCGCGCCCTTCGTGAAACTGCACGCGCGCCTCTTCGATGTTGGTCGCGAGCAGGTCGAGCCCCGTGCGCCCGCGCATGCCGCCCTCCTTCCAGAACTGAGCCTGGTCAATGACGGGCGGCGGCATCTCGTTGACCGATTTGAGGATGCTGTCGTGCATCCACGAAGTCAGCAGCGACCCCGCGACGTTAGCGGCCAGCCCGACCGCCGCCCCCACCAGGGGCGACGGCTCGCCGCGCAGCCCCATCCCGCGCGGCCCGGGCGCTTCTAGCTCCGCCGTGGCCGCGGACGGCCGCGCGGCCGGGCGCGACTCCGCCGTCGTGAGCTGACTCGGCGCGGCGGCGGGCGCGCCGCCCGCGATTCTCTGGGGCGAAGACGGCGGCGCGGTGACTAGCCCGCGCGGCTGAGTCGCCGGCGGGGTCGCGCGCGGAGCCTCAGTCCCCGCCGAGAGCGGACGCGCCGGGCCGTGCTGCTCTGGCGCGGCCGCCGCGGGCGCCGCCGCGGGCTTTGGCGCCGGCCGCGCGGCGGCGGTCGTCTCGGCGGCCGTGGGCGGGGGCAGCGACGCCCTCTCCTGCGCCGGCGGGGCGGTCGTCGGCCGCGCCGACTCGGGCGCGGCGGCCGGGGGCGGCGCCGTCTGCGTAGTCGCGGCGGCCGGCGGCGCCGTCGTGGGGGCAGTTTGCGCCGGCGCGGCGGCCGGCGACGCGGGCGCGGTCGCGTGCGACGCGGGGGCGGTCGTGTGCGGCGCGGGCGCGGGCGTCGTCTGCGCGGGGGTAGTGGTCGCGTGCGGCGCGGGCGCCGGGGCCGCTTCCGAAGCGGCCGGGGCGGGCGTGGCCGACTGTTTGCCGCCGCCGTCGCCCGCTCTTGTCGGCGGAGGCGTCGCGCCGCCCGGCGGTTCCTGCGCCGCCTTGACCAGAATCTGCTTGGTCTGCGTGCCCGTGCGCCAGTGGACGTCCATGGCCTTGACCTTGTACTTCTCGCGCTCGCCCTTCAGCGAGCGCGCCAACTGGCGCGCGTCCTCGACTGTCTTCTCGATGTGCAGCTTCGAGGTGTTCTCGGGCGGCTGGACGGGGCTCTCCTTGAAGGTGGAGGGCTTCATCTCGTCGGCGAGGTCGGCCGACCTGTAGCGGTTGCCTTTGAACCGCTGGTTCTCCTGCGTCTGCATCTCGACGGGGAGCGGCTTCGGGTCGCCGGGGAGCGCCTGCGCGTGCGAGGAGTAGCTGGCCGTCACGTCCACGACGACTATCTCGCGCGTCTTGTTGTTGACGGCGACGATGTCCGGCCGCTTCCGCCCGTCGGGGTACGCCTGCTGAAGCCACTTCGTCCCCGGCTTCTTGCCGAACTCCTCCTTCGAGTAGACCTCGTCGTAGCCCTGCTCGCGGAGTTGCGCCTTCAAGTCTTCGACGTCCAGCTTCTCGCCGGCCGCGCCGATGACCGTCGCCTCGTGCGGCGCGGGGCTCCAATCGCGCGCCTCGGGCACGTCGTCGAACAGCCCGCCGTCGTCCAGCGCGTCGAGCGGCGACCTGTTCGACGCCAACTGGACCATCGGCCCCGCCGCCTGCTGCTGCGCGACGTGCGTCAGCTCGTGCGCCAGCAGCCGCCGCCCGGCCTCGGTGCCCGGCGCGTACATCCCCTCGCCGAACACCAGGTCGCTCCCGACCGTGTAGGCGAGCGCGCCGACCTCGCGCGCCGACTCGGCCGCGCGCGCGTCCGTGTGGACGCGAACCTGGCTGAAGTCGAGGCCGAAGCGCGGCTCGAAGAAGGCGCGCGCCTCGGCGTCCAGCGGCCGCCCGCCCGCGCCCAGCACCTCGTAGACGATGGGCGGCGCCGCCGCGTCGCCCGCGCCCTGCCCCGCGCCGGCGCGCGCGGCCTGAAGACGGGGGCGCCCGCCGGCGCCTTCGCCCTCCGCGGCGCGTCCGCCTTCGCCGCCCGGCGCTAAGGCCGCCGGCGACGGCTCGGGCTCTCGCATGACCTGCTCGGCCACGCTGTCGGCCTCGCGCTCGAAGTGGTCGCCGGGCTGGCTCACCCTGAGCTTCGCCTGTAGGAGCCGGCCCGCGGCGCGGTTGCCGATTGCCGCCTGTAGTTCGAGCGCGGGGTGCGGCCGCGGCGCGGCCGGGTCGCGCCGGGCCGCGCCGCGCGTCTCGCCGCGCGCCTCGGCCCGTTGATTCTTAACGCCCTGTTGACGTTCCACCCGTCAAGCCCTCCCGACGCAAACTTTGTAAGCCCGGCGGCCGCCGCCTTCGGCGCGGTACTCTAGCACGCGCGTCCCGCCCGCGTGAACATCCATTCGGCCCGCCGGCGCCCCGCGGGGCGTCTCTGTTTACAAACGCCGCCCTGAGCGCGTAATCTGTTAAAGGGACGGCGAGCGGCCTCACCGCGGCCGCGTCCCAGACCTCAGAGACGCTCATGAACGCCAAAATCCTATTCGTCGAAGACGACGCCCGGCTGCGCGAGCTTCTCCTGGAGGCGGCGGCGATGGAGGAGTTCGACGCGCGCGGCGCGGCGTCGGCCGAGGCCGCCGTCGAGCTGCTGCGCGCCGAGCATTTCGACATCCTGGTCACGGATGTCACGCTGCCCGGGATGTCCGGGCTCGACCTCCTGCGTCAGTGCCCGCGGCTGCGGCCCGACATCCTGCCCATCGTCATCACCGCCTACGGCTCGGTCGAGGTCGCCGTCGAGGCGATGAAGCGTGGCGCGGCCGACTTCATCACCAAGCCCTTCGAGCTGGACGGGCTGCTGGGGGCCATCCGCGTGGCCGCCGGGCGCGCCGCGAGTTTGCGCGCCGCGGCGCGGCCCGGCCCCGCGGCGGAGGAGCTGATAGCCGTCGCGCCGCCCATGCGCAAGCTGCTGGAGGACGTGCGCGCCATCGCGCCCTTCAACACGACCGTCCTGGTGACGGGCGAGACGGGGACGGGCAAGGAGGTCATCGCGCGCGCCCTCCACCGCCTGAGCCCGCGCGGCGGCCGCCCGCTCGTGGCGCTCAACTGCGCCGCCATCCCCGAGCAGTTGCTCGAAGACGAGCTGTTCGGCCACGTCAAGGGCGCCTTCACCGGCGCGCAGTCGGCGCGCGAAGGGCGCTTCGAGCAGGCCGACGGCGGCACGCTCTTCCTCGACGAAGTCGGCGACATGAGTTTGCCGCTCCAGTCGAAGCTGCTGCGCGTGTTGCAGGAGCGCGAGTTCGAGAAGCTCGGCTCGTCGCGCCCGGTCAAGGTGGACGTGCGCGTCGTGGCCGCCACCAGCGCCGACCTGCCCAAGCGCATAGACGAGGGGGCGTTCCGCCCCGACCTCTTCTACCGCCTCAACGTCGTCCACCTGCGCCTGCCCCCCCTGCGCGAGCGGCGCGAGGACATCCCCGCGCTCGCCGAGCACCTGCTCGACAAGTTCTGCGCCTCCGCGGGTCTGCCGCGCAAGGCCATCGCCGACGACGCCGCGGCGGCGCTCGACGGCTATCGCTGGCCCGGCAACGTGCGCCAGCTCCAGAACGCGGTCGAGCGCGCCGCGGCGCTGACCGGCGCGGCGACCGAGATACGCCTGCAAGACCTGCCCGAAGAGGTGCGCGAGTCTGCGGGCGGCGCGCCGGCCGCGCGCCCCGCCCCCGCCCCCGCCCCCGCCCCCGCCGACGGGCCGCGGCGGCGCGTTGACATGCCCGACGCCGGCGTCAACTTCGACGCCGTCATCACCGACGTCGAGCGCGACCTGCTCCTCCAATCGCTCGCCAAGGCGGGCGGCAACAAGATGCGCGCCGCGCAACTGCTCGGCATGAAGCGCACGACCTTTGTCGAGAAGCTCAAGCGCCTCGGCATCGAGTGGGAGAAGGGCGACGACCCGGAGCGCGTGTAGCCGCCCGCGCGGTGGGTCAAAATGGGGCGTCAAAATTTTGACGCCGCCCGCCGCAGGGCGCCGGTTCGCTGACACCTTCCACCGCCCCACGACCCGCCTCACGGGCGCCGGCGCGACGCCGCGCCCCACTGAAAAGTCGCGTAAACAGCGGGCCCGGAGCGCCCGGAAGCCGCCCCGGCGGCGCGCCGCGGCCTGACCCCACGCGCCGCAGCACGCGATTTGCACGGTCGGCCCCTGGCCCCACGCTCACGTGGGTTTCCGACACCCCTACGTGTATGAGAGGACACCCCGATGAACCCCAAACGTTCTCACTTAGCGACCGCCCTGCTCGCCCTCGCGCTGGCGCTGACGCCGTGCGCCGCGCCCCGACCCGCGAGCGCCGAAGGCGGGCCCGATCAAAGCCCGGCCGAGGGCGCGGCCGCCGCCGTCAAGATGTCGCCCGACCTGCTCCCCACGGCCGCCTCGGACGCGCAACGGACCTTGCCCGCCGCGCCCGCCGGCCCGGGCGCGCCCGTGCGCGCCATCGTCCAGACGCGGGGGCCGGCCGGCGACCTGCTCGAACAGTTCCTCGCCGCGCACGGCGGGCGCGTGCTGCGGCGCTTCGGCAGCTTCGGGGCGGCCGCCGTCGAGGCGCCGGCCGGCGCGCTGGCCGCGCTGGCCGAACTGCCCGCGGTGAGGTACATCTCGAAGGACAGGCCCACGCGCCTGCTCGGCCACGTCTCTCTGACGACCGGCGCCGACGCGGCGCGCGCGCAGGCCGCCTCGGGCGTCGGCGGCTACACGCTCGACGGCTCCGGCGTAGGCATCGCCGTGATTGACTCGGGCGTCGCCGGCTCGCACGACTCCTTCCTCGGCCCGAACAACACGAGCCGCGTCGTCGCCGACGTGAACTTCACCGGGTCGGGCGCGGCGGCGAGCGACCCCTTCGGGCACGGCGCGCACGTCGCGGCGCTGGCCGCCGGCGGCGGCGCGGTCGCGTCGGGCGCCTACACGGGCGTCGCGCCGGGCGCGAACGTCATCAACCTGCGCGTGCTCGACGCGCAGGGCGTGGGCACGACCTCCGGGCTGCTCGACGCGCTCGAATGGGTGATGGACAACCGCGCGACCTACAACATCCGCGTCGTCAACCTGAGCCTCGGCGCGGCGGCCGTTGACTCGTACCGCTACGACCCGCTCTGCCTCGCCGTGCGCTCGCTCGTGGACGCGGGCGTCGTGGTCGTGGCCGCCGCCGGCAACGAGGGGAAGAACGAAGACGGCGATAAGGTCTACGGCCTCATCCACTCGCCCGGCATCGAGCCGTCGGCCGTCACGGTCGGCGCGACCAACACCTTCCAGACCGACGCGCGCGGCGACGACGAGGTGACGACCTACAGCTCGCGCGGCCCGACGCGCTCCTACTGGCTCGACACCTCGAACGTCGCGCACCACGACAACCTCGTCAAGCCCGACCTGGTCGCGCCCGGCAACAGGCTCGTCTCGGCGCAGTCGGCGGGCAACGCGCTCGTCACCGCGCACCCGGAACTCGAAGCCTACGCGGACGGCGACCCCGACCACGCGATGATGCGGCTGAGCGGCACCTCGATGGCGACGCCGGTGGTGGCGGGCGCGGCGGCGCTGATGCTCCAGGCTAGGCCCTGCCTGACGCCGAACATGGTCAAGGCGCTGCTGATGTACACGGCGCAGCCGCTCGACGGCTTCAACACGCTGGAGCAGGGCGCGGGCGAGCTGAACGTCGAGGGGGCGCTCCGCCTCGCGGCGCTCGTGCGCGCGGACTGCGGCGGCGGCCTCGCGCTCGGCGACCCGCTGCTGACCGGCTCGGCGCCGACGCACTCGACGACCCTCTCCGGCCTCCAGTTCCCTTGGGCGGGCGGGGCCGTGGCGGGGCACACCTTCGTCACCGGCCTCGAACTCGTGACCGAGTACCAGAAGGTCTACGACCTCGGGTCGCTGCTCGGCGACGGCATCCTCGCCAGCGACGGCATCCTCGCCAGCGACTCGGCGCTCTACACCGACGGCATCCTCGCCTCCGACTCCGTGCGGACGGGCGACGGCCAGCCGCTCGGCGGCGGCGACTTCTTCCTCGGGGCGGGCATCCTCGCGTCCGACGGGATTCTGGCCTCCGACGGCGTGCTCGGCGGCGACGGGATTCTGGCCTCGGACTCCACACTCGCCGGCGACGCGACGAACAACACGCTCGCCGGGGGCGACTGAGCGACTTGACTTCGACGGGCGGGGCGGTTGACGGGCGGCGTGCGGGAGGTGTTGTGAGCGACATGGCGGACGGCAGAGGCGCGGCGGCGCGGGGCGCGCGGGCGTGGGGCTTGAAGGAGCGGTTCATGGCGCTGACGGGGGCGGCCGGCGCGGCGGCGTGCCTCTTCTCGGCGTGGGGGCTGCGCTGGTCACAGCTCGACCTGAGCTTCGCCGCCGTGGCCGTCGTGACTATCGGCGTGGGCGCGCGCGCCATCGTCAAGATACCGCGCGTCAAGGGCGAGGTGACGGCCACCGACACCTTCATCTTCCTGACCGCGCTGCTCTACGACGGCGAGGCGGCCGTGCTCCTCGCCGTCGTCGAGGCGCTCTTCTCCAGCATGCGCATCACGAAGACGTGGCTGACGGTCTTCTTCAACGCCGGGCTGATGGGCTGCTCGACCTTCGCGGCCGTGTGGGCGGTGCGCGCCATCTTCGGCCACATCCCCTCGGCGGCCGGCGGCGAGTTCAACGCGCGCAGCGTCGGCCTGCTCTGCACGCTGGCGCTGACGCAGTACGCGACCAACTCGGCGCTGGCGGCCGTGCGCGAGGGGCTGCGCGACTCGAAGCCCGTCTGGCGGACGTGGCGCGAGTCTTACTTCTGGATTTCGACGACGACGGTCGCGGCCGCCGCCGCCGCGATGATAGCCGCCCGGCTCATCAACGCCACGGGCATCTACTCGGTCATCCTCATCCTGCCCATCGTCGCCGTCGTCGTCTTCGCCTACAAGGCGTACCTCAAGAACGTCGAGGCGGCCGAGGCGCAGGCCGAGCAGGCGCGCATGTACGTCAAGGAGCTGTCGCGCTACGTCGCGGAGCAGGAGCGCATCCGCGTCCAGTTCTCGCAGGTCGAGAAGCTCTCGGCCGTCGGCTCGCTCGCCTCGGGCGTCGCGCACGACTTCAACAACTGCCTCGCCGTCATCCGCGGCCGCGCCGAGCTGATGCTCAAGTACACGGCCGACCCGAAGATGCGGCGCGGGCTGGAACTCATCGTCCAGTCGGCGCGCGACGGCGCGCGCACCGTCAAGCGCATACAGGACTTCGCGCGCCAGCGCCAGGACCGCGACTTCGAGCCCGTCTCGGTCGACCAGCTCCTGCTCGACGCGAGCGAAATCACGCGCCCGCGCTGGAAGGACGAGGCCGAGGCGGGCGGCGCGCAGATAAACTTCCAGGTGTCGAACCGCTCGGGCGCGCACGTGCTCGGCGACGCCTCGGAGCTGCGCGACGTGCTCGTCAACATGATCTTCAACGCGGTGGACGCGATGCCGGCGGGCGGCCGTCTGACGCTCTCGGCCGAGCAGCGCGACGAGAAGGTGGTCGTCACGGTCGGGGACACGGGCTGCGGGATGAGCCCGGAGGTGCGCACGCGCGCCTTCGACCCGTTCTTCACGACCAAGGGCGTCGAGGGCATGGGGCTCGGGCTCTCGGTCAGCTACGGCGTCATCCGCCGCCACGGCGGGAACATCAGGGTCGAGTCCGAGGTGGGCCGCGGCTCGACCTTCCGCGTCGTCCTCCCGCTCGCGGGCTGCGCCGGCCTGCCGTCGGACGACGCCCTCGCCGCCGGCGAGGCGGACGCCGCCATCCGCCGCCGCCTGACGGCCCGCATCCTCGTCGTGGACGACGAGGAGCCGGTGCGCGGGCTGCTCTGCGAAATCCTGGAGGAGGAGGGCGTCGAGGTCACGCTCGCCTCCAGCGGGGCCGAGGCGCTGGCGCGCTTCGAGCCGGGCAAGTTCGACGCCGTGCTGACGGACCTGGGGATGCCCGGCATGAACGGCTGGGAACTTTTGCGGCGCGTCGGCGAACTCGACCGGCGCGTGCCGCTCGCCGTCATCACGGGCTGGGGCGAGCTGGTCAGCACGCACGAGGAGAAGGCCGCGCGCGTCGAGTGGGTGCTGACCAAGCCTTTCGCCGTCTCGCAGATTTGCGAAATCGCCGAGGAGATAACGCGCCGCAAGCACAGCCGCGACGGCGGCGACCAGTTGACGCTCGTCGCCTGAACGCGCCGCGCACGCTTTAAGACACGCGCCGGAGCGCCCGGAGGGTTTCAGCCTTCCGGGCGCTCTTCTCTTTTCGGCGTCGCCGCCTCCGCCGCCGCCACGGCCGCCCGCGCCGTCGGAAACATGACGCGGCGGGCGCTTTCGTCAAATTTAAGACGCGCGCGGCCGTCAAATTTAAGACGCGCGCCTTAAAACGCGGCCTTTAACGCGCCCGCGGGCGCTCGGCGGCGTGGAACGGCTTTCGCAATAAGGGCGCGGACGGTCTCGAAGGAGAGATTACCCGATGCCTCAGAAGATTATGGTAGTGGACGGCGAGCCGGCCGACGCGCGGCGACTCGAAAAGCTCTTCGGCCGACGCGCGCTCTTTGGGCTGACGCGCGCCCGCGAGACGACGACCGGGATGGTCTTTGAGAGGTTCGACAGTGTCGCCGCGTAAAGGAATCCTCGTCAGCGGGACGCGCCCCGCTTCTGCGTCGTCCGCGCGCCGCGCGGCGGCGTGCTCCGCGCTGCTGCTGGCGCTCTCGTTCGCATGCGGCGCGGCGTCGGCGTCGGCGCGCGCGCCCCGCGACGGCGACCTGCGCAGGGCCGAGAAGGTTCTGGCGAAGCTCCGGCTGCTGCACGAGGCGGCGGCCGCCGGCGACCGCGAAGCCTACCGCGCGCTCGCCTCGAAGCTCTGCCCCGACCTCTTCGTCAAGGTCGCGGAGCTGAGCCCCGGCGACCTGAGCACGGACCTCTCCACCGCCGTCTTCCTCGCCGAACGTCTGGCGCGCGCGTGGGACGCGTCGGCGGCGACGGCGGCCGACTGCCGCGGCGAAAGGCCGGACATCTACGCCCCGCTCTGCGCCGCGCTGCCGGGCGGCGCCGCCGGACAACTGCTGCTCGCCAAGTCGCGCCTGCACGCGCGCTGGGCCGAGGCCGTGCTCAGGAACGAGGGGGGCGCGGGCGGCGTCGAGACGGCGCGCGCCCTGGCCGAGATGGAGTCGGCGCGCGCCAACGACCTGCTGCTCGCCGCGCGCGTCGTCGAGACGCTGACGCCGCTCGAAGAACTGCTCGGCCGCCCCGCTTCGGGCCGCGCCGACCGCGCCGCCGCGGTCGCGGGCGGCCCCGACAGGGCGGACGCGGAGTTCGCCGACGCCCTGCGTCTGTCGGCCGCGCTCCTCGCGTGGATGCCGCGCAGCCAGACCTTCTACCGCCTGTCCGGCGCGCACCAGGCTTACGCGGACGGGCTGTCGTGGCGCCGGAAGGCGCGCCAGTCTAAGAGCCTCGTCGTCTCCGCCAGAAGTTTCGCGCCCGACCCTTTGAAGGCCGTTGACCTCAACGCCGAACAGGCGAACGCCGCCGCCCGCGCGAACTTGCAGTCGGCCTTGAAATTCACGCGGCTCGCCCAACAGTCCCTGGCGGGGACTGCGCGTTGAGCGCGGCCGCGCGCACCTCTTCGACCGCCCGCGGGATGAGATAAAGCTGATGACTGTCCTGTCTTCCCGGCTCAGACTAAGTCTCCTGCTGTTGGCCGCGTTCTGCATGCCCTGCGTCGCGCGCGCCCAGTCGGGCGGCGCGTCCGTCAACGTGTCGGGCGGCGTGAGCGGGACGGTCATGCTCTCGTCCCCCGGCGTGACGGTCGCGTCCGCCGAAGGGGTGCGCGCCTCCGCGAGCCACACCGCCGACCGTTCACTGCTCATCACCCTCTCCGGCTCCACGCGCGGCCTGACGCGGCTCGCCGTCCCCGTCCAGATTCGCTCCAACACCGCCTACACGCTGCGCGCGACGTTGAGAGCCGACGGCTCGGACGTGTCGAGGTTGTCCGTGGCCGACGCGCGGCCGACCGGGCATCTCGTCGCCGCCGACGCCGCCAAAGCCCTCAGGGTGGCGGCGGCCTTCGACGCCCGGCCCGGCGCGGTTCAAACGCTCCCCGCCGGCGGACTTGACCGCCTGCGCCTCCCCTCCCCGCTCGAACTCCTCGGCGGCCCGCTCGTCTCGCTCGGCGGCTCACCGCAGACGCCGCAGAACGCGCTGGAGGTGACGCTCGCGCTGTCGGTCGAATCGCACGCCGGCGGGCGGACGTGGACAATCGAGCTGCTGCTCTCGGCCACGCCGGCCGCGCGTTTTTAAGCGTGCGAATCGGCCCCGTCATTCTTTTCGGCCTCGTCATCCCTTCCCGCCTCGTCGCCCTTTTAAGCGCCGCGGGGGCCCGCCGGCCGCCGTGCGCGCCTCAGTCTTTCGCCTCAGTCCTTCACCTCGATGAAGCCGACGCGCGCCGAGGCGGCCACGCCGCCGGAAGGGGGCTATCCGGGCGCGCGTGTGGTATAGTCGCCCCGCAAGTCACCCGCAGCTCTTTTAGACAACACACTCTCGACATCAGGATTGGTCCGCAGCGCCCTTCTCCTCTTGCCGTCTGTTTGTTCAACGCGACGACGAGGAGTGGCCCGATGTCCGCCCGCGAAGCACGCCCAAGCTCAAACAAAACAGCTCACACCGCCCCCCCGCCAGCCGGGGGCCGGCGCCTTGTTATCCGCCGCGGCCTCTCGCGGCCCGCGCCGCCCGCCGCCCCCCTCGCGGCCGGGCGCGCGGCGTGTCGTCCGGAAGGCGCGGAGGGTCAGCGCAGATGAGAGACCTGCACGTTTACGTCGAGCCCTCGGGCTCCGCCGGCGGGCGCGTCGAGCGCAAGGCGTTCTACAGCCGCCGCGGCGACGGGCCGTACTACCGCTGGCTCTACGCCGAAGGCCCGGGGCGCTGGCGCTACTCGCGCGTCATCCTGGACCGCCCGACGCTGCGCGTGCTCTGCCTCGCGCCGTGGGAGGCCGTCCCGGACGCGCTGCGCAGCCGCCTGGGCGAACACTACCTCGATTAGTCCGGCCGGGGCGCCCGCACGCCGGGCGCGGAGGAGAGAGACACTTGGACGACGAAACGCGCGTGCTCGAAGAGGCGAAGTCCGAGGCGCTGGCGGCCTTCGCGGCCATCGCCGCCGTCATAGACCTCTCGGGCGAGCCCGCGACCGCCGAGCAGGCCCGCGCCTCCGACTCGCTGCGCGCCGCCGCCCTCAGACACCTCAGCGCCGCGCTGGAGATGATGCGCCGCGCGAAAGGCGCGGGCGCGTGAGCGGCTACGAGGATTTCATAGAACGCCTTGAGTCCGCGCTCGCGGACGAGGAGGGGCGCGAAGATTTTCTGGACTACCTGCAAGGGCTCACGAGCGAGGGGCGGGCGGAAATACTGGCCGAGGCGGATAGGCGCGAGGCCGAGACAGACGTCACCTGAGAAAGGCGGACCGAGATGAGCGCGAGCGAACAACCGGCGAGAGAAGCAGAAGCGGGGACGGAAGAGGATCAGGCCCGGCGGTTCGGCGGACAACCGGCGGAAGGCGACCACGAAGTCCCGCTCTTTCTCAGGGGGATAAGCGACGGGCCGAAGGGGAACGCCCAGGACGAGAAGGACGAGGTGGGCGAGTAGCGGGCCGCGCGTAAGCCTTCCGAACCGTTCGCCGGCGCTCAGCGCCCGCGCGCCGTTCAAACCCCGGCCGCCGGCCGCGAACAGCGCCGGGGACGAAACCTCGCCGTCATTTTGTTGTCATACGCGCCCGCGCCGGGTAAAGTGTGGCGCATTCCCCCGGCCGAATTTTTGAAGCCCCGGGCAGACCAGGCGAAACAGCTTTACCGCCATGAAACGCTCTGAAGTATTCCGCGCGTGGGGACGCATCCTCTCCGGCCACAGCCCTTCCCTCTCAATCGAAATCACGCGCGAGTGCCCTCTGCGCTGCCCGGGCTGCTACGCCTACGAGCCCGAACACCTCGCCGCGGAGGTCGGGCCGCTGAGGACGCTCGCCGACTACAAGGGCGACGAGCTGGTCGAGGGCGTGCTGGCGGTCGTGCGCGAGCACCGCCCGCTGCACCTCTCGATTGTCGGCGGCGAGCCGCTCGTCCGCTTCCGCGAGTTGAACGCGCTGCTGCCGCGCCTGAGCGCGATGGGCGTCGCCGTGCAACTCGTGACGAGCGCCGTCCGGCGGATACCGCCCGAGTGGGACGCCGTCGCGGGGCTCCACCTCGTCGTCTCGGTTGACGGGTTGCGGCCCGACCACGACGAGCGGCGCAAGCCCGCCACCTACGAGCGCATCCTGCAAAACATCGAGGGGCGCCGCGTGACCATACACTGCACCATCACGCGAAGGCAGACGGAGCGGGCGGGATACTTCGAGGAGTTCCTTGAGTTCTGGTCGGCGCGCCCCGAGGTCAAGAAGGTCTGGTTCAGCCTCTTCACGCCGCAGGTCGGCGCCGCCGACCCGGAAATAATCCCGCGTCGCGAGCGGCCGGCGCTGCTGACTCACCTTCTGGGACTGAGGAAGACTTACCCGAAGCTGGAGTTGCCGAAGACCGTCGCGGAAGGCTACCTCAACCCGCCGCGGTCGCCCGCCGAGTGCATCTTCGCGCGCACGACGCTCTCGCTGACGGCCGACCTCAAGAGCCGCGTCGAGCCCTGCCAGTTCGGCGGGAACCCCGACTGCTCGCAGTGCGGCTGCATCGCCTCGGCCGGGCTGAAGGCCGTGGGCGACTACCGCCTGCTCGGCTTCGTGCCGGTGCGCTCGCTCTACGAGGCGTCGGACGCCGTCGGCCGGGCGGCCGCAAGGGTGTTCCGGGGCGCGGCCGGTTCGCGGGGCGCCTAGTCCGGACGCCCGCCCTCTACTTCATCATGCGCGCGTGGATGAGGCGGCGCATGCGGTCGGGGAAGAGCACGTCAATCTTCTGTGGCTCAATGACCGCCGTCACCTCGCCGAGGCCGAAGACGGGGTGCGTCATGGACTGACCCGCGCGGTACGTGTTGCAACTGTCGTAAGGGGCGCCGGATTTCGCGGCCGCGCGCGAGGTCAACTCGACGCCGGCCTTGAACGCGCTGCGGGTGCCGCACTTCGGGCAGCTCACGCGCGTGATGCGCCCGGCCTTCGTGACCGACGCCACGACGTGGCCCCGCTCCTCGCCGCACGCCTCGCAGAACTTCTCGACGCGCTCCCCGCTCTTATGAATCTGGTTGTCCACGCGAAACTCCTTTTCAACCGCCGCCAAATGTTATCAGCCACGGCGGCGGGCCTGCCCGCCCGCCGGACTGGCGCCGCCGACTTGAAAAAGCCCCGGGACTGAGCTTACGACTCGTCCCGGGGCTTCTCGTTTTCAGAGTCTCCGGCTGGCCGGAGGGCGCTACCAGCGCGAGCCGCCGCCGCCGTAGCCGCCGCGGCCACCACCGCCGCCGCCGCCGCGGTTACCGCCGCCGCCGCCGCCGAAGCCGCCGCGCCCGCCGCCGCCGCCACGGCTGCCGCCGCGGTCTTCACGGGGCTTGGCCTCGTTGACGTTCAGCGCGCGCCCGCCGACTTCCTTGCCGTTGAACTGCTGGATGGCCGCCTCGCCTTCCTCGCGCGAGGACATCTCGACGAAGCCGAAGCCGCGCGACTGGCCGGTGTCGCGGTCCTCGACGACCGAGGCCGACTGGACGGAGCCGACCTGTGAGAACAGGTCCTGTAAATCGCTGCTCGTGGTCTGGAACGAGAGGTTGCCGACGTAAAGTTTCATGGTCATTGGTGTGTAAACCTCCCCCGCTCGAAGCGGGGCGTCAGGAGAAGCTGCGAATCGAAGTGGCTTCGTCGGGACGGTGGCAGCGAAGGACCTGCGTTCGGGTGCTCAGCTCGTGAGCGGCTTCTGAAGTTAAATGTGAGCCCGCTCTCGAACCATCCAGAACGCCGCCGCCGAACGAGGCGGGGGGGCGCATCACCGTCGATGCGCGAGAGAAGGTAGGACTTCATTAAGATGCACCACATCCGCCCCCTGTTGCAACCGCCGGGGGAAGTATCTCGCCGCCGCCGGATGTCATCTTTGTGTGTCGGCGGCGCGCCGCGGCGGGCGGGCCGTGACGCCCGTCTGCGACGCCGGGGCGGGGCCGGCGTCGCCGACGCTTCGCGCGAAAGCCGAGCCGGCCCCCTGACGCGAGCCGTTAAGCCGGCGCCACGTAACTGCTCGGCACCGCCTGCGCGAGCGTCGGGTAGTCGGTGTAGCCGCGCTCGCCGGGCGTGTAGAAGGTCGTCGGGTCGGGCTCGTTCAGCGGCGCGCCGCGCCTGAACCTCTCGGGCAAATCGGGGTTGGAGATGAACTTGGAGCCGTACACGACGGCGTCCGCCGCGCCGCGCGCCAGCAACTCCTCGCCCGACTCCTTCGTCAGCCCCGCCCCCGCGAAGTAGACTCCCTCGTAGAGCGGGCGCAGCCTCGCGTGCCAGCCCTCGCCGGTGAAGTCGCCGACGTGGACGTAGGCCAGCCCCCGCCCGTTCAGCCTCTCGATGACGTAAGGGTAGAGCGCTTCGGCGTCGCGCTCCTCGACGTCGTTGAAGGGCATGCGCGGCGAGAACTTCACGCCGACGCGCGCCGCGCCGACGGCCTCCGCCAACGCGTCCAGCGTCTCGAACAGGAACCTCGCGCGGTTCTCGACCGAGCCGCCGTACTCGTCCGCGCGCAGGTTGGCGTTGGTGGCGAGGAACTGCTGGACGAGGTAGCCGCTCGCGGCGTGAAGCTCCACGCCGTCGAAGCCCGCGCCGACGGCGTTGGCGGCCGCGGCGGCGAAGTCCCTGACCGTCTGCGCTATCTCCTCGCGCGTCAGCTCGCGCGGCGTCACGAACTCCTTCATCCCCTCGTCCGTGTAGTTCCGACCCTTGGCGCGCACCGCGCTCGGGGCCACGGGGCGCGCGCCTCCGGGCAGGAAATCGGGCAGGGCGATGCGGCCGGTGTGGAAGAGTTGCATGAAGACCTTCCCGCCGCGCGCGTGGACGGCGTCGGCCACGGGCCGCCAGCCCTCGACCTGCCCGGCCGTGTAGACGCCCGGCGTGCGCACGTAGCCCTTCGCCATCGGCGAGACGTTGGTCGCCTCCGTGATGATGAGCCCGGCCGAGGCGCGCTGGCGGTAGTAGTCCGCGACGTATGGGTGCTGCACGCCGAGGTCGTCGGCGCCGCTGCGCGTCATCGGCGCCATGACGATGCGGTTGTCCAGCTCGATGTCCCCGACGCCGAGCGGGTCGAATAACGTTGGCATGATTCCTCCCTTAAGGTCTTCAGAAAGTTTTTTTCAGCCGGCCGCCAGGACTACGGCGGCCTCGCGCGCGGTCAGCTCCTTGTTGTAGACGGCCGCGCCGACCTGCTGGCGCCGCCCCCCTTCCCGCAGCGACCCCGTGTCCACGGCGGCGAAGCCTATCTGCTCGACGAGCCGCGCCACCGTCCGCTTGGCTTCGTCGTCGTCGCCCGCGACGAAGATGGCGCGCCTGTCCTCGACGGGCAGGCCGGCGTCGCCCTGCCTGGCGAGGTGCTCGAACCAGATGGTGTTGAAGGCTTTGACGAGTCGCGCGCCCCGCAGGCGCGCCGCCGCCAGCTCGCTCGAAGTTGTCTCGCCGCCGTCCAGCTCGGCGAATTGCCCGTCGCGCTGCGGGTAGTAGTTGCCCGCGTCTATGACGACCTTGCCCGCGAACGCCTCCGCGGGGAGCGTCTCGTACTTGCCGAAGGGGATGGCGATTAGCACGACCTCGCCGAAGCGCGCCGCCTCCTCCGCGCCCGTCGCGCGCGCCGACCCGCCGAGCTCCCCGACCAGCGCTTCGAGCCCCGCGCCCCCGCGCGAGTTGCTGACGGCGACCTCGTGCCCCGCGCGCGCGAAGAGCCGCGCGGCGGTCGCGCCGATGTTCCCCGAGCCGATGATTCCTATCTTCATTTGAGTTTCGCCCTTCCCCTCCGCGGACGCCCGCGCGCCGCGCGACGCCTGATTTCCGGAACGCTCATTCCAGAAATCGGCAAAAAAATTTCAGTCCAGGACCGAGAGCGTCACGCGCACGACGTCTTCGAGCGTCTTGCGGTCCCGCGTCGCCTTCGACATGAGCAGGAGCCCCTGGAGGCTGCCGTAAAGGAACCTCGCCACGGCGCGCAAATCGCGCCGCCCGCCTATCTCCCCCTGCCGCTTCCCGCGCAGCAGCGCGCGGTGCAGCGCCTCCTCGGCCGCGGCCATGCCGCCGCAGGTCTTCTCGGCCGTCTGGCGGCAGCGCCCGGCCAGCTCCGACATGGCGTTGCCCATCAGGCACCCGCGCCGCGGCCCCTCGCCGAGCGAGCTTTCGACGACGCCCTCGAACAACTCGCGCAGGGCGCGCTTGACCGAGCCGGGCCGCTCCAGCGCCCCGTACATCTTCTGGCCCTCGACCTCGCGGTAGCGGTCGAGCGCCAGCAGGTAGAGCGAGTGCTTGTCGCCGAAGGTGTCGTAGAGGCTCTGGCGGTTGATGCCCATGTGCTTGACCAGCTCGCCCACCGACGCGGCCTCATAACCGCGCGACCAGAAGACCTCCATCGCCCGCCCCAGCGCCTCGTCACGGTCGAACTCTTTGTGCCGCGCCATCGAATCAACCCCCGCCCTGCGGAGGCTTATACGCTTTCTGGAACGCTTAGTCAAGAATTATTTTTGCGCCTCCGACGCGGCGGGCGGCGGGTGGGCGCGCGCTCTTCCGGGCGGCCTGGGCCGGGAAACCTCCGGACGACTCAACGCGACGCGAAGGGGGCGTCGCCGGCGAGGAAGCGCGCGGCGCGCGGCAGGACTCGGTAGCGGCAGGCGTCCGCCTCCAGCACTTCCCCGTCGGTGTTGACCTTGATGACGCGGTCGAACCTGAGTTCCAGCTCGCGCGCCCGCAGGTAGGTCACGCGCGCGTCCTCGACGTGGCCGCCGCCCGAGACGCGCGGGAGCAGCGCGAGGAACTCGGCCGTCGGCATCGCCTCGAAGACGCACAGGTCGAGCAGCCCGTCGTCTATCAACGCGTGGGGCGCTATCATGCGCCCGCCGCCTATCAGGCGCGAGTTACAGACGGCGAACATCTCGACGGCCGTCTCGCGCTCGACGACCCCGTCGCCCGTGAGCGCACGCAGGCGCATGTTGACGGCCTCGTAGTCCATGAGCGCCTGCGCGCCGCCGACGAGGTAGGCGAGCTTGCCGGCAACGCTCTTGAGGCGCGGGCTGACGGCGTCCGAGACCTCCGCGATGAAGCCGCCGGCCGAGACGTTGACGAAGTGGCGGTCGTTCAGCACCCCGACGTCAACGCTGACCGCGCGGCCCGCGAGCAGGATGTCAACGGCCGCCTCCACGTCTTCGGGCAGGCCGAGCGCGTCTGCGAAGTCGTTCCCCGTGCCGAGCGGAATCAAGCCGAAGGTGACCCTCGCGAGTCCGCCCTCCACCGTCGCCACGCCGTTCAACACCTCGTTCAGGGTGCCGTCGCCGCCCCCGACGTACAGGCGTTCGTAGCCTTCGAGCGCCGAGCGCCGGGCGGCTTCGAGCGCGTCGCCCGGCGCGACCGTCATCACGATGTCGAGGTCGCCCGACTCCCGCAGGCGCTCGTTGATGGTTTTAAGGTAGTCCGGGCCGGAGTCCGTGCCCGACACCGGGTTGACTATCAACCTCGACTTCATGTCACCTCACAGTCGGTCTGAAGATTAAGCGCCGGACGCCCGCGAGTCGGGCGGCGCCTTACTCGCCCGCGCCTTCCCCGTGAGCGCTCCCGGGGCGTTCAACTGTCGTGCGCCCGCGCCTCGGCCGCCGCCTGCGCCTCGGCCGAAGGCCCGGGCCGCCCCTGCTGCTCGGCCTCCTCTTCCGGCCGCGCGGGCTGCTCCTTCGTCGGCTCGACGGCCTTCGCGCTCACGCCCTCGTCGGCGAACGCCCTCTCGGCCGACCGCGCCACCTCGCCCCTGACCGACGCGCGGTCGGCCTTGCGCGGGTCGTACCAGAAGCTCCCCTCAAGGCGCGCGCGGCCGCCGCCCCCGCCGCCCCTAACCGCCGGCGGCTCGACCCGCCCGCCGACGGCCGCGTGCCCCCCGGCCGCCCGCGTGAAGGCGCCGAGCGCGCGCTCGCCGTCCTCCCCCTCGGCCAGCTCGAACCAGACGGTGGCGCGCGCCAGGGGGGCCGCCGAGTTGTTGACGACCACCTCCGTGATGAGCTTCGTGTTCGGGATGATGACGTAGCGCCCGTCGAAGGAGCGCAGCACGGTGTCGCGCATCCGGATAGTCTCAATCGTCCCCTCGTACTCGCCCATCCTTATCTGGTCGCCTATCTGGAAGGGGCGGTAGACCAGCAGCATGATGCCCGAGACGAGGTTCGAGAGGACGTCCTTGAGCGCGAAGCCGAGCGCGAAGCCCGTCAGGCCCAGCCCGGCGACGAGCGCCGTGACGTTCATGCCGGCCGTGCCGAGCGCCGTAATCAGCCCGAAGGTCAGCACCCCGTAGTAGTAGACGCGCGAGAGCAGGAGCACGGCGCCCGTGTCGGCCTTGACGCGCGGGGCCGTCAGCGCGATGAACCTCTGCCCGACGCGCGCGGCGAGGTAGAAGACGGCGAAGACGAGCGCCGCGGTGACGAGGCCGGGCACGACCGCCGTCGCCCTCGACTGGAGTTCCGAGAAGACGCCTGTGATGCTGGGCGCCGGCGCGGGCGGGGTCGTGTGCTGCCACATAGTTGCGGAGAGGATACGACGCGGCGCCCGCTTTGATAAAGCGGGCCGCCCGCCCGGCACTCAAAAGCCCCGCGGCGCGAGGGGTCGCAGCCCCTCGACCGTCCTGTTAAACTTTCCCCCGTCCCCCTCAGGAGGAAGCAGAATGCGTACAGTCCTTTTCGCGCTGGCGCTGTTGTGCGCCGCGCCGCACGCGGCCGCCGCGCAGGTCGAAGAGTTGCAGCCGCCGGCCGAAGTCCGTCCCTTCGTCGAGGCGGGGACGAAGGCCATCGCCCTTGAGGCGGCGGACTTGAACGGCGACGGCCGCGGCGATTTCGTACTCGTGCTGGAGAGGGAGAACGCCCCGAAAGACGAGAACGACTTCCCCGTGGGGCAGCGCCCGCTGCTCCTGCTCGTGCGCGGCGAAGACGGCCGGCTCTCCGCGGCGAAGCGCAACGAGCGTCTGGTCATGTGCTCGCAGTGCGGGGGCATCTTCGGCGACCCGTTCGAGGGGGTCGAGGCCGGCCGCAACACCTTCACCGTCCACTTCTACGGCGGGAGCGCCTGGCGCTGGAAGTACTCCTACAGGTTCAACTACTCCCGCGTAGACAGGACGTGGCAGCTCGTGCGCGCGGAAGAACTCAGCTATCACACCTCCGACCCGAACAAGATGAAGTCCCGGGTCTTCACCCCGCCGAGAGACTTCGGCAAGATTGACATCGCCGACTTCGACCCCGAGAACTACAAGAGGCCGTCGAGGCGCCGTGGCAGAAGGTGAGGCGAGACGGCCGCCGCGGCCCGCGCTCCGTCGGGCGCGGACGCCGCGGGTCTTTGCGCGTCTTTGGCGGGTCAGGGACGCCCGCGGCGGTCGAGCTTGTCGGCCTCGTCCCAATAGCGCGGCTGTATCAGCAACCGCCGCACGAGCCGCCGCAGGCCGAGCGCGTCCAGATGCGCGTACCCGCCCGCCAGCGCCGAGAAAAGCGGGGCCGGCCTGAGGCGCAGCAGGCGGCGCACGCGCTCGGGCGCGAGCTGCGCCTGCACCCTCAGGAGTATCTGATAGCGCCACCCGCCGAGATGCCGGCGGTACTGCCTGTAGAGAAGCGCCGTGTGTTTGCTGAAGGCCAGGTCGCGTTCGAGATGTTCGCGCCGGTCGGCCTGCCACGCCGCGTAATCCCGCGGCAGCCCCTCGATGTTCATCCCCTCGCCGACGCGTCGGAAGACGGCGTACAGCTCTTCGCGCTCGGCCGCGGCGAGCGGCCCGTAGAGCAGACGGTGCGCGCGCTCCGAATAATCAACGAGCATGTAGAGCACGTCCCTGAACGCCCACTGCGGTATCCGCGCGCCGCGCGCCCCCTCGACCGCGGCGTGCGCGGCGTTGATGCCCGCGATGGTTCGCGCGGCCGTCTCCGCGTCGGCGAAGACGATGGACTGCGCGTAGCCGACCGTCGAGAAGAGCCGCCCGACGGGGTCGTTCGGTATCCTGCCGGTGAAGAACAGCCAGTCCACCGCGCGGTTCAAAGCGAACTCGGCGGCCGAGCCGGCGAAGACGAGCAGGACCAGCTCCGCGTCGCCCCAGATTCTCCTGACGACCGAGCCCCGCGCCACGAAATCCCGCCCCGCCGCCACGGCCGAGCCCCACTGCGGCCGCCCCTCGAAGCGCGGCCCCGGCCCCTGCTCGCTTAAGTCTTCGCTCATCGGTTCCCCCTATCTTCGGCAATGATGCCACCTTCTGTGAAGCTGGCGGAAGCGACGCCGCGCGTCCGCCGCGGGCCGACGTGTGAGAATCGCGGGGGCGAAGTGGCCTCGGTCGGCGGCGGAGGGGCGTGCGTGTCGGCGCCTCAATGTTTGGTGCGGGCGGGAATTTTTGCGACACTGTCCGCGAACACATCCCAGGAGTCACGTCATGAACCGAACGCTCTCGCCAATCGTCCGCTTAGTCGCCGCGGCGCTCGTGCTGGGCGTCGCCGCCGCCCCCGCGCTCGCGCGGCCGGCCGACGACTGGGCCCGCGCCGACGAGGTCGTGCGCGCCATCCGCCTGCCCGAGATTCCCGCCCGCGACTACCCCATCACAGACTTCGGCGCGCAGGCCGGCGGCGCGGCCGACGCGCGGCCGGCCATCATGGCCGCCATCAAAAAAGCGTCGGCGGATGGCGGCGGCCGCGTCGTCATCCCGCCGGGGAGTTGGCTGAGCCGCGGCCCCGTCCACCTGGCGAGCCGCATCAACCTGCACGTCTCCGAGGGCGCCACGCTGCTCTTCAGCCCCGAGGCGCGACACTACCTGCCGGTCGTGCTCACGCGCTGGGAGGGCACGGAGATGTACGGCTACTCGCCGCTCATCTACGCCTTCGAGGTGCGCGACGTCGCCATCACCGGCAAGGGCACGATTGACGGCAACGCCGCGAGCGAGTTCCTCAAGTGGATTCCCGGCGCGGAGCCCGACTTCCAGCGCCTGCGGCGGATGGGCGTGGACGGTACGCCCGCGGCCAAGCGCGTCTTCGGCGAGGGCACGCGCCTGCGGCCGAGCATCATCCAGTTTTTCCGCGCCGAGCGCGTGCTCCTGGAAGACTACACGGTGCTCAACTCGCCTTTCTGGGTGAACCACCTCGTCTACACCGACCACGCGACCGTGCGGCGAGTCCGCGTGGACAGCCACCACGCCAACAACGACGGGGTGGACGTGGACTCAAGCCGCCACGTGCTCGTCGAGCACTGCTGGTTCCGCACGGGCGACGACTCGGTGGTGGTGAAGTCCGGGCGCGACCGCGACGGGCGCGAGATAGGCCGGCCGAGCGAGCACGTCGTCGTCCGCCACAACGACATGGGGGGCGAGGACGGCATCGCCCTGGGGAGCGAGATGTCGGGCGGCATCCGCCACGTCTACTTCACAGACAACGTGCTGCGCAAGGGCGCGTCCGCCATCCGCTTCAAGGCCAACCTCGACCGCGGCGGCACGGTCGAGCACATCCGCGTGCGCAACTTCACCGTGGAGGCGTTCGACAACCTGTTCTGGTTCCAGCTCGACTACCCCGGCCAGCTCGGCGGCAACTTCCCCTCCACCTACCGCGACATCGTCTTCGAGAACTTCACGGTCGAGCGCGCCGGCACGGTCTTCAACGGCGACGCGCCCGCGGCCGCGCCGCTGCGCGACGTCACGCTGCGCAACGTCAACATCAAGCAGGCCGACCGCACGTTCGTCCTCAAGAACGTCGAAGGGCTCAAGCTGGAGAACGTCCGTATCGGCGGCCAGCGCGTGGACGGCCGCCTCGAATGGCGGCAGGCCGCGCAATAAGCACGAACGCGCTGGGCGGCCCGAACGGGCCGCCCAGCGCGCCCTTTGAACGTCCCCTCCCCTCCGCCTCCGCCGCCCTTTCCTTACGGCTCTACAGCGGCGCGACGGGCCGCCCCACGTCGAAGACCGTCTCCTTTGAAATCTTCCCAACGCGCGTCTCGAAGATGTGAACCATCAGACCCGTCGTCGGCAGCCCCGCCGCCCGCCGCCGAGGGCGGCGCGCTTGGCGGGCGTTCAGGGTCGCGGGTAAGGCTTGGCGCCGGACTCGCCGGGCGGGGGCGACGCTTCCCGCGGAACAATCGCCCGCGCTGGCGCGTACCTCCTGTTGACATTCTATACGAGTTGATTTATCTACTCCGTGCAGATTGTCTATAGGAGGGGGAAGGTTGTGGGCGGAAAGAAAACCGATCTATTGCAGGGGACGCTAGACCTGCTGGTCTTGAAGGCGCTGGCGCTCGGCGAGCTGCACGGCCTGGGCGTCTCGAACCGCATCGAACAGATTACGAGGGGGGCCTTCTGCGTCAAGCCCGGCTCCCTCTTCCCGGCGCTGCACAGGATGGAGGAGGCGGGCTGGCTCGCGTCGTCCTGGGGCGAGTCGGAGAACAACCGCCGGGCGAAGTACTACCGGCTCACCAGGTCCGGCCGCCGCCAGTTGGAGGTCGAGGCCGAAGACTGGCAGCGAATCTCTCTGGCGATGGCGAGCGCCCTCAAGGCCACCTGACGGGTCACCGGCCATGCCGCTCATACCACGACTGGAGAGCCTCGGGCGCAACCTCCTCCGAAGGGAGCGGGCGGACCGCGAACTCGCCGAGGAGATAGAGGCGTACCTGGAGTTGCTGACCGAGGCCAAGGCGGCGGAAGGGCTCGGCCCCGAAGAGGCGCGGCGCGCGGCGCTGATAGAGCTGGGGGGCGTGCAGCAGGTTACGGAAAGGGTAAGGGAGGTCAGAGTGGGACATTTCTTAGGGACCGTGTGGCAGGACTTACGTTTCGGCGCGAGGACGCTGCTGAAGAGTCCGGCCTTCACCGCCGTGGCCGTGCTTTCGCTCGCGCTCGGCATCGGGGCCAACACGGCCATCTTCTCGGTCGTCAACGCCGTGCTGCTCAGGCCCCTGCCCTACCCGGAGCCCGACCGCCTCACGCACGTCTGGCACACGCCGCCGCAGGAGAGCTTCCCCGGCATGGACAGGTTCTCCGTCTCGCCGGGGAACTACCTGGACTGGAAGGAGCAGAGCCGCGCCTTCGAGCAGATGGCGATTTATCAGTACGCCGGGCTGAGCCTCAGCACCGGCGGCGGCGACCCCGTGCCCGTGACCGGCGCGGCCGTCTCCCCGGACTTCTTCCCCGTGCTGCGCTCTCAGGCCGGCCTCGGACGCACCTTCATGCCCGAGGAGGAGCAGCAGGGGCGCGACCAGGTGGTCGTCCTCGGGCACGGCCTCTGGCAGCGCGCCTTCGGGGGCGACCCGAGCCTGGTCGGGCGGACGGTGACGCTGAGCAGCAGGAGCTTCACCGTCGTCGGGGTCATGCCGCCGGGTTTCGAGTTCCCCGCGGAGGCTGAGTTGTGGGTGCCGCTGGCGTGGGACGCCGCCGAGAGGCAGACCCGCGCCATCCACGACTACATGGTCGTCGGGCGGCTCAGGCGGGACGCGTCGCTCGAGCAGGCGCAGGCCGAGATGAGCACCATCTCCACAAGGCTCGAACAGCAGTACCCGGAGGCCAACAAGGGTTGGGGCGCGCTGGTCGCGCCGCTTCAGGAGGACCTCGTCGGCGACGTCCGCCCGGCGCTGCTGGTGCTCTTCAGCGCCGTGGGCTTCGTGCTGCTCATCGCCTGCGCGAACGTGGCCAACCTGATGCTGGCGCGGGGCGCGAACCGCCGGAGGGAGATGGCGCTGCGCATCGCCCTGGGCGCGACGCGCGGCCGCATCGTCAGGCAGTTGTTGTGCGAAAGCCTCCTGCTCGCCGCCGTCGGGGGGCTGCTCGGCCTCGCGCTCGCGGGCTGGGGCGGGCAACTGCTCGTGCGGCTGAGTTCGGGCAGCCTGCCCGGTTCGGCCGGGGTCGGCATAGACGCGTGGGCGCTCGGCTTCACGCTGCTCGTCTCGCTGGGCGCGGGCGTGCTGGCGGGAATCGCGCCGGCCTTGCAGTTCTCAAGGAACGAGTTGAGCGAGACCCTGAAGCAGGGGACGGGGCGCGGGGGCGGCGGCTCCGTCAAGCAGGGCACGCGCAAGGCGCTGGTGGTCAGCGAGGTGGCGCTGTCGCTCATCCTGCTGGTCGGGGCCGGGCTCATGATTCGCAGCTTCTGGAAGCTGCAACACGTTGACCCCGGGTTCGACGTCCGCAACACCCTGACGTTGAGCGTCGGCCTGGCGCCCGCGAGGTACGGCGAGCCGCAGCAACAGCTCGCGTTCCACGACCGCGTGCTCGAACAGATTGCGGCGCTGCCGGGCGTCGTGGCCGTCGGCTCGACGACCACCATCCCGCTGACGGGGGGCGGGTCGAAGCAGCCCTTCACCGTCGAGGGCCGCCCGGCGCCGCCCGTCTCGGAGCAGCCGCTGGCGCAGACGCGCTACGTCAGCCCCGACTACTTCCGCGCCATCGGCGTCCCCGTGCGGCAGGGCCGCCCCTTCGAGGAGCGCGACCGCGAGGGCGCGCCCCAGGTCGTCCTCATCAGCGAGGCGATGGCGCGCCGGTTCTTCCCCGGACAGAACCCCGTGGGCCAGCGGCTGACGCCCTCGTTCCACCTCCAGCAGGGGCCGCGCGAGATAGTCGGCGTCGTGGGCGACGTGAAGTCCAACGGGCTCGACGACGACGCGGCGGCGACGATGTACCTGCCGTTCAAACAGTCGCCGAGGCCGTGGATGACCTTCGTGGCGCGCACCGCCTCCGACCCGCAGGGCTTCGCCGTGCCGCTCTCGAAGGCCGTCTACGCGGTGGACAGGGAGCAGGCTTTGACGGGCGTGCGGACGATGGAGCAGGTGCTGGCGGAGTCGCTCGCGGGGCGGCGCTTCAACATGGCGCTGCTGATGACCTTCGCGGCGCTGGCGCTGGCGCTGGCGGCGGTGGGCGTCTACGGCGTGATGAGCTACTCGGTCATGCTGCGCAGGCGCGAGCTGGGCATCCGCATGGCGCTGGGCGCGAGGGCGATGGACGTTTTGCGGCTGGTGCTGGGGCAGGGGCTGTCGCTGACGCTGATAGGCGTGGCCGTCGGCATGGCGGGCGCGTACGCGCTGACGCGGCTGATGGCGAGCCTGCTCTACGGGGTGGCGGCGACCGACTTCGTGACCTTCGCCAGCGTCTCGGCCGTCATCATCCTCGTGGGGCTTTTGGCCTCGTTCCTCCCCGCACGCCGCGCCACGAAGGTTGACCCGATGATAGCGCTCCGGAGCGAGTGATTCGCCCGGGGCTTTTCCGATATCTTTCGACGGCGAGGGCCGCCGCGGCGCAAAAGCTCCGCGGCGGCCCTCGCCGCGCGTGACGCGGACGCGCGGCGCGGGAGACGAACCTCGGCCGCGCGTCCGCCGTACATGACGACGGAAGGACTTTCAACGGAGGTCTATGGCGCACATGCTGTCCCGTCTCGCGCTCGTCGTCGCCGTCTGCGCCGGCGTCTGCATCGGTCAACTCGCGCGGGGCGGAGTCGCCTCGACGAAGGCCGCCGGCCCGCCCCTTCAAACGGAGGCGCCCGCCCGGCGGCGGGGGACCATCCTGCTCGTCGGGGTGTACCACGCCCCGGAACAGTTCCGTGGCGAGAAGTTTTCGCCCGCGCACATCCGCGCCGCCCTCGAAGCCTTCAGGCCGGAGGTCGTCGGCGTCGAGAGCAACCCCGAGTGGTTCGCGCGCGGGCGCTTCTACCTCGCCACCTACGAGGCGCAGAACGTGGCCGTCCCCTGGGCGCGGCGTCACGGCGTGCCCGTCTACGGCATAGATTGGATTGGCGACTTGGGTGATAAAGACTACGCCGGGCGGCAGCGCGTCGAACAGGTCAGGCGCGTCAGGGCGGACGCCGACTCCGCGCGCCTCTCACCCTCGTCCTACCGTTACGGCCTCGCCGACTGGGGCGACCTTCAAACGCCGGAGGAGAACGCCGAGTTGGACTTCGATGCGCTCAACGGCCCGGCGCTCGGTGAGAAGTGGGTGAAGTGGCTCGACGAGGGCAAGCATCGCAGGGGCTCGCCGCAGGAGTACATGGAGGAGCGCGACAACCACATCGTCGAGCACATCGTGGCGGCCGCCGGCAGGCACGCGGGCGCGCGCGTCGCGGTCGTCATCGGGGCGGCGCACAGGGGCGACCTCGAAAGGAAGTTGCGCGCGCGCGGGTTCGAAGTCGTGGGGCCGGCCGGCGTCGCCGGCTCCGCGCGCGAGTCGGGCGGCCGGCGGGCGGACGACCTGCTCACGGCCGAGGACATCGCGGCCATCCTCTACGAGGCGTGGGACTCGACGCCGCGGCCGGGCGTCACGCGCGAGCGCGCCGAGCGGCTGCTGGCGAGGCTCCAGAGTCTCGCGGGCGAAGACCCGCGTGCGAAGTCCTGGGGCGAGTACTTCGCCGCGCGGCGGCTGATGCTGGGCGGTGACATGGCCGGGGCGCGTGCGGCCTTCGAGAGAATCGCGGCGGGCGCGGCCGAGACGCGTTCGCCCTTCCCCGGGAGCCGCTGGCGGAGTCACCTGACGTTGCGGCAGTCGGCGCTTCTGGAGTTGGGGCGCATCGCCGACTTGCAGGGCCGCAGGGGCGAGGCCGTCGGCCATTACGGGCGGCTGCTGGCCTCTCTGAAGGCCCCCGCTTACTCGGAGGACTACCACAGCGACTACCTTTTTCTGGCGACGGCGCGCAACGCCGTCCGCGCGCTCACGCTCGCGCCCTACACGAAGGCCGCGGGGGCGGAAGCCGACGCGCGGGAGACGGCGTCGGCCGCGCCCCCCGACTCCGGGAGCAGGGCGGGCGATGGGCTGTTGAAGGCGCTGGAGATGAGCAGGGCCGGGGAGTGGGCGGCCGCCGCCGCCCTGGTCGAAGAGACGCTACGCGGCCCCGAGGCCACGCACAGGGAGAGGTGCGAAGGCCACGTCATCGCCGCCGGCGCGTACGCGAGGGCGAGAAAGGACGCGGACTCGCGCCGCCACCTGACGAAGTTCGACGCCGAGTGCGGCGACCTTTCGCCGGAGCACTGGGTCTTCCGCGAGCGGAAAAAGTTGGGCGGGGCGCGCGGGGTCAATTAAAGCGGCGCCTCCGTCGCCCCGCCGCCGGGACGGAAGTGGCCGGCGCGCGCCGTA
>DASVUF010000034.1:0-15705 GCA_036387195.1 Pyrinomonadaceae bacterium | reverse complement strand
CTTGCCGGTCAGCTTGGCCGCGTAGTCCGGGTCAATGATGGCGCGCGTGTGGACGGGCGTCAGCGGCGTCTCGAAAATCTCCTTGCCTTCGAGGAAGAAGGGGCGCTTCTCCTCGAAGAAGATGGGGAACCGCTGGTTGGCCGTGACCACCGTCTCGTCGGCCTCCACCTGCGCGAAGTCCGGGTTGACGGCGAAGTCGAGCGTGACGGTCGGCGTGAGGCCGTACTTCACCGTCAGGCCGGGGTCGAACTTGGCCGGGTCGTTGACGAAGCGGCCGGGGTCCGACAGCGTCGGGTCGGCGGCCGTCGCCGCCGCGGGCAGCGCGCGCACGCGCCTGCCGGCCTCGGAGAGCGTCAGGCTCGGGATTATCTCCAGCACGCGCCCGCCGGAGAGCCCCTCGAAGCCCGTGATGTGCCCCGCCTGGTTGAGCAGCCCCGAGGCGTCGCGCGAGAGCGGCATCCACGAGTCCAGCTCGTTGTTGAGCCGCTTGATGCTGCGCTGAAGGTGTATGCCCCAGACGGAGTCCGCGCCGGCCTCGTAGCGCAAAGACTTGAAGGGGATTGCGACCTCCACGACGTAGCCGTCGGCCGTCAGCGCGCCCCTCGACTCCATCAGCACGTCCACGCTGAAGTCCTCGCCGCCGGCCTCCGTGAAGATGCCGTCGGCCTGCACGCCGAAGGGGTTGAAGAAGAACTCGTAAGCCTTGCGCTTGTCGTTGTAGGTGTCGAGGATGATGCCGACGTAATCGTCGTTGAAGATGTCGTCGCGCTTGGCCACGGTGGCGCGCACCTTGTCCGCGTCGTCGTGCGCGCGGAAGGCGGCGTAGAGAAACTTGGAGTCGTAGCCGATGAAGACCTCGGTCTTCTTCGACGCGGGCGTGTTGTCGCCGGGCTGCGTCTGGTAGAAGTCGGTCAGCAGGGCGGCGGACTTCCACGCCTCGTCGTCGAGCCGGCCGTCAATCGAAGGGGCCGTCTCAAGCTTCGGGATGACCACCGGCCGGGACTTCTCCGCCGGCAGCACGACGGCGACCCTCCCGGGCGCGGTCTTCGCGGCCGTCGCGAGCGTGCCCGCCGAAGCGGCGCGAGGGCCCGCCGGGGTCGCGGACGCCGACGGCGCCGGCGCCGAAGCGGCCGGCCCCGAAGCGACCGGCGCGGGCGCGCCGCCCGGCGGGCCCTGCGCCTCCTGACCGTGCGCCGTGAGTGCGCACAGCAGCCAGAGCGCGGTGACGGCCCCCCCTGTTCGTCGTGTTACCCTCATCCTTACCTCCCCGGCGGCTGGCCCGCCACCTTCTCCCGACACGGGCTGTTCCTGTACAGCCTCAAGCGCCCGCGCGAAGCCCCCCGGCCGCGCCGCACGCCTAAGTAAGCGCCCCCCCGAAAGAAGGTCTTGGAGATTGTGCCGGCCCCGCGCGGGCGGGGGCGGCGTAGCTGATTTAACGAAATGAGGTGTTGGGGGAAGCCTGCTTCCGCAGGCGACAGTCCGCGGCGCTTGCCGGAGGAGGGCGGGGCCGCCGACCGCGGCCGGCCTCGTCCGACGAGAGCGGCGCAGGCGGCGGCGCCATCGCCGTAGGTCAACGCCCCTGCCCGCCTCGCGTTCGGGGTGAAGTCCCCTGCCCTTCGGGCCCCTTACGGCTTACGCCGCGCGGGCTCGCCGAAGAACTCGCGCAGGATTCGCGACAGCCATTTTTTCGCCTCCGCGTCGAACTCGCGCTCGACGCCGGCGACGCGGTAGACGCGCCTCACACGTTTGCCCTCGGCGGGCTCGGCCTGAAAGCGACGCGTGACGCCGTCGCGCGTCTCTTCGATGGAGAGGTAGCCGCCGTCGAGGATTGACTTGACGTCGCCGAGGTCGCCGTCGAGTTCGACGTCGCTCGCCCTGATGGAGATGCTCCCGCGCTCGTCCGTCTGCTTGATTTCGGTCTTGCGCCCCTCGCGCGGCTTGCTGTGCGCGGGGTACTCGCCGCCGTCGCGCACCTCCTTGCCGTCCACGATGACGACGCGCTGCGCCCGCCCCTGCGTCTCGACCGAAACCTGCCGCCGTCCGCCCTGCGGAGCCGCGGCCGCGCCCGCACACGAAAACGCCACGCAAATCAGGGCCAGCAAGGCCGAGGCGCGCGCGCGCGGCTCTCTTACACTGTCGCTCGTTCCAAATCGCATGTCTCACACTCCTGGAAGGTCTGCTTTGTCCAACCCAGCGTAGGTGGCGGGAGCCGAGTCGGGAAGAGGTAGCGCAGGCATTATATATGCCCGCGCCCGCCGTAGCAATCGCGTGTGAGGTGGCCCACACGCGCATTGGCGCCACCGCCGCGCCCGCTTTTCAAGCCCGCGCGGCCGACGCGAGCGCCTGTTCGAGTTCCTGCGCGACCGCCTTCAGGAGCAGCGGCTCCGAGGAGGTCAGGAAGAAGTGGTCGCCCGGGAAGAGTCGGAGCGAGAAGGGGCCGGTCGTCAACTCGCGCCACGCCTCCAGTTGCGCGCGCGTCACGTCCGCGTCGCGCGTCCCGCCGTAGACGCTCAGCGGACATTCGAGCGGCGTGACCTCGCCGCACCTGTACGTCTCGGAGAGGGCGAAGTCCGCGCGCAGCAGCGGCAGCATCAGCGCCATCAGCTCGGGGTGTTCGGTCACCTCCCCGGGCGTCCCGTTCAGGTCGCGGAGCGCCTTGATGAATTCGGGCTCCGGCAGGTCGTGCGTGTAGGGGCTCGTGCCCGGCGCGTGCGGCGCGCGGCGGCCCGAGACGAGGAGCCGCCGCGGCGCGAGGCCGCGCTCGCGCCGCAGGTGGCGCGCCAGCTCGAAGCTGATGGTGGCCCCCATGCTGTGCCCGAACAGCACGAAGGGCATGTCGAAGTAAGGCCGCAGCGCCTCGGCCGCCGCCGGCACGAGTTCGCCCACGCTCGTGTAGGCGGGCTCGTTGAGGCGGCGGCCGCGGCCGGGTAGTTGCACCGGCAGGACCTCGACGTGCGAGGGCAGCGCCGACTGCCACCCGCGGTAGATGGTCGCCGCGCCGCCCGCGTAGGGGAAGCAGAACAGCCTGAGGCGCGCGCGCGGGTTCGGCTTCGCGCCCGCCGTCCAGGGCGAGGCGTTGTGCGTGCGGCTCGTCATAAATGTCTGCATGTCTGAATTCTCCGGGCTCGAAAGGTCTTCTGCGGCGGCGGCGCCGTCCGCCCGCGAGGGGCGGGCGCCTGTGGTGTTTAGAAGATGACGCGCGAGGTGCAGGTCGCCCGCGCGGCGCGCGACTTTCTGAGGTCGCGCGTGACGTTCATTCTCTTCAGCCAGCGGTCGCGCCCGTCGTACTTCGCGCGGAAGGGCCTGCGGCCGTGCACGGCGCGGAAGTTGTCAACGAAGATGAAGTCGCCGGGGTTGAGCACGACCTCGCACAGGCACGCGTCCACGGCGCGGATGAGCGCGTTGAGGGCCGACTGCGCCTCGTCGTTGTCGGGCGGGTTCATGAAGTAAGGGTCAATGCAGACGTAGGGCGACTGGCGCGCGCCGTAGAGGACGGGCCGCTTCTTCGGGTTGCGGTGCATGTCCTGTATGTGCTCGTAAGCCTGCCGGAGCAGTTCGTCGCCGGCCTCGCCGAGGCCGTGGCGCAGGGGCGTGCCGTTCTTCTCCGCGTGCGACTCGTCGGGGCGCAGGACGAAGTGCGGCTCGAAGAGCGTGTTTATCTGCCGCGGCTTCAGGTTCAGCATGTCCATCGAGGCCAGCGTCGTCGGCACGCCGTCCGGGTTGCGCAGGCACATCAGGCTCACGTAATCGCCGCGGAAGGGGTGGAACGCGTCCTCGTTGTGCCACCAGATGGGCTGCTGGCTGCCCGTGCTGATCTGCGAGTCTTCGTCGCACTTGATGGGCAGCACGTCGTGGATGAGGTAGGCGTCCTGCTGCGTCATCCACGCTATCACGTCGCCGAGGATCGAGCCGAAGAGCACGAACAGCATCTCCTCGGGCAGCGTCGGCGAGACTTCGCGCTTCTCGTTCCAGTGGCGCGGCGTCGCCCCGATGCGCTCCTCGTCAATGGGGAAGCCTTTAATCAGACAGGCCCCTCCCGCCGGTTCGAGATACTTGAAGTCGCTGAGGAAGCGCCGCACGCGGCGCGGGAGGTCGTGGGCGATGACGCTCACCTGGTTGAGAAAATCCTGATCCTCGACGGACTTGTACCGCGAAGTCACCGCGGACAGCAGCGCCTTGATGTCGCCGACCTCAGCCCCCGACAGTGAGAGTTGTTCCATGACTGTCTCCTTACTTGCCCCCTGCGCGCGCGCGCCGGCCGCCACCGTGGCGCCGGGCCGCGCGCGCCGATAGCTCGTCACGCGCCCGCCGCCTGCTCCATCTTCTTGCGGAGGCTCAAGGGGCGCATGTCGGTCCACACCTCCTCGACGTGGGCCAGGCACTCGGCCTTCGTCCCGGACTTGCCGGCGTCGTCCCAGCCGAGCGCGTTCTCGCGGTCGGCGGGCCAAATCGAGTACTGCTCCTCGTGGTTGACCACCACCTTGTAAATCGTGTTGTCTTCTCTCTCTTCCGCGTTCATCGTCGTCTCCTTTCGTTTGCTGACAGTCCGTCGCGGGGCCGGCTCGGGGGGGGCCGGTCCGCGGCGCTAGATGAAGATTTCCTTGTGGCCGAACAGCCGCTCGGCCCCGAGCGCGCGCCCGCGGCAGTCGGCCACGAGCCTGTCGGAGTCCACAATCGGCCGCGACTCCTCCGTGTACTGAATCGAGGTCAGGAAGGTCAGCCACGGCTCCTGCCCCATCGCGTAGACGTAGACCTGCTTCGGGCCGAGGCGGCTGATGATGTCCATGCCCCTCTCGTAGTCCGAGCCGTTGAGCCGGCGCGACTGGTCAACCTTGCGCGCCAGCGCCTTCGTCAACAGCGGCCCGTAGAGCCAGGAGAGCGGGCCGCCGTCGCACTCCATGCCGAGGAAGGCCACGTCCACGTCGCCGATGATTTCGTGCAGGTGCTCGTAGAGCTTCGGGTCTATGTTGTTCGAGTCGGCGGCGCAGAGCACCGAGCGGCCGCCGAGGCGTACGAGGAAGGCCAGCTTGGTCCTGATGTTGAGGTCGGCGTGCTCGCCCAAAAACGGCAGCCCCATGATTTCGCCGCCCGCGCACTCGACGCTCTCCATCTCGTCCAGCTCGCGCACGTTGCGGAAGCCGACCTGTTGCAGGATGAGCTTGAGCGAGGGGTCGGCCAGCCCGCCGCCGTTGTTCTTCGGCACGACGACGTTCCGGATGCGGTGGCGCAGTTGCAGGAGCGTCTCGAACATGCAGTGGTCCTGGTGGTTGTGCGTGATGAGCACGTAGTCAATCGTCTCGGGCAGGTCGGCGAAGGTGTAGCGCGGGATGCCCCCGTCGTACTTGTAGCTGATGACCGGGTCGGTCAGGATGGCGACATCCCGCGTCTCGACGAGGACGCAGGCGTGGCCGTAGTAGCGCACGCGCACGCCGTCGCCTTCGTACTTCGAGGGCGGCGGCGGGGCCTCATCCGTGAAGAAGGTGGAGAAGATTTCGTGCCCGTCGGGGCCGACGCCGAGCAGCTCTTCGGCGTGACCGAGCGTCTGCGGGGCGTACTTCATCTCGAACAGCGCGTCGAGTTTGGCGGAGCTGAAGGGCAGCCGCAGGTGCAGGCTGGCGTCGCCGTCGAGCGCCGGCGTGCTCAGCGCGAAGGGGCGCTCGTCCCGCTCGACGAGCGAGAGGCGGACGCTCTGCGACGACTCGCTGTAGAAGCGGCTCCTGTAGAGCAGCCCCTCGATGAAGCGCACGGAGGCGTGGTTGTTCAGGTCGTAGACGAGTTCGACGTAGCCCCTCAAACACTCGGGCATGTTGGCGTAGAGCGGTTCGAGCGAGTTGCCGTCGCCCTCGTTCTCCAGCGTCTCGTTGAGCCCGCGGATGGCGGCGGCGAGTTCGAGCATGTGCGCCTGCTCGCGCGTGGTCCGCTCCAGCAGCGCCTTCACCTCGCGCGCGCGGCCGGCGTCGTAGTTGATGAAGGGGCCGCCCCGCATCGCCGGGTTCCTGAGCGCGTTGACGTGGAACTGCGGGTTGTCGGCGAACGACTGCATTATCTTCAGGTGCGAGTTGGCGACGAACATCGCCGCCGTCGCCGGCGCGATGAGGTAGGGCCACGCGTACCACTGGTTGAACAGCGGCTCAACCAGCACGTTCTGCTTGAGGTAGACTTTCTCGGTGCTCATGTTCTTCTGTCCTTCACTTCCTGTAGGTGGGCCGGCGCGGCCTCACGAATAGAGCATTTGCGCCCGCGCGTCGGCGGCCTCTTCCTCTTCTTCGACCCTGCCGTTGACGAGCTTGAGGACGCGGTCGGCCACCTGGTAGTAGCGGTCGTCGTGGCTGATGACGACGACGGTCTTCCCGCGGGCCTTGAGCGCCGGGAGGAACTCGCAGTAGAAGACCTCCTTGAACTGCGGGTCCTGGTCGGCCGCCCACTCGTCGAAGATGTAGACGGGGCGGTCTTCGAGGTAGGCGACCAGCAGCGCGAGCCGCTTGCGCTGACCCTGCGAGAGCGCGACCGTCGAGAGCCGCCCGCCCTCGACGCGCACCTTGCGGTCCAGTTGCAACTGCTTCAGGTAGACGAGCGCCTCGGCGTCGAGCTGCGGGCGGTCAATGCCGAGCAGGTCGTCGAACAGGTAGAAGTCCGCGAAGACGGCCGAGAAGAGCTGCCGGTAGGCTTCGGCGCCGGCGTCGGTGACGGGGCGGCCGTCGAGGAGAATCTCGCCGCGCTCGGGCCTGTAGAGCCCGGCCAGCAGCTTGATGAGCGTCGTCTTGCCGCTGCCGTTGCCGCCGGTGATGAAGACCAGCTCGCCGCGCAGGAGCGTGACGTCGAGCGGCCCGATGGTGAAGACCCCGTCCTCCTGCTCGCGCCGGTACGAGTGTGTGACGCCCTCCAGTTGGAGCACGCGCCAGTCGTCGGCCGCGGCCGGCTCGCCGCCCGCCGGCGCGTCCGGCCCCGCGGCGGCGCCGGCGCCGCCCGCCTCCTCGCGCCCCGTCAGCGAGAGCCCGAGCGTCTCGACCTTCTCCAGCGCGACGCTGGCGCGGCTCAACACCGAGACGGTGTTCATGATCAGCTCCAGCGGCGACATCATGTAGAGGATGGTGAAGGCCGCGGCCGTGATGGTCGTGACGTCGGCGCCGGCCGCGCGCGGCGCGAGGAAGATGAGGACGCCGATGACGACGAAGAACAGCGTGTGCCCCCAACTGTTCGCGGCGATGAAGAACGTGGTCGCCTGCA
This sequence comes from Pyrinomonadaceae bacterium, assembly GCA_036387195.1. Taxonomy (GTDB): domain Bacteria; phylum Acidobacteriota; class Blastocatellia; order Pyrinomonadales; family Pyrinomonadaceae; genus QHXN01. The sequence continues at coordinate 8,478 of DASVUF010000034.1, read as the reverse complement.
CGTGCCGGCGCTTCAACTGGCCGGCGTCCTCTTCGAGCACCTGCGTCAGGAAGGCGTGGCGCCGCCGCCCGTGTATCATCAACTCCTTCGTGCCCTCGGTGAGCGCGCGGAAGTCTTTGTAGAGCGCGTCGGCCACGGCGCGCACGCCGCGTTGCAGGCGCACGGCGCGCGCCATCGGCAACTGGTAACTCGCCACCCCGACGGCCAGCGCGCCCGTGACGACGCCGAAGATGGCGGGCGAGAGCCAGCACAGGTAGACCAGGCAGCCGCAGATGATGGCCCCGTTGATGAAGAGCGTCGGGATGAAGACGAGCGCGTTGATGACTGAGGACACGTCGTCCGTCAGCGCGGCGAGCAGGCGGTGCGGCCCGAGCTTCTCCAACTGCGGCAGGGGCGAGGCCAGAATCTGCCGGCTAAGCTTGACGCGCATCCTGTAGACCGTGTCCTGCCCGAGGCGCACCAGCAGCCAGTCGGCCGTGAACTTGAAGGCCGGCAGCAGGACGCACAGGCCGACGAAGCCCCAGAGCAGCCGCGCGGGGTCGCCCCCGTCGCGGCCGAGGGCCGTGCTGATGAGCGCGAGCAGGCCCGTGCTGGCCGCGCCGCTGAGCACGCCGAAGGCGATGGCGAGGATGACGGTCGCGCGCGAGACGCGGAACAGGTAGATGATGAGCTTCACGGCCGTGTCAGTTCCTTACTTCGTTCAGAGGTCGCGGAGGGCTTTGGGCGCGCCGGCGCCGTCCCGCCGCAGGGGTTTTAAAGGGCGGACGCCGGCGCCCTCCGCGCGAGCGCCCTCTCTATCGAGCCCCTCAGCTCTTCGGCCAGCGCCCGCACGTGCGGCTCGCGCACGATGGTGAAGTGCGAGCCGGGGACTTCGCGGACTTCGTGGTAGGCGTCGCGCGCAGGCTCGCGCAGAGGGTCATGGGACGCGTCGCCGCGCACGGCGGCGCGGAAGAGCGTGGCGGGGACGCGGCCGGCCTTCGGCGCGTAGTCCGACATCGCGCGGACGTTCGCCTTGAAGACTCCGAAGAGCCGCAGCGCCTCTTCGGGCGCCACGTCCGGCGGGAGCACGCCCGCCTGCACGGCCCGCTCCAGCAGGCGCCCGATGCGCCCCTCCGGGCCGAGGGCGGCCAACTCTTCGGCCGAAACCTTCACCTCGTCGGCCGCGAGCCCCATGTCTAAGGCGAAGGCCCGCAGCAGCGAGAGCTCGTCCCAGTCGGCCGCGCGCGGCGCAAGCGGCGCGGAGTCGAGCAGCGCGAGCAGCGCGACCTCCGCCCCCTGCGCCTCCAACTGCCGCGCCATCTCGTAGGCCACGACGCCGCCCATTGACCAGCCGCCCAGCAGGTAAGGCCCCTCCGGCCGCGCCGCGCGCAGGTGCGCCACGTAGTAACGCGCCATCTCTTCCACGGACTCGTGCGGCGCCTGCCGCGCGTCCAGCCCGCGCGCCTGTAGGCCGTAGAAGGGCTGGTCGGCGCCGAGGAGGCGCGAAAGCCCGGCGTAGCACAGGACGTTTCCGCCCGAAGGGTGGACGCAGAAGAAGGGCGGCCGCTCGCCGTTCGGCTGAATCTCGACGAGCGGCGAGAAGGGCGCGTCGGCTTCGGCCGCGCCACGCCGCAGGAGTCCCGCCAGGTGTTCGACCGTCGGGGACTCGAAGAGCGCTGCGAGCGGCAGCCTCCGCCCGAAGCCCTGCTCGACGCGGTGCATGAGCCGCGCCGCGGCCAGCGAGTGGCCGCCGAGGTCGAAGAAGCGGTCGCGCACGCCGACGGGCGCGACGCCCAGAACCCCTTCCCAGATTCCGCACAGCCTCAGCTCGACCACGTCGCGCGGGGCGACGAAGGCGGCCGACGAACGCGACTGCGCGCCCGAGACTTCCGGCAGCGCGCGGCGGTCAACCTTGCCGTTGGCCGTCAGCGGCGCCTCCTCCAGCTCGACGAACGCCGAGGGCGTCATGTACTCGGGCACGCGCGCCAGCATCCACTCGCGCAGCTCGTCGGCGCGCGCCCCGCCGTCGCAGACCACGAAGGCGACCAGGCTCTTTTCGCCGCGCGCGCCCCTCGCCTCCACGACCGCGGTCCTGACCGCGGGGTGCGCCGCGAGCGCCGCCTCGACCTCGCCCAGCTCGATGCGGTAGCCGCGCACCTTCACCTGGTTGTCGCCGCGCCCGAGGTACTCCAACTGCCCGTCGGGCAGGCGGCGCGCGAGGTCGCCCGTCTTGTAGAGCCGCGCCCCGGGCCGTTCGGCGAACGGGTGCGGGATGAAACGCTCGGCCGTCAGCCCGGGGCGCCCGATGTAGCCGCGCGCGAGGCCGTCGCCGCCGATGTAGAGTTCGCCCACGGCCCCGTCGGGCAGCAGGCGCAGGCGCGCGTCGAACAGGTAGAGCTCGGTGTTGGCTATGGGGTGGCCGATGGGAATCGGGCCGGTCGAGGGGGCCTCGGGCGTGACCTCGTGCACGGCGCAGCCGACGACCGTTTCCGTCGGGCCGTACTCGTTGATGAGCCGGACGCCGGGCGCGTGCTCGCGCCAGAAGGAGAGGTTCTCGGCGAAGAGCGCGTCGCCGCCGATGACCAGCGCGCCCGTCCACGTCTCGGCCTCCCCGGCCTCCGCGTCCTGGCTCAGCAGCTCCAGGTGCGAGGGGGTGATTTTCACCAGGCTGAAGTCGCCCCTGCCGCGCAGGACGTTGCTCAGCCCCTCCACGCCGCGCTCCTCCGGCAGCATGACGACGCTCTGCCCCGTCAGCAGCGGGAGGTAGAGGCTCGTGACCGTCAGGTCGAACCCGATGGAGGAGTGCACGGGGGCGTCGTGCCCCTTCGTGACGTAGGCTTGCTTCGCCCAGCTCAGGTAGTTGACCAGCCCCGCGTGGGAGATCATCACCCCCTTGGGCCGCCCCGTGGAGCCCGACGTGTAGAGCACGTAGACGAGGTTTTCGGGGAGGGCGAGCCGCGAGAGGTTGTCCGCGCCCTCGCGCTCGACGCGCTCGCGGTCGAGGTCGAGGCGCAGGACTTCGGCCCCGCACGACGGCGCGCGCCCGGCCAACTTCTGCTGCGTCAGGAGCACGCGCGCGCGCGTGTCCTCGACGATGAACCGGAGCCGCTCCTCCGGGTACTGCGGGTCTACGGGGACGTAGGCCCCGCCCGCCTTCATGACGGCGAGCAGCGCGACGACCAGTTCGCAGCCGCGCTCCAGAAGGACGCACACCTGCGACTCCGGCCCGACGCCGCGGCCGCGCAGGTAGCGTGCAAGGCGGTTGGCGCGCCCGTTCAACTCGGCGTAAGTCAGCCGCTCGTCCCCGAAGACGACCGCCACCGCGCCGGGCGTCCTCGCCGCCTGCTCCTCGAAGAGTTCGTGGGCGCAGAGTTCGCGCGGGTACTCCCTCGCCGTCCGGTTCCACTCGACCAACTGCCGCCGCCGCTCCGCCTCGCTCAGCATTTGCAGAGACGAGACGGCGCGCCCCGGACGCTGCGCGGCCGAGTCGAGCAGCGAGACGAGGTGGCGCGACAGGCGCTCTATCGTCTGCGGCTCGTACAGGTCCGTGTTGTAGACCCAACCGCATTCGACCTCGCCGCCCGCCGCCTCCTGCGCCGTCAACATCAGGTCGAACTTCGACGCCACCGGGCCGCCCGCCGCCACGCCGCTCATACTCAACTCGCCGAACTCGGCCCCCGTCCCCGGCGCGCTCTGCATCGAGAACATCACCTGAAAGAGCGGCGTGTGCGACAGGCTGCGCTCCGGCTCCAACTCCTCGACCAGCTTCTCGAACGGCAACTCCTGATGCGCGTACGCCCCGAGGCACGTCTCCCTCACCCTGCGCAACAACTCCTTGAAGGTCGGCTCGCCCGACAGGTCCGTCCTCATCGCCAGCGTGTTGACGAAAAAGCCGATGAGCGGCTCGACTTCCGCCCGGTTGCGGTTCGCTATCGGCGAGCCGACGACCACATCCTCCTGCCCGCTGTAACGCGAGAGCAGCGCCTGGAAGCCGGCGAGCAGCGTCATGAACAGCGTCGCGCCCTCCTCGCGGCTCAGCCTGCGCAGCCGCTCGGCCAACTCCTGCGGCAGCGCGAAGGAGTGGGCGGCCCCGCGGAACGTCTGGACGGCCGGCCGCGGCTTGTCGGTCGGCAGCTCCAGCACGGGCGGCGCGCCTTCCAACTGCGTGCGCCAGTACTGAAGCTCGCGCTCCAGCACCTCGCCCTGCATCCACTCGCGCTGCCAGGCGGCGAAGTCCGCGTACTGCACGGGCAGCTCGGGCAGCGGCGACTCCTCGCCCTTGAGGAAGGCGGTGTAAAGCGTGGCGACCTCGTTGACGAGGATGCCCATGGACCAGCCGTCGGTGACGATGTGGTGCATCGTGAAGAGCAGCACGTGCTCCTCCTCGCTCAGCTTCAACAGGCGCGCACGCAGCAGCGGCCCGGCGGAAAGGTCGAACGGACGCCGCGCCTCTTCAGCCGCGAGACGGCGCGCCTCGGACTCGCGCTCCGCCTCCGCGAACGCGCAGAGGTCTTCGACGGGAAGCGCGACCGGCGCGGCGTCGTGGATGACCTGCGCAGGCTCGCCGTCCTCTTCGCGGAAGGTCGTGCGCAGAGACTCGTGCCGCCTGACCACCTCCGTGAGCACGCGCGCCAGCGCGGCCGCGTCGAGCGGGCCGTTGAGGCGCGCCGCAACGGGCACGTTGTAGGCGTCGCCGCCCGGCTGTAGCTGGTCGAGGAACCAGAGGCGCTGCTGCGCGAAGGAGAGCGGCAGCGCCCCGCCCCTCCCGACCGCCGTCACGGGCGGGGCCTCCACGCCCGCGCCCGCGCGCAGCGCCGCCTCCACGTGGCGCGCCAACTCGGCCGCCGTCGGGTGGCCGAAGAGAGCGCGCAGCGGCGCCTCCACGCGGAAGGTCGAGCGCACGCGGGACATCAGTTGCGTGGCGAGCAGGCTGTGCCCGCCCAGCTCGAAGAAGTTGTCGTGGGCGCCCACGCGCTCGACGCCGAGCACCTGCGCGAAGACGCCGCACAGCACCTCCTCGACCGGCGTCCGCGGCGCGACGAACTCGCCCGCCGCTCCCGCGTAGACGGGCTCGGGCAGCGCGCGGCGGTCGAGCTTCCCGTTCGGCGTCAGCGGCATCGCTTCGAGCGTGACGAAGGCGGACGGAATCATGTGCTCGGGCAGCCGACGCCCCAGATGTTCGGCCAACTCGGCCCGCGTCACGCCCGCGCCCTCCGCGCCGACGACGTAAGCCACCAGCCTCCGCAGCCCCCGTTCGTCGTCCTTCACCACGCACACGCACTCACGCACCGAAGCGTGCGCGCGGAGCGCGGCTTCCACTTCGCCCAGCTCGATGCGGTAGCCGCGCACCTTCACCTGGCTGTCGGCGCGGCCCAGGAACTCCAGTTCCCCTCCCGGCAGCCAGCGCGCCACGTCGCCCGTGCGGTAGAGCCGCGCGCCCGGCTCCGAAGAAAAAGTGTCGGGCACGAACCGCTCGGCCGTCAGCGCGGGGCGCTGGTGGTAGCCGCGCGCGAGGCCGTCGCCGCCGATGTATAGTTCGCCGGCCACGCCCGTGGGCGTCGGCTCTCCCCGCCTGTCCAGCAGGTAGACGCGCGTGTTCGCTATCGGCCGCCCTATGGGGGGCGGCGTGAGCGCGTCCTCCGCGCAGGGCACGACGAAGGAGGTGGCGACCACCGTTGACTCGGTCGGGCCGTAGTGGTTGACGAGCGTGAAGCCGAGCGACGGCGGGGGGTAGCCGCGCAACTGGTCCCCGCCGGTCAGAACGTAGCGGAGCGCCGTCTCGCGCGGCCCTTCGAGCGCGAGCACGCTCTCGGCGAGCGGCGTCGGCAGAAAAGTTATCGTGACGCGCCGGCCCGCAAGCCATTCGCGCAACGCCTCGGCTGAGGCGCGCGTCCCCTCTTCGGGGACGTGCAGGCTCGCGCCGGCCGTCAGGTAGGGCCACAACTCCCAGACGGACGCGTCGAAGCCGACGCTCGCCAACTGCGTCGCGCGGTCGTCGGCGTTTACGCCGTAAGCCTCCTGGTGCCAGCGCGCCAGGTTCAGCAGCGAGCCGTGCGTGACCTGCACGCCCTTGGGTCGGCCCGTCGAGCCCGAGGTGTAGATGACGTAGGCGAGGTTGTCCCGCGTCGAGGCGCGTGCGAGGTCGCCGCCATCGTGTCGCGCTATCTCTTCGGCGTCCCTGTCGAGGCAGACCGCCGGGCAGGTCAGGCGCCCGCGCAACGTCTCCGACAGTCGCTCGCGCGTCAGCAGCACCTTCGCGCGCGCGTCTTCGAGCATGAAGGAGAGCCGGTCGGGCGGGTACGAAGGGTCGAGCGGGACGTAGGCCGCGCCCGCCTTTAAGACGGCGAGCGCGCAGACAGCCGTCTCCGCCGAACGCTCCAGGAGAATGCAGACGAGGTCTTCGCGGCCGACGCCCGCGCCGCGCAGGAGCCGCGCCAGGCGGTTGGCCCTCTCGTTGAGTTCGCCGTAGGTCAGGCGCTCGTCGCCGCAGGCGACGGCCAGCGCCCCGGGGCGCAGCGCCGCCTGCGCCTCGAACAGTTCGTGCACGCACGCGCCGGCCTCGCGCTCGCGCGCCGTGTCGTTCCACTCGACCAGCAGCCGCCGCCGTTCGGCCGCGGTCAACAGCGGCAGCGCCGCCGGCCTCGCCTCCGGCGACGAGGCGACGGCTTCGAGCAGGAGCCGGAAGTGACCCGCCATCCTTTCGACGGTCGCGGCGTCGAACAGCCCAGTGTCGTAGCCGATGATTCCGCTGATGCTGTCCACGCCCTCGGTCAGCGAGAGCGTCATGTCGAACTTCTCGACCTCGGCGCCGAACTCGATGCGGCTCAGTTCGAGTCCCGGCAGTTCGAGCGCCCCGACCGGCGCGTTCTGAAGCGCGAAGGCGACCTGAAAGAGCGGCGTGTGCGACAGGCTGCGCGCGGGCGCCAGTTCCTCGACCAGCTTCTCGAACGGCACGTCCTGGTGCGCGAACGCCCCGAGCGAGACTTCGCGCACGCGCTTTAAAATCTCCCTGAAGGTCGGTTCGCCCGAGAGGTCCGTGCGCAGCGCGAGCGTGTTGACGAAGAAGCCGATGAGCCCTTCCGTCTCGGCGCGGTTGCGCCCGGCGATGGGGCTTCCCACCACCACGTCCTCCTGACCCGTGTAGCGCGACAGCAGCGCCTGCCACGCCGCCAGCAGCGTCATGAACAGCGTCGCGCCCTCTTCGTGGCTCAGGCGGCGCAGCCGCGCGGCCAACTCCCGCGGCAGCAGGAAGGAGTGCGTGGCGCCGCGAAAGCTCTTCACCGCGGGACGCGGCCTGTCGGTCGGCAGCTCCAGCACGGGCGGCGCCCCCGCCAGGCGCCGCCGCCAGTACTGAAGCTCGCGCTCCAGCACTTCGCCCTGCATCCAGCCGCGCTGCCAGTCCGCGAAGTCCGCGTACTGTAGCGGCAGCTCGTCGAGCGTCGGCGGCCGCCCCTGCGTGTAAGCGGCGTAGAGCGTCGCCACCTCGCGCACGAGCACGCCCAGCGACCACGCGTCCGAGACGATGTGGTGCATCGTAAAGAGCGCCGCGTGCTCCTCCGCCCCGAGGCGCAGGAGCCGCGCGCGCAGCAGCGGCCCCGTGCTGAGGTCGAAGGGCCTTTGCGCCTCCTCGCCCGCCAGCCGCTCTAATTCGGCCTCGCGCTCGGGCCGCCCGAGGAGGCTCAAGTCCTCCAGCGGCAGGCTGAAATTCTCCGCGGGCGAGATGACCTGCATCGGCTCGCCGCCGACGACCGAGAAGGTCGTGCGCAGAGACTCGTGCCGCCTGACCAGCTCTCGCAACGTCCGCGCCAGCGCGGCCACGTCGAGCCTGCCGCGCAGGCGCACCGCCGTCGAGATGTTGTAGAAGGGGTTGCCCGGCTCCAACTGGTCGAGGAACCAGAGGCGCTGCTGCGCGAACGAGAGAGGAAACAGAAAGACCTCTTCCGCCTCGCCGCCCGGCGCGCCGCCGGCCGTCGCTGTCTCGGAGAAATGTGCAGTCACGGTTTGAGTCCTTACTTCATCCACGCCGTCGGTTAGTCCTCGTTGAGGGACGAGCGCCTGACGCGGCGCGCCTCCCTTGAGACGGGGACGATGGCCGGCGCCTCTGCTTCCGCGCCTTCCGCCCTCATCTGCTCGATGAGGCGGCAGAGGTCGCGCACCGTCGGCCGCTCGAACAGCTCCCTCAGCGCCACCTCCACCCCGTACCGCTCGCGCACACGCGACGCCACCTGCGTCGCCAGCAGGCTGTGCCCGCCCAGCTCGAAGAAGTCGTTACTTACCCCCACCCTCTCCGCGCCCAGCAGCCCCGCCCACATCCCCGCCACCTCGACCTCCAACTCCGTCCCGGGGGCCTCGTACCCCTCGCCGGCCGTACCTCCCGCCTCCGGCTCGGGCAGCGCCTTGCGGTCCACCTTCCCGTTCGCCGTCAGCGGCAGCGCCCCCAGCGTCACGTACTGCCCAGGGACCATGTGCCCGGGCAGCCGCCCCGCGAGGTAAGCACGC
>DASVUF010000033.1:0-37991 GCA_036387195.1 Pyrinomonadaceae bacterium | reverse complement strand
TGCAGGTAGATCGCCAGGAACGCGGTCGCCGCGATGAGCAGCGCCACGAGCAGGAGCGGCGGCGCCCCCGTCCCCCTCGCGGGCCCCGCCGCGGCCGAGCCCTCCGACACGTCCACACTCTCCATCTCACACTCCTTCCCGCCGGGCCTCATGCCCGGCGCCGGCGACTTTCAACGGATGAATTAAAGGCCGCCGCTTGAAGAAGGCCGGGCGACGGATTCTCGGGGCGCGGCGCGGTCGCGCGCCCCCCCCCTCAAACGCCGTTCAGCGCCACGCGGAGCGCGTCGAGCAGTTGGGGCTGCGCGGTGTTGATGAAGAAGTGGTCGCCCGCGAACATCTTCAGCTCGAAGGGGCCGAGGGTGTGCTCGCGCCAGGCCGCGAGCCCCGCGGGCTCGTCGTGCGCGTCTTCCAGCCCGCCGTAGATTGTCATCGGGCAGGTGAGCGAAAGGCGTGAATCGCACCTGTAGGTCTGTGACACGGAGATGTCCGCGCGCAGGAGCGGGACGAGTATCTCCATCATCTCCGGGTGTTCGAGCAGCTCGGCGGGCGTGCCGTTGAGACGCCGCAGCTCCTCCTTGAACTCCGGCTCGGGCAGGTCGTAGATGACGGGGCCGTTCGGGGCCAGGTGCGGCGCGCGCCGCCCCGAGATGAAGAGGCGGAGCGGCTCGACGCCGCAGTCGCTGCGCAGGCGGCGCGACAGCTCGAAGGCTATCGCGCCGCCCATGCTGTGTCCGAAGAAGGCGAACGGCTTGTCGAGCCGCCGCGCCATCACGGGCAGGAACGCCTCGACGATGTCGTGCACGGCCTTAAGCGGCGGCTCGCTCATGCGCGAGCCGCGCCCCGGCAGTTGCACAGGGCAGACCTCCACCTCGGGCGACAGCGCCTCGGGCCACCTTCGGAAGGTCAGCGACGAGCCGCCCGCGTAGGGGAAGCAGAAGAGGCGCACACGCGCTTGCGGCGCCGGCTGCGACTTCGCAAGCCAGACGTTGTCCGTGCTCTCGCTCATCTCGCGCCGGGGTGGTGGGCCTGCGCGGCGGGACGGGCCGCGGCGCTCTTGGTGACGTGCTTCTCGGGCAGGACGACGCGGAACTGGTACGCGGTCTTGAGGAGCACGATGACCCGTTCCGAGTCCTTCATGCGCCGGTCGAAGACGCCGACGAAGCCGCTGAAGGCGCTGCCGTTGACGACCACCTCGTCGCCCGTTTTAATCTCGTCTTCGAACTTGACCAGCCCGTCGCTGCCGCCGCGCGACATTATCATCGCGATTATCGAGTCGTCGAGCGGGACGGGTTCGTCGCCCGCGCTGACGATGCCGCGCACCCCGCGCGTGTAACGTATCTTGTGGAACATGTCGAGCGCCTCCAGGCGCGCGAAGATGTAGCCGGGGAACAGCGGCCGGATGGTGTAGCTCGGCTCGGACGTGAACTGGTTGCGGCGGCGCGCCTTGTACCTCGGGACGAACGTCTCGACCCTCCACGCCAGGAGATTGCTCTCCGCACGACTCTCCTGTTTCGGGTGCGTGTGAATGACATACCAGCTGGGGGAGAACTCGGAATTTAACCCTGACATGACAGCCTCCGTCAGGACGCGCCCGGGCACCCGTTGAGGGGGGTGTGAGACGGGCTCTGGCGTCCTGATAGTTGAATGAATGAATGGCCGATCCTGGGGCAGGGATAGCTTGAGTATAGCTGGGGGTCTTAAACCTCCTCCGTTCTCAACAAGTTTCAGCGGGAGACGGCCCGAACCGACGCCCGGCCGTGCGGCGGACGCGTGTCGGCATAACGCCTGCCGGCGTGCGTTTGTTCCACCATCAAAACGGCGTGGAAGTCGGAGGGGTTGCTGGGACAGTTTGGGGAAAAAGGCCGGGCCTCGGCGCCTGAAGGTCGCACGCCTCGCGGCGCGGTCCGACGCGTGGGCTTCGCGGGACACGACGACCCAGGCTGTGACCGACGCTCCCTTCGCGCCAGCCTTGCCGGGTGACCGGATTTAATTTAGACCGCGACGGTTATCAACTAATCATAGCCTGTTAGAGACTTTCACCTCGACGACGCGGCTTGCTCAATGCCAAAGCAGGAAGCGCGCGGACTTCGTCTGCGGTTACCAAAGTTAAGGCTGTTTAGAGGGGCAGATTTGAGAACTGTCTGATGCGGAAGTCGGTCGCCGGCGCGCTTATAATGGGCAGAAACATCGCCTGAGACTACTTCCGCGGGCTTCAAGGAGGCAACAAAGTAGCGCACGCCACATGAATTGTCAAACGGAGAAAATTTTACACCGCGGAGCCTTCAACGGCGTCGGATGAGTACGGCCAGAAAGGCTTAAGAACGTCCAACGCCGCGTACGTCGCAGACCCTGCGCACGCAGAGTTGAGTGGGGCCGGAGCGTCCATTCGAGAACGTCGAGACATCGGGCCGCAGCTTCAAGGTCAATTGGACTGGCGCCATTTTGGATGAGTCAGGCCGGCGTCGGCGTGTGCTATTCACGACAACGAGTCCGATAACTTATTACATCTCACCCTGGTGTCTGACAGCATCCGACAGCGTCGGCGGCGGCCTACCTGCACTTGCACTGAGCGCGCCAAACTCGCCGGGAAAACCTCACGTCATAACACTGGCCCGGCGAGAGCGCGTGCGCGAGACGGGCGCACACATGAATCTATCGGGAGATTTCGCCCGCTGCCCGCGACGCGGCGAGGATGCTTTCAATCACCTCCGTCTTGGCGTCCGCGTAGGCGTTCATGTCCGGCCACTCCTGCGCCGCCAGCTCACGCTTCGTCTGCTCGTAGCGGCGTCTGTCTTTGGCGTTGCGCCGCAGACGTTCCCGGAAGGTCAGGTTTCGCTCAACCTCCGGGCAGCCGGCCGAGTAGACGTGGATGTGCACGTCCTTTTCGGAAGTCCGGAACATCCGGTGCTCGTTCCAATCCGGCTCCCTCACACGCAGGACATAACCGGCCGCTTCCAACTGGGGCACGTAGGCGGCCTCATCCGCGGAATCCGCGACCACCACAAGAATGTCAATGATGGGCTTGGCGGCCAGACCGGGGACGGAGGTAGACCCTACGTGCTCGATTCGCAGCGCGGAGTCGCCGAGTGCATCGGCTATGACCTTAGCGTGCGTCTCAAACCTCTTCGGCCAGTCCGGGTCGTAGCTGACAATCCTGATCTCGCATCTTTCGACGCCGCCGATTAACACCGATTCTAATGGCTCATCTGACATAACAGTCCTCTGGCAACAGCCCTTGGCGTCAAATCAAAGCAAAACCCTCTTCATCCGGCCCTGCACAAAGATTCGTGGGCGGACACTGAATGTTGTAGCCTGACGCCCGCTCAAGTCTACATCTCGTGCATCACGCCTGATGTTTTTGCAAAGACTTCCATTCATAATTATTGTTATAAGACGAGAAGGGGCGCTCCAGTCGGAGCGCCCCTTCTTTCATCGCAGATTTGAACGGGACTTTATAACCGTATTGCCCCGTTCAGTAGTATAACATGTATCGAAACATTAGGATTTCCACAGGGTAGGGGAGTCAGAAATTTAACTGTAATGTCCCGTTGGGTTTTATCTGGCTTCATTCCTTGAAAGACTTTTGTTTGAGGAAGACAAGTATGGCAAGCCGCCCCACCCGAGCCAGACCCGCAGCAGCACGGCTAAACAGACGCAACACCATCCGAACACATCACCGTTGCGGCCATAGAGGGTCGCTGCTCCATGAGGCGAAAGGGACGCAGTGACTACCGTCATATCATCAGTCACCGGACGTTCAACGAGGATTCGCCCTGTCCGGTCGTAGGCGCTCACAAATCCGTTACGGGCGCTACGAGCAACTGCGTAGCCATTCTCGACCGCCCGCAAGGCCGTCATCCGCGCGCCCATCCAGGCGTCGCGGCCGAAGTCGTAAGCCGGGACGACCATGATTGTCGCACTTCCTGCGTACTGTCGGCCGATCTCTGGTACGTGCATGTCTTTGCAGATCGCGATGCCCAGCCGCGTTCCTACGATGTCAACAAAGACCGGGGCATTGCCGGGGGTGTTACGGGCCTCCCAGCCGGGCACAAGCCGTTGCTTATCGTACCAAACTACGCGCCCGTCGGGCGCAGCCAGCAGCGCGCGATTGTAGTAGGTGTCACGCTCCCGCACTTCAGCCCCGGCGATGACCACGGCGCCCGTCGCCTGGGCTGTCATGGCAACATCCTGCGCGGCCCTCCCCGCGCCTTCAGCATCAAGTAGGGCAAGCTTCTCCGGCAGCACAACGAGCCCCCCGCGGGTAGCGGAGGCGATGACGGCCGGCTGGTACTTGGCCCAGACCCCTTCCCATCCCTGCGGGATGCCGTCAAAGTGGTTCGTGGCGATGAGTGTGACAGGGACTGTGTTGCCCGAGGGCCTGGCGTTAAGACGAAAGACGGAGAACAGTGTCGCGGCGAGGGCTAATAGACCTACCAGAGCTAGAGCAGCCAAGCGATCAGAGTGTCGCCAGCTCCTAGTGAGCCAAAGGCCTGCCAAGGAGCCGGGGAGCAGAATCAGAAAAACGACCGCGGGCACGCCTCCGAGAGCCGCCACCTGCACGACACCAATCGCCTCCATCTGACTGTACGCTAAGCTTCCCGCTGCTCCGTGCGGCGATACAACGAGCGTCAGCAGTTCGATAGCCGCGACCGTTCCGGGGAGCACGAGCAGCGCTACGGCAAGCGGCAGCCGTCGAGCGGCAGCATCAGCCAGGCTGGTAGCGAAAATCCAGGAGCCGACGCGGAGCAGGACGACCAGCAGCGTCACCGACCAGCCAATCAAATCCAGGTAGTAAGGGAGTAAGCTCGTGACGGCAATTGCTCCGGCAACGCCGCCCGCGAGTCGCGCGGAGCGGCGCGACCCCGATGCGGCCAAGAGCAGCGGAACCGGCGCGAGCCAGGGCGCCCACCATTGCGGGTGTAAGGCGTAACCAGCGCTCAGCAAGGCTCCCGCGATCACCCCGAGGACAATCTGCGCTGGCCGGCCGAACCGCAGGGTGGATCGGTCATGGGTCGTGAGTTTGTTAAGAGAGGCGATGAGCATTATATGACATAACGACCGTTATAGGACGCGAGGTGTGTAAGCCTGCTTCCAATCACCCCCGGCTGGACGGCGGACGCCGCCTCATGCGGGATAATACCCTTGATGAATCACAAGTCAACGTTCAAGCGGCGTCAGTTCGAGCCCGCCGTCATCCTCTTGTGCGTCCGCTGATACTGCGGCTGCCAACTCTCCTACAGGGAAGAGATAATGCGCGACCGCGGTCTGGCCATGAATCACGTGTTGACTCGGCGGTCGGTACAACAGGCGTCCGCTCGTCCCAGGCGGCAGAGCGGACGCCGGAAGGTGTCGAAGCGCCGCACATGATGAGGTCAGGAGGTGAGAGGGCGGAGACGCGAGGCGGGCAGTCGGAGTTCGCCGCGGACGTGTTCGGCATAGCCGCGTAGAGGCGGAGCGCTTCCGTGCTTCCCTCCCCTCAAATCAATCTTTGCAGCAGAACCTGTGGCGGCGGGTTACGTGCTTATCCTGTCTTCGATGAGTAAACACATTGAGGCGAGGCGCGTGTTCCAGTCGTTCATCTCCGCTACTCGGCGCCTGCGCAGCAAAGTCTCGCGATCATCCGGCAGGTCGAGAGCCTGCTCTACGGCCGTCAGGAATGCTACCGGTTCGGGCTCGGCGACGATAAGGATTTGCTGCTGGGCGTTGAACTCCAGCACCGTCGGCAGCGCCGTAGAGACGACAGGTTTGCCGAGCGCCAGGTACTCGTTGATTTTCGTGGGCACGACCGTCGCCGTACACGCGTTGTTCAGGTAGGGGACGATGCAGACGTCGAACCGGCGCAGGTATGAGGCGAGGTCGGCGTGCGGGCGCTCGCCCAGCAGATGGACATTAGGCAACTCCGCCAGCCCGCCGGTCGGCGCCTGCACCGGGCCGATGAACACCCAGGACCAGTCAGGGCGTCTAAGCGCCGCCTCCTTCAACAGTTCGAAGTTTACGTGACGGTGCAGGCCGCCGACGTACCCGATGAGCGGCCTCGGGAGCGTCTCCAGCACGGCGGCGGACGCCGCGGCCGGCGGGGCGCTCGCCCCCTCCCCCGGCGTCTCCGTTGGTTCGAAGGGGAAGGCTTCGAGGTTGACGCCGACGGGGTAGACGTGGACGTTCGGGTTAAACGGCAGTAACTTCTCGGCGAGCGCCCTGCAATTCGCGAAGACGATGTCACTGCCCGCGGCCACAGCCATCTCACACTGCCTTAACTCCTCGGCGTAGGAGGTGAGTTCCGTGAAGTCCGCCACGCAGTAATAGACGCTGGCGACGCTCTCGCGCCGCAAAGAGTTGATAAGCGACAGCGTCGTGTCGTTCGGAAGGTATGTCCACAACAGCAGGTCTTTCATGCCGAGCCCGCGTATCGTCCGCAGCAGCGAGGGCAGAAAGAGTTTACGGTTGACCCACCTGCGCCAGGCGGCGCCGAACGGCGGCATGACCAGCGGGTGTGTGACGTATACTCCGGGCGCCACCTCGCTCACCCCGCCCGACCGCAGCGCCTTCGACCAGCGCCTGAGGCGCGACGCCACGCGCCCCGCATCCCGCAGGGTAGGCGCCCGCACCCCTGTGTTCTCGACATAAAGCACGCGGTTGCCGGCCGCCCCCAGGCGGAGGGCAATCTCCTGGTGGGCCTGCCACTTGTGTCCCCACTCTATGCTTGAGAGGTAGACGATGTCGCGGTTCTGAATCACTGTCGGGGACGGGGAAGTGTGATGTTACGCCCGCCGGAATTGACCGTCCCCTTACCCTCTTCCTCTCAGGTCGAAGTGTCGGGGCGCCGGCCATGACGGCGGTGACTCTAAACCTCTGCAAGTCCGAGGCGCGCCCGTCGCGGCGAAATCCCGGCGGCACGCGCAGAGCCGTAACGCCGCCTACTTCGGCCTCAGGGCTTCGCGGAGAATGCGCACGGGCCTCAGCCCATAATATACGAGCGAGAGCGCGGGGGGCAGCCACGCGACATAATCTCTGTGCGTCGGGGTTAAAGAGCGTGCGGCGCAGTAGCGCACGCGGTCGCGCGCGCGATCCATCGCCGCGAGGCGGAAGCGCGTCTTTTCACGGAGCCCCGGCTCAAGCCCATCCCCCGACGCCAGCCGTCGTATCACCTCGTCCGCCAGCCTCGCCGCGGCGCGGTCCGCCGCAATCCTCCGCGCGACCTCTTCGGGCAGCGGCGCGCCCAGCAGGCGGTTGGCCGCCGAGAGTCCAATCAGTAGCGCGCGTATCGCGTATATTCGCGACGCCGAGCGCATCAGGGGCCCCCATTCGACACGGCCGGCCCTGAGCAACTCGCCCACGGCGCACACCTGTTCGAGGCGTTGCCAGAAGTCCTTGGCGCCGTTGATACACAACAGAAGCAGCAGCGTCCCGTCCGAGGCGCCGCCCGGCCGCCCGGCGGGCCGGTCGGGAGACGGCGACGCGCCGAGCAGCTCTTCGACGTCTAAAGGTATGCCGTAGTAGGGGGGGACGACCGCCCAGTGCAGCTCCAGCACGATGTTCCGCCCCTCCTTGAGGAAGACGCGGTCGCACTCTGAGCCGAAAATCATCTCTTCCTGCGCGCGGCTGAGCGGCAGGTGAGGACGGTACCCGAGCGACCCGAGCACCGCGCCGGCGCGCTCGACGTCGCCGCGGCGCACCATGATGTCGAGGTCAACGAACGTCCTCAGCCTGATGTCTCCGTAAGCGCGAAGCGCCAGGTCCGGCCCCTTATAAGCTGCGGCGGAAATCCCCGCCCGCCCGAGGGCCGCCAGCGCCGCCTGAAGCTCCGCCGAAAGCCACACGCAGCGCGCGGTGTTGTGCGCGTAATCCGCCCGCATCTGCTCGCGCACGGCCTCCGGCGCATCGTCCGCGAAATGTGTGAGGATGTGTTTGAAGGCGAGAGGCATCAGTCCGTGACGCCAGGCCAGCGCCATCAGGCGCTGCCAGTCGAGCCCGCCGCGCAAAAGCGCCCTCGCCCTCGCCGCCTGCTCGTCGTCCAGACTGACCCGGGCGCAGCAGACCAGTAATTCAAATTCGGCGGAAGGGTTCAAGTTCTTTCCAGGCGTCGGGGTCGAAGTCGGGGCGAGCGCGCTGCCGCGGGCGGGGCTCAAGTTCGCTTCCGCGACGCCCCGGGCGAGGCGTCGCGCCGTTCGCACATCAAACCCCGGCGGGCAGTACGGGAAGCGAGCGGGCGGCGCCCGCGACCGGCCGCCACGGAACTTTCCCGAAAGAGACCAGGCAGAACAGGCACGGCGAGCCCACATAAAGATCGGGCTCGCGCCCGGCGCCGGCCGCGTCGGCGAGGGCGCGCCGCCGCCGCTCGTTCTGCTCTTCGCGGACGCGCAGCAGCCGCTCGTACGCGGTGGAAAACTCCTCCGACGTAAGGTCACCCACCACGTCGGGCTCGCCCGCGGCGCCGCGGTAGCCTGAGAGGTTGCAGCAGAGCGAGAGCCGCCCGCGGAAGTCTACGTTACAGGTCGTGCCGTCGAGGGCGTCGCACGGCGGGGCGGGGTCTATGTTGTAGTAGCCCGGGACGAGCCGCACCGGCATCTTGAAGATGTTCGCCAGGAGCATCACCTCTTCCTCCGCCTCGCGGCGCTCGAAAGGGGTCAGCGCCGACTCCGCCTCCACCCCGGGCGAGGTGGGCAGGAGGTGCGCGAACTGGAGCGTCGAAGCGCCGAGGCGCGCGGCGAAGAGTGCGAACTCCTGTAGGTGCTGCGCGGTGTCGCGGCGGATGCCGACTTTGAGGGCGAACTTGATGCCGCTGGCGTGGCAGCGCGCCATGGCGCGCACCACGCGCACGAACGAGCCCTCGCCGCGCCAGCGGTCGTGCGCCTCGCGTGTCGCGCCGTCGAGGCTGAAGGCGACCACGCGCACACTTTCGGGGCGCCTGAGCAGCGCCTCGTACACGCGGTCGAAGTGCCAGCCGTTGGTGACGAAGCCGAACTCCATGCCTTCGGCGATGACCGCGTCAATGATGTCGCCGAAGCGCGGGTGGAGTGTGACTTCGCCGCCCGTGAACGACACGTACGTCGGCCCGTAAGCCGCGCGCGCGCCCCGCAGCACTTTGCGCATCAGGTCGGCGGGAAAGAACTTCCCGGGCGAATGATGCAGGTCGTCGTCGTCGCGCACGCAGTAGCCGCAATGCAGGTTGCAGATGTTGGTCAGCTCGACCGTGATTCGGCGCGCCGGGGGAGGGGCCAGTCCCTCGGCGGGACGCGTGGATGACGGGACGTTCATGATACTTAAGACCTGCCGTGAGCCATTAACATGTTAGACGCCTTGAGCGGGTCGGAGAGCAGGTCGCGCCCGGCCGACAGCGCCCACGTTTCACACTGGCGCGCCAGGCCGCTCAAAACCTCCAGGTGCTCTCTGGCGGCCACAACGTCGTAACGCGCCCAGGGGCAGAGCGCCAGAAGGCGCGACATGGCTTCGGCCTTGCCTATGGGCTCGATCCGGCTCTCCGGCGAGCGCGTGACCTCGGCGAAGCAAAGTACGCGGGGGCTGGCGCTGGAATTAAACTGCCCCGGGAACAGCGTCGCGGGGTCCACGCACCGCTTATCGGGACTGCTGGGCACCGTAATCCCGAGCGCCTCCCTCAGGAGCGGGAGTTCGTGACCCGCGAGCGTCTCGGCGCTCGCCTGGAATAGCCGGCGCATGCCCCGAACCTCAAGACCGCCCGCGCCCCCCGAAACCAGCACCATGTCGTCGGACAGGTACCGCCAGCCCGCGGCGCCGAGCCGCATGGCCAGAGTAGTCTTGCCGCTCCCGGACTTGCCCGGAAATATAAAACCCCTCTCGCCGGACGGCTCGACCATGCCGGCGGCGTGCAGGTCGAAGAGCCCGCAGCGCCTGAGGGCGGCGGGCACCGCGTAGGCCATGACCGTGATAAGAGCCCGCGCGCCGACGCCGCCCTCAACCCAGACGGAGACGGTCTTGTCGTCACCGCCCCTGACCGTGACCAGCGCGTAGCCCAGGTCAACAAAGTACCCGCCCCCGCCGGCGTGGCAGAAGCCGCCGGGCACCTCGAAGACGTACATGCCCGAGGGTATCGCCGGCCGCGGGCCGGCGCCGATCTGGATGGTCTGATCCGGAGAGTGTTCGTCGCCGTGAGGGCTCGCGGTAAGGTGGAGGCCGGATAAGTACCCCTCGGCGAATCGCGACGCCCATTCCGCGTCCGCCTCGACGCGCAGCAGACGGCCGGCGATCTCGTAGAGTTTTTGGGGGGCGGCCTCCGCTTGCCGGAAGGCCGCCCCCCTTGGGTCACGCATCTGCACCGATTTGTCCCGGTCGCGGCGCAGGACTTAGGCCGAACCCGCTACGTCGAGCGCCGCCGACCCCTGGAAGAAGGTCGTCACGTCGAGCAGATTGGCCGGCGGCTTAACTGCCGGCTCCACGAAAGGTTTTTTGTTCGACACCGAAGTGCGAAGCGCGGAAGTCCCGTCCGCCCCCGCGGGCGTCTCCAGGGAAATCTCCGTCTCCTGTCTGACGTCGTTCTTTTCCAAATTATGCGCCTCCTACCTTTGCGGCGGGCTAGCCCCTCAAAGATTCTGCGTAGGCCGTTGAGGAAAAACAGCTTAGTGACGATTTTGTAGCGGCGATTCTACCATGACGCATGTGCCTGTCAAACTGACTCGCCCGCGTTCAAGCCGCTCGCCTCCGCCGTGATTCCCCGCGTGGCGCCGTGATAACTCCGGAAGGGGCGCGCAACCCTGACGCCCGCCCCCTCCGGAGTAATTACCGGCGGTCAATTTCAAGCGACCGGGGCCGTTACGGCAGGGCCTCGGTGTTGATGACTATCGAGAACGTGCCGCCGGTGACGACGCCGAAGACGAACTGCACGTTGACGCTGTCGCCGGGCGCGAGCGGCGCGGGCAGCGGGACGGTCAACGTCGTGTTCCAGCCGCCGCCGTTGGGCTGGGTCGGCGGCTCTTCGAGCGTCGTCCCCTGAACGGAGACGTTACACGGCGGCGCGCCGCCGCACAGCCCTACGTCGTTGACGTTTACGACGACGTTACCCGAAGAGAGCGCCCGCAGGTCGGCCGCGCCCGCCGCGGCCGGGAAGGTGGAAGTCTGCCGGATACGGAACCGGACGCGCGTCACGGCCTGGCCCGTGTTGTTGTAGACGTTTCGGCGCATCGAGAGCGTGCCGAGCCCGCCGTTCGTCACGGGCGTTAAATCACGCACGCGGTTGGGCGCGGAGCTGAGGCCGACCGACTTGTCGATACGGTCAACGTTGACGTTGTTGTTCAGCCGCGGGGCGTCCACGTTCTCCGGCCCCGGCGCCCCGAGCAGCGGCGCGACGCCGAGCGTCTCGGTGGTGGCGAGCGTGTTGAGGAACTGGAAGTCGTTCTCGTTGGCGTCGGTGTCCTGATGCGTCCCGGACGTCTGGTTGCGGACGAACGTGATCTGCCCCGTGACCGCGCCCGGCGTGATGGCCGGGATGCCGGCGCCTTCGCGGAAGAGCGTGTTGCCGACGCCCGCGAAACCGGCGGCGTCCGCCTGGTTCGCCGGCGTGAAGCTGGCCACGGTGGAAGACCGGAAGATGGCGATGCCGGTGTTGTCCGCGATGGCGTCTATGGTGGCGGTGTTGGAGGTCGAGTAGCCGGTGTCGGCGGTGGCGGTGCGAGACTCGGAGCCGGGATGAGTCCTCAGGCTGTAGTAAAGCGTCTCGGCGCCGAACGAGGTTTGGACGGGGCTGTTGGCGATGAGATAGTGGCCGCGCGGCGCGACGACCACGCCCTCCGGGACGACCGCCAAGCCCGTCGTCGTCGTGCCGTTATTGGTCGCCAGCGCCCAGCCCTCGCTGTTGTCCGCCGATTTGACGCGGAACGGCGTCGTCGCGCTCGGGTTGTAAAGCTCGACGAACTCATCCTGAATGCCGCCGGGCCCGCGCGGGCGGAACTCCGAGATGATGAGATTGCCGGTAGTGGTCGGCTGTGTGGAAGTGGGGCTGACGCGCGCCCACCAGGTCGCCCAAGGGGCCGCGATGGCGCCGAGGCCGAAGTTCGAGCGCGTGTCGGAGTACTCCTGCACCGTCCAGAAGTCTGTGTCGTTGACCGGGTCAATCTCCGCCGAGCTGTAATCGCCCCAGCGGTTCTGGCGGGCGGTCGTGCCCGCGGTGCCCGCGCCGAGGTTGTAGTTGGAGGCGCCGGAGCGGTAGACCACCACGTCGCGCATCGTGTTCGCCGGGTCGGCGGCGCGGCGCATGGCGTAGCCCGCGCTCGGGTAGGTCAGCGACGAGAACTGCGAGAAGCCGATGAACGCGTCGTTGTTCTGGTTCACCGCGATGGCCACGTAGGCGAAGAACTGGCCCCTCATGGTGCACCCGGCGCGCGCCCCCGAAGTCCCGCTGTGGCAGTTATCGGCGGTCGGGTCGAAGACGCGGCCGCGTTGGGTGGGCGGCGTCCCCAGGCCGGTGACCGCGTCGGGCTGCGCCTCGACGGTCGGGTCAATCTGCCACCACTGCGCGGCCGTCTTGATGTCCGGGTTGGCCGTCCCGTAGGGCGTGCCCGGCGGGCTGGGCGCGGCGCCGACCATGACGTGGTGCGAGCACCAGAGCGAGCCGTTGCGCAGGACCGCGTTGTTGATGCGCGAGTCGTTCCCCATGATGCGGGTGGCGGTGTCGGGGGCGTAGCTTATCTGGCTGCGCTGCGGCAGGTAGCCGCCCGTCGTCCCGATGCGCGCGGCGTTGAAGCGCCAGTTCTCGGGCGACTGGGGGAACTGCGTGCCGACGGTCAGGACGGGGGCGTTGGCCGGCCCCGTGAGCTTGCTCATGCGGAGCTGCCCGAAGCCGGAGTCCCAGTCCTCGACGAGGTAGTTGACGGTCGTCGTGTTGTCCTCGTTCACCGTCGGGGCCATCGTGAACCCGCAGCCGAGCCTGTCGTTGAAAGGCGACACGCAGTTGGTGGCCGCCTCCTGGAAGAGGCTGGTCGTTATCGAGGCGGTGTTGGCGTACGCCACCGACTTCGGGATGACGTAGATGTAGGGGCCGAAGTAGCCGGTGGTGGCCGCCGGCGTGCCGGCGTAGTTGAAGACGTTGTAGTTGGCGACGATCCACTGGCTGTTGTGCCCGACCGTCGGGTAGTCGGCCCACCGCCCCGCGGTCGCCGTCGCGGCCGGGTCCGTGTCGAAGACGTAGCGGTTCCACGTCCCCGTGGGGTCGCCCGTCTGCGTCGTCGCGAAGAGCACGGACGAGGCGGGGGACACCGAGTTGGCCGACGTGAAAAAGAACCAGCGGTCGTTGAAGCGGTCGTAGAAAATCTTCGGGTCGAAGGTCGAGGGCGTCGTTATGCCGCCCTCAAGCGTGACACCCGCCCAGAAGGCGTTGAGCGTCAGCCGCGTGAGGAGCGCGCCGGTGCGCGTGCGGATGTTCATCTGGTTGTTGCTCACCGAGACGACGTGGTTCGGGCCGACCGCGCCCATCGTGTCGGGCGGGATGCTCCCGCTGTTCAGAGTCTCGCCCTGAAAGGTTTTAATGGGCGCGGGCGAAGACCCCTGCGCCGAAGCGACCGGGGCCGCCGGCGACTCCTCGGCGGTCGTGAGCGTCATCTCGTCCCCGCCGCCCGCCCTGTGGCCGCGGTCCTCGAAAGACTCGGGACGCGACGCGGGCGGGTTGATGGCGCGAATCTCCGCCGGCGTGTCCGAGCTGGGGTTAAGCGCCTGCTGCTCCTCCGCCGCGGAAACGTTGATGGGCTCGAAGCCCTTCCCCGCAGCGGGCTGCGGCTGGTAGACGCCGGCGTCGCCCGTCGTAGACGCGTCGGGCGGCGGTTGAGGGGCCGGCGCCTCGCGTTGCCGTTGCGCGACCCTTGCGGTCTTCGCCTGGACGGAACCGGCCGCCCCGGCGAGCAAGGCCGGCGCGACCAACACCGAACTGAGCACGATGGCAACCGTCTTCGTCGCCGTCCTCTTCCGTCGGGTAAGAGCGTGTGACAGCTCAAGAAGCCGAGCTGAAAATGTTCCTTTTTCCATGGACCCGAATGTCTCCTTTGGCTAGGGGCAGTGCTGCGGCGACTTACCGGCGGGACCGCAGCGGATTGCAGCGACCGAAAGACTAGTCTCCTTCGCACAGAGCCGACATCGTGCGGAGGGCAAGCGGCGTAGTTCGAATAGGACCGGCGGATGACGAATGCAGATTAAAGAATCCAGCCGGGATGTGAAAATTCCAGAAAGAAGAAAGAAGTCAGACAGCTATTGGAAGGTTGCAGCCGAACGTGCCCGGCTTTTGGCAGGCGCCGCACGACGCCCCCGGTAAATACGTGCGTGGATAGTACCTCAACTTTTCACGTCTGCACAACAGAGCGCGGGGCGAATTTTGTTGACGCGCAACCAACCGCGCGTCGTTAGCCCGAGGGCCGCTAGCGGCATTTTCTCAGGCGGCCCGCCGCGCCGCGGACGAGAATGAACTCCCCCAAAACAGAATTTGAATCGGCGGCGGTCACCCTGAGCGTCATGCGGTCGCCCCGCACTTCACCGGAATACTTCACGGCGCGCAGCCGCCCCGCCGCCCCGCCGGTCGGGTTCGCGCCCCGCCCGTCGCTCGGCAGCGTGGCGTCCGCGGCCCCCCCGGCCTCCGATTCGTACGTCCCCGTCGTCTCGAAGCGGCCGTTCACGTCGGGCGTAATCTTCCCCCCGAGGACGCCGTGAGCACAGTCGTACTCGACCCGCGCGCCGTCGGCGGTCACGCTGAGTTCGACGCCGGCTCCGCCCCAGACACTCTCTTCAATCATCGCGCCGCTCGTCACCGCGCCCGCCGCTCCGGCCCGCGCGTTCAAAAATATGAGCACCTTCTCGGAGACTGAATCCACCGCCGCAAGGTCGGGGCGACCGTCCCCGTCGAAATCAGCCGAGGCGAGGCCGCGCAGGCTCGCGCCGGCCGCCACACCCGGCAAAATATTAAAACCGCCGCGGCCGTCGCCTAAGAGGATATGCAGCGCGCCCGAGGCGACGACCGCCACGTCCTTCAGGCCGTCGCCGTTGAAGTCGCTCAACGCCAGCCCGTAGGGGCCGAGGCCCACGGCGAAGCGGCGCGCCCCGGCGAAATCCCCTTTTCCATCCCCGCGCAGCAGCGAGAGGCCTTGCGAGCCGTAATCCGTGCTGGCCAGGTCGAGCCGCCCGTCCCCGTCGAAATCACCGGCGGCGATAGAGGTCGGGAGCAGGCGGGCTAAGAAATGGAGGGGGGCGGCGAAGCCTCCACGCCCGTCGCCCGTGAGCACCGACACGTCGGAAGAGCGATGGTTGGCCGTAGCTAGGTCAATCCGCCCGTCGCCGTTGAAGTCGGCGGCGACGAGCCAGAAGGGCCGCTCGCCGGCCGGGAACCGGCGGGCCTCGCCCAGGGTGGCGCGCGCGTCCCCGAGGAAGACGGAGACGCCCTGCCCCGTGTCGTTCGCGGTGGCGACATCGGTCTTGCCGTCGCCGTTGAAATCCGCGGCGACTATCGCGCGCGCCGCCGGAGTCCCGATAAACTCCGTCGCCTTTCCGAACCCACCCTTACCGTCGCCGGCGAGCACCGATAAGCTGGACTGCCTCGGGTTAACAGTCGCTATGTCGGCGCGCCCGTCACCGTTGAAGTCGCCGGCCGCGAGGGCGGCGGCGTCGCCGCCTATCGGGAAAGAGTTTGGCCCCCCGAACTTCCCTGCTCCGTCGCCGAAGATTACGACGACGCTGCGCCCGAC
This sequence comes from Pyrinomonadaceae bacterium, assembly GCA_036387195.1. GTDB lineage: Bacteria > Acidobacteriota > Blastocatellia > Pyrinomonadales > Pyrinomonadaceae > QHXN01. The sequence continues at coordinate 22,302 of DASVUF010000033.1, read as the reverse complement.
GCTCGAAGCCAGGTCAACCCTGCCGTCGCCGTTAAGGTCGGCGGCGACGACGCCGGAGGCGCCGCCGACCTCGTAACTCGACGGCGCGGCGAAAGCGCCTTTACCGTCGCCGATGAGCACCGAAAGGTTCTTCTGCGCCACCACCAGGTCGCTGTTGCCGTCAGCGTTTACATCGGCGACGGCGACAAAGGTCGCGGCCAGCCCCTCTCCGCCTGAGAGATTCAACAGGGGGGCGGCGCGGAAAGACCCGCGTCCGTCCGAGAGCAGCAGCTCGACGGCGGCGTCAATCCCGTTAACGATGACGAGGTCGTCCCGCCCGTCCTTGTTGAAATCGCCCTTGGCCCCGAAGGCCGGGAGGAGGAAGGTCTTGAAAACGCGCGCCGCGCCGAGTGTCGCCCCGCCTCCGCCGCGGGCCAGCGCGACGCTGTTCCCGCGGAAGTTCGCCGCCAGGAGGTCCGGCAGCCCGTCCGAATCGAGGTCGGCGGCGGAGACGGCGACCGGGCTGGTCCCGACGCCGTAGTTGGCGGCCTCGCTGAACCGCCCGCCGCCCTCGTTGTGCAGCAACGACAGGTCACCAGAATGTGCGTTGGCGCTGACCAGTTCCGGACGGCCGTCGGAGTCAAGGTCAACTGCCGTGAGTGAGAAGGGCTCGACGCCTACGGGCAGCGAGACTGCCTGTGCGAACCTGGCCCCCCCCACGCCGAGCAGGACGGAAACGGTGTTCGACCTGGAGTTCGCCGAGGCCAGGTCCGCCAGGCCGTCCTTATTGAAATCGTCAACTACCACGGCCAGAGGGCCTGACCCGACTGTGAGGGAGCCGGAGAGCGAAAAGCCTCCCTTCCCGTCCCCCGTTAGTAACGAGATGCTGTCGGAGAGGTAATTAGCGACTGCCAGGTCGGCGCGCCCGTCCCCATTGATGTCCCGCGCCACGACCGCGCGCGGGCTCTTCCCGACAGGGTAGACGGCGCCCGCGGAGAAAAGCCCCCGCGCCTGACACAGGAAAACGGAAACGTCGGCCGAACCGCTGTTGACAACGGCGAGGTCAGCCCGGCCGTCGGCGTTAAAGTCGGCGGTCGCAACTGCGACCGGCAGTGAGCCCGCCTTCAGATTTTGCGCCGGGCCGCCGAATGGATTAACAGGCGCGCCCCTTTCGCGCTGGGCGGCGGCCGTGCGCGTGGCCGCATGGTGGGCGTAGGAGAACAGCAGCGCTGAAACCACCATAACGAATACGATTTTAAAATGTCGCGGCACGCCTAAGTCCCTCAGATGTATGTTAGATAGTGTTCTATGAAAGGGGCGCGCTGAAGAAAACTTCTCCCGCGCGGCGGCAAGGAGGATTCCTTCGACCGCCAGCCGCCGACCTGCCTGTAACCGCGCTGACCCGACCCCCCGCCCCTCGCCCTATGCCCTTGCCGGCTCTGAGCCAGAGCCGGCGAGCCTTCTGCTCTCGCCAGAAGGTTTTTCCTACTCCCCTTCTTTACTGAGATGCTCGTGTTTGCACCTGGCGACTCCACCTTCTACACCCTTCGGGTAGTAAAACCCGGTGCCGTGACAGTCGGGGCACTGGCTGGTGTCGAGAGTCGAAGCCGGGCTCTGGGCATGCGGACGTAGAAAACTCTCAATCAACACGTCCGCTTCACCCGTGCGATGAATAGTCGTCGCATAGCCCCCCGGATTGTTAATTCCCTGCCCCGTGGCTTGCAGATGTTCGGCGTACTTCCGGCATTCTTCAATCGTGAATTTTGAACCCGCACGCACACCCACCACAGGCTCGTCCTGTGTTTGTGTGTTTTCTTTTAAAGTCTTTTCTTTATTGGGTGCGATCTCCGCACGGGATGCGGATTTCGTATGGGGTGCGGTTTCCGCACGGGTTGCTGGCGGCAACCTGACCTCGAAATGTAGTCCGCGTAGCTCCCTTTGACTGTTCGTATTATCCAGTCCCAGACCCTTGATGAGCTTTTTCCTCTCAAGGTTTCTGACACAGACGCGAGTCTGGGTTCTGCTTAAATTACAACCACTTGCGAGTTTATCGAGGCTCACGGTGCACGTATTTTTCTGAAAGCCGTGGGAGAGCGCGTAGAGCCGCAGGAGGACAATCGCCTCACTCGGTTTGAGCGTGGGGAGGAGGTTGTAAACGATCTCATTCGGCACCCTTAAATGACCTCGAACGGGTGCGGATTCCGCATGGGATACGGTTTCCGCATCCCGTACTTTACGCACGGGTTCCGAATGGATTTTTACACCCGATGCGGAATCTTCACGGGGTGTGGTTTCCGCACGGGGTGCAGTTTCCACATGGGGTGCGGATTTTGCACGAGAAGCGAAATCCGCACCCGATGCACTTTCCGTATCGGGTGCGGATTTCGCACGGGATGGGTCGGCTTTTTCCACCTTACGCTCGGTCTGCTCAAGGAAGGCGGCAAAGCTTTTGATGTTCTTACTCATCTTCTAAGTCATCGCTGTAGACGGCTTCCTGAGCAGCCATCTCGACGATCTCCATCGGGAGCTTATCGACCCCAGCCCGCTGACCCATGTCGTAGCTAAGGGCGCAGACCTGGAGCACCTGACGAGGCACGCCCCCGGTCCTGGTGTAGATCAACTCGATGGCTTCATCCGTAAAAGGGTTCTTGATCTCCGCCTGTTCGCACCTGTAAGCGATCATGTCTTTGGTTTCGCCAACGGACATTGAAGCGAGCAGGGAAGGCGCGAATACGCGTGAGCGGAGGGCCTTTTTCGTTTTGTCTCGCAGCTTATCTCTCAGCTCGAGCTGCGCCGCCAAGACTATCTGGATCAATTTCTCTTTCGACGTCTCGTAATTCAGGAGCGTCCGGATCATCTCCAACTGCTTACCCGGCAGTTTCTGCGCCTCGTCAATGAGGAGGAGAGCGGTCTTACCTTTTGAGTGGAGGTCCATCAGGTAATCGCGGAATTCGTTGAGCTGCGCCAGCATGGATCGTCTGCCGGGAATATCGAATTCCGCGCAAATCGCCTTCAAAAACATGAAATCCGAACTGAAAGCGGGGGTAGGAATCAACTGGGTGACGACGGTCTCTTCTCTGGCGCTATAACGGCTTAGGAGCAGGCGCAGGACCGACGATTTACCGAGCCCCGCATCGCCCATGATAAGGGTTAGGCCCTGCCGGTTCTCCACTACAAAATCCACCTTGTACAAGGTGGTCTTGAGCGTCGGCGTCATGTAGAGCATTGACGGGTCGGGCGAGATCAAAAATGGCTTGCGCGCCGTCGGTCTGGGGAGAATGGTCGCCATAAACTCTGCTTTTTAACACATCTATTAAGCCCGAGCAATAATTATCTCCCGGAGGGGGGGGTAAGGAGCAATAGTACTGCATGAGGGGGGTGCGTCGGGAATTAACGGCTGAAATCGCCATTCTCAAGCGCCTCGACCACATCGGAAGGGAAGTTTGGCGGTCGCAGGTAGTGATTTACGAAACTGGCGAATGAGGTGTGCGATAATGTTTCACGGCCGAGCATGTCCTCGCATGTCCTCCGGTTGCGTCGCCACTCGGAGCAGGTCCTCACGCTTCCACTTACCGGGTCGCACACGTTTAGTATCCGTGGCGGGTAGCGCTGCGCGCGGCGAGGCGCGCGGTAGATGTGCCAACTCTTTGTCTTTCTGCGGGATGAGTTCGGGGAGCGCGCAGCGCGCGGTTTCTCAGTGATTGAGCGGACTGCCGCGCGCGGGGCGAGCGAATCGGCCCTACGTTGTCGTCGCCTGATGGCTCTCAAAGTCTGAGAAAAGCCTGCCGATGGATGATGTTACACAGATGCTTATATCACATTTAGAATAAGTAATATCCTGCCATTTTAAATCGTTGGGCACACAAACTTCTCAGTTGTGTGCCCATCCTATAATAGAGAAATATTAAGTGAGGGGCTTCGGTGAAAGGGGCAGGGGATATGCCACAGGTTGCTGGCGTGGGCGGACGCAAGGCCTGTCCGGGCGCCGGCGAGCGTTTCGGGGCGCTCAGCCTGTGAGGCGTAAACCTTCGGGGAGGGATTCGCCGAAAATGCGGACGGCGGCCGCTTTGCTCCGCGGCGCGTAGACGCGCAGGCTCTCGACCAGTTCGTCGGCCGCGCCCGCTTCCTGAAGCCGTCGGATGGCCTCGTGCGTGAACTCCGGCTCGACGTCGCGCAGGGGGTCGTCGGTGCGCGCGGCCAACTGCGAGACGGCCGTGGCGACGTGTGGCGTCAGTTCGGGCAGGGCGAGGAGGACGGCCACCCACGCCGCCGCCGCCTCGGGGGGCACGACGCAGTTCAGGGGGCCGTAGAAGGGGACGCGCGCGCCCAGGCGCCCGAGCGCCCATGTGAAACTCTTGTTGCCGGGCTCCTCCCGCACGCGGGCGAGAATCTCGCCGCCGAGTTCGACGCGCACGGCGGGCGGCAGATGCTCAAGGCTCGCGAGCATCAGCAGCCCCTCGCGCTCGACCTGTCGGTTGAGCCGCCCCTTGGTCTTCCGGCCGCCGACGCCCAGCAGACCCTTGTGGCGCTCGTAGATTTCGAGCTGCTGGCCGGCGCTCAAGCCTCCGGCCACGCGCTGCCAGAGAATCATCCACTCGACCTGACACTGCACGTCCTTCTCGAAGCAGAGCCCTTCGTGGTAGACCTTGCGCGCGCGCGTCACGCGCCACTCGTCGAGCGCCGCGCCGAAACCCGGCCGCAGGCAGAAGCCGAACAGGTTGAGCCAGCGCGCCTCGTAGTTGCGCCCTTTACGCCGCCCGTTAGAGAGTTCCGCCAGCACGTCGCAGAGCTTGCGAATCGTTTCGGTCGGCCAGGAGTCTTTCCGGTAGCCGAGGGCGGTTTCAAGTCTCCCGGGCAGCGCCTCGGGCGAGAGCGGCTCGCCCTCCGGCGCGTCGCGCGGGCCGCCGAAGACGGCGCGCAGCAGCTTGCCGGCCTCCGCCACGGCCTCGTCGGGGATGACGACCTGCGGCGTCTCTTCCTGCGGCTCCGTTTCGTCCCCTTCGGCGGCCTCCTCCTCCAACGCTTCGGAGCCCCTGAGCTGGAATTGTAGGCGCCAGCGGTGGCCCGTCTTCGGCGCCTCGCACCACAGCTCGAGCGTGCCGACCTCTGTGAAGTGCGCGGTCAGGCGCACGTCCAGCTCGATGTGGCGCGAGCGCTTGCCGTAGCGCAGCACGGTGACGAGCGGCGCGTGGCGGTGCAGCTCGCCCTTCCCAAAGCTGACGACCTCGCCCTGCCCGTCCTGTCGCGTCGTCGTGCTGTAGAGTGTGAAGGAGACGGGGCGGTTGGTCAGCGCCGTGAACTCTCGCTCGCCGAGTTCGAGCCGCGTGCCCTCCTCCGTGCCGCGCGGCAGGACGCACACGGCCGTCCGCGTTTCCACGTTCGCCGGGGCGTCCTGCCCCTGTTGCTGGACGCCGATGTAGTAGCCGCGCGCGCTGCCGCCGCTGACGCGGACGCCGCCCATGCGGCGCACGCGCGCGTAATAGGCCGCGCCGACCGCGACGGCCGCCTCCGGCGTCTCGTTGCGCAGCACCTTGGGCTGCCAGCGTTTGCCGGCTTGCGGGAACCAGCCGGCGATTGTCCCAACGACCCGCTCGCGCGCGAGCGCGGGGTGGAAGAAGCCCCCGTTGAAGAGGATGGCGTCGGGGCGCGCCATCGTGCTTTGACCTTCGGCGGCCGCGCCCGAGCCGTCCGAATCTGCGTCCGCAGCCGAGTCCGTGGCCGCGTCTGAGCCGCCCGCCTTCATGGCCAGCGCCGCCTGCGTCAAAAACGCGGCGAGGTGTTTTGTGATGGCAGGGTCGCTCGCGTAAGGCAGCCCGAGTTCGCGCAGGCCGGCGCGGCGCTCTGCGGCGGGCAGTTCGCCGGGCGCGCTCGCGGGCAGGAAGCCCTCGGCCAGAACCTCTTCGACCTCTGCGCGCGTCAGCCGCGCGGAGAGCGCGCCGCCCACGACCGAGCGCCCGCCGCCGAGCACCGTCACCGGCGCGCCCTCCGACGTCTCGTCGCCGAGCAGCAGCTCCTTGACCGCGCAGCACTGCCGGCGCAGCGCGTTCTGCTGCCTGAGCGAGAGGCGCGGCCGCCCGAGCTTCTCTTCGACCAGCCGCGCGAGCGCCAGGTCAACGTTGTCGCCGCCGAGGAGAAGGTGCTCGCCGATGGCCGTGCGCTCGAAGCGCACCTCGCCCGCCTCGACGCGGACGCGGATGAGGCTGAAGTCGGTCGTGCCGCCGCCCACGTCGCAGACGAGGACGAGCTGCCCGTCTTTGAGTTGTCGCTTGAGCCCGCCCTTCTGCGCCGCTATCCAGGCGTAGAAGGCCGCGAGCGGCTCCTCCAACAGCGTCAGGTTCTCAAGGCCGGCTTCGCGCGCGGCGGCGACGGTCAGCTCGCGCGCCTCCTCGTCGAACGACGCGGGCACGGTGAGCACGACCTGCTGGCGCTCGAACCGGAGCGCCTCGACGACCTGGCCGCCGTCGCCGGTCGCCATCAAATGATTCCAGGCGTCGCGCAGGTGCGTGAGGTAGCGCGCCGAGGCCGCGACGGGCGAGCAGACCTTGTCGCCCGGCTCCGCGTCCCAGGGGAGCAGGTCGGCCGTGCGGTCCACCGCCGGGAGGCAGAGCCACGACTTGGCCGAGGCGACCAGCCGCCCCGGGGCCAGCGCGCCGCGCTCGCGCGCTATCACGCCGACCAGCGCGCCGTCCGTCTCCGCCTCCCACGGCAGGCGCAGGCCGGGCGCCGCGTCCTCCGCGTCGTCCGTGAAGTAGATGAATGAGGGGAGGGAAGGGAGGGCGCGCACCTCGCCCTCGCCGACGAGCTGCGGCGACTCGAAGACGCGCACGGGGGGCGGGGCCCCGCGCGCGCCCCTCTCCTCCGTGTCAACGTAGGCGACGGCCGAGTTGGTCGTCCCGAGGTCTATGCCGATGAGGAAACGGCTTGAGGCTTCCATGACAGCTCGCGCGCCGCGCGCCCCTTACCCTTCGTCCTGCTCCCTGATGTTGAATTCGAGCTTCCAGCGCTGCGCGCCGTCGCGCGAGACGCACCAGACTTCGAGCGTGCCGACCTCGGTCACGCGCGTCTCAAGGCGGACGGGCAGCACCGTGTCCTCCTTGCCGTCCAGCCTGAGGGTGACTTCGAGCGGGCTCAACTCCTCTATCTCGTCGCCCCAGTCTTCGACGAGGCTGCCTATCTCGTCGGCCTTGCGCACCGTCGAGCTGAGGAAGCGGAACTCGGCGGGCTCGCCGACGACGAGGCCGAACTCGCGCCCCGGTATCGCGGCCTCCGTCCCCTCCTCCATGCCGAACGGCACGACGCACAGCGCCTTGAGCGGGGCGGGCAGCCCCGGCACGGCCGGCATGGCGCTCTCGACGCCGATGTAGTAGGTGCGGGGCGCGCCGCTGCGTATGCGGACGCCGCGGCCGCGCTTGGCCCTGCCGTAGTAGGCCGCGCCGCGCGCGACCGCGTGGTCGAGGTCGGGCGCTTCGAGCACGCCGCGCTCGCCGAGCGGCTCGAAGCCTTCGTCACGGAGCCACGCGTCGAGCACCGAGACGACGCGCTCGCGCAGCACGCCGGCCTTCATCACGCCGCCGTTGAAGAGGACGTGGGTCGGGCAGGCGAAGCCGCTCGGGCCGCGGCGGATGTCGTCCGTCTCCGCGCCGGCCGCCTGCTGCGCCAGGAAGCGCGCGAGGTGTTTCGTCACCGCCGGGTCGGCGGCGTAAGGCAGCCCCAGCTCCTGAAAGCCGATGCGCCGCTGCCGCGCGGGCATCTCGTCGCGCCCGACCGCGGGGAAGAAGCCGTCGGCGAGGACGCGCTCCAGGTCTTCGCGCCTCAGCTCGGTCTTGACCGTGCCGCCGACGAGCTTCGAGCCCTTGCCGAGCAGCGTGACCGGCTGCTTCTGACTCTTCGGCTCTGCGAACAGCTTCTCCTTCGCCAGCCGGCACTGGTGCCAGAGCCCCTGCAACTGCCAGGTGTCTACGCGGTGGCCCTCCTCTTCGAGCCGTTGCTGTAGGAGGCGCGCCAGCGCCAAATCCATGTTGTCGCCGCCGAGCAGGATGTGCTCGCCGACGGCCACGCGCTTGAGCGTGAGCGCGCCGTCCTCCTCCGAGACGGTGATGAGGCTGAAGTCGGTCGTGCCGCCGCCCACGTCGCAGACCAGGATGAGGTCGCCGACGCGGACGCGCTTGCGCCACGCCTCGCCCTGCGCGTCTATCCACGCGTAGAAGGCCGCCTGCGGCTCTTCGAGCAGCGTGACGTTGGCGAGCCCGGCGGCCTCGGCCGCGCGCAGCGTCAGCTCGCGCGCCTCCTCGTCGAAGGAGGCGGGCACGGTCAACAACACCTGCTGCGCGCCGAGCGCCAGCTCCGGGTTCTTCTTCGCGTTGACGCGCGCGTCCCACGCGTGGCGGAGGTGGCGCAGGTACTCGGCCGACGCCTCGACCGGCGAGAGCTTCCGCACCTCCTCGGGCGCGCCCCAGGGCAGGATGGCCGACGCGCGGTCAACGGCCGCGTACGAGAGCCACGACTTGGCCGAGGCGACGAGGCGCGCGGGGTTCTCGGCCCCGCGCTTGCGCGCCAGCTCCCCGGCGAAGACCTGCGGGTCGCGCTCCCACGGCAGCGCGAGCGCGCCCTTCGGGAAGTCCAGCTCGCCCGGCACGTAGAGGAACGAGGGCAGGAGCGTCCGCTCCTCGACCTCGCTCGCGTTGGTCAACTGCGGGACCGGTTCGACGGCGATGGCGGCGGCCTCCTCGGGCGCGGCGGTGTCGAACTGCGCCAGCGCCGAGTTGGTCGTGCCCAGGTCAATTCCGACTATGAAACGTGTGTCCAAAAGAGTTCACCTCAAAACCCGCTTACTGAATTTCGACCTCGGCCGGCGCCACGACCTCGCGCGCCGCGCCCTTCGGCGGCAGCGTGGGCAGGTTGACCCGGGCCACGCGCCACCCCCTGTGCCTGAGCAGGCCGCGCAGCGGCGGGCGCCCCGTCACGTTCCCGACGAGCTTGACCGCGGCCGGGTCGAACCCCTCCGGCACGGTGACCGGCCGGTCCTCCTCGCCGTCCATGACCGGCTCCAGCGTGACGTACTGTTCGAGCGCCTTGCGGCAACTGGCGTGCAGCTCGCGCACGGCCGCGCCTATCTGCGCGTCCTGGTAGGGCGCGATGTCTTCGGTCAGGAAGTCAACCAGCCGCCCGTCGCGCTGTAGCAGGGCGAGGAGCTGGACCGCGCGGTCGGGCGAGTCCTCCGCGGGTCGCGCTTCGGCGCGCTCGGCGGGCAGTTGCGGCGGCGGGGCCGTCTCCCGCTCGGGCGCGGGCCCGGCCGCCGCGCCCCTGACCACCTCGGGGGCGATGTCCTCCGGCACCTCCCCGCGCGAAAGCACCGCGAAGAAGCAGCGGGCGGCGTAAGACACTCTTTTGCCGAATCCCATCATTCTCGTCGTCTCCATGTTCTGCGGGCTACAGGCGGTCCTGCCGCCCTAAAAAATAAACGTTTATGCTATAGGCGTCCGGTCTGTTTAGCAAACCAGCGTGGGGCGGGCGAGTCGAGGCGTGACGGTCTTGCGCGGGCTGATGGGCGGGAGGGGTCTGGGCGTGCGAAGTTCGTACGGGGGAAGGGAACCCGCGGCGGCTTCCCGGCATCCAGACCTTTGAAAGGTCGTGGCGGAAACCGCTCGCCAGTGCGGAGACGTTCAAAACCGGGAGGGACGGCCCTTGAAAGTATGCGCCCTGATTTTGATTTTCGCGGTCGCCGCGTGCTGTGAGGCGCGCGGGCAGTCCCGCGGCCGGGCGGCGAAGCCCGACGCGAGGCGTGAGGTGCTCGCGGTCATCGAGCAGTTGGCCGCCGCGGGCGTCAGGCGTGACGCCGCGGCGGTCGGCCGGCTGTACTCGGCCGATTACTTCCACACCAACGCCGACGGGAGCGTCATGACGAAGGCGGAGGTGCTGGAGGGCTACAAGTCCCCGTCCCCCTTGACCGTGGAAGTGAACAGCCACGACGAGGACAGGGTGCAGGTCGGCCAGGGCGCGGCCGTCGTCAACAGCCGCGTGACGTATAAGGGGCGCGCGGGGGCGCAGCCCTTCAGCCGCGTCTACCGTGTGACCTACGTGCTCAGGAAGGTGAAGGGCGGTTGGGTCGTGGCGGCGTCGCACGCGTCGCTCATCACGCCCTGAAAACCCCCTGCGCCGTTCGGTCCCCGCACGGCCGTCCAGGCGACGGCGGGCACACGACCGCCCGCGCGACCGCCCTCATCTTCGGCGGTCGCCGGCGTCGGCGGAGGATGCGTGGGAGGGGAAGCCCTTCGGGGAGGGGCTTCGAGACTCGGCGCGGCGCGCGTGGGTCGTCACGGCCGCGGCGTCACGGGCAGGCGGGGGAGCCTTTTAAAGTATCTTCTCCCTGAGAGAGGTGAAGAAGTTGAGCCACAGCGTCCACATCTCCTCGGCGTTGGAGACGACGCGCCGCTGCTCGTCCTCTGTGAGAACCGGCTGTAGGGCGTGGTTCGAGTATTCGACGTGTTCGGGCTCCTGCTTGACGTGTATGGCGACCCAGGGGAGGTCGTGCCGCCCCGTGCATCGCCTCATCAGCTCGCCGATGGTGGCGACCATCGGCAGGTCAACGACCTCCGTGCCGTACATGAAGCCCAGCCCCGACAGGTGCTCCTCCGAAGCCTTTTTATAGCCCGCGATGAGCGCGCGCGTGGCCGGGAGCGCCTCCGCCGTCGTCACCTGCTCGGCCGTAAAGCCGCCGTCGGCGATGGTGGAGACGTAGATTCTCTCGTGCGCCTGCCGCGGGTCGCCCTCGCCGAGTTCCTGCCAAAGGATGCGCGAGATGGAAGTCTTCGTCTCAATGTCCGGCGACACGGAGATGAGACGCGAGAGGAAGTCGGGGAAGTAGTGCAGCGGGTGGAACCACTGACCAAGGATAACCAGGACCTGCTCCCTTGAGAGAACGCCGCAGTCATGTTTGAGCGTCTTCAGGTAGCGCACCAGGTTGTTTCGCACCGGGTTGTCCAAAAGGTCATCGGAGGTGTGGAAGGTCGAAGCCGACAAAGTAGGCGTGGTCATGAGTGTTAATCTCCTCGGAGTTGGTGAAAGTTGAGCTGCAAGGCTGGGTGAGTTGTTCGGGGCCAGGAACGCCCCGGGGCGTTTGACGAACTGCCGTCCGCGGGACGCGGCGGCGCAACTTCTATCTTTTCGCAATTACATAAGTCATGGCCGGTCCCGGGTGTAGCTCCCCCGGGCTTTTCTTCTCACGGGCTGAACGTCCGGGGCGCGGTTTCGACGCCCCCGGCGGCCGGCGCGCCCCAACCGTTCGTTGCGCTTCGACGCCGCGGGCTGAGCCGTCACTCCGCGTTCGCCGCTCCTCCGCCCGCTCGCGGGTCGGCCGTGTCACGCCGCCTCGCCTTCCGCGCGTCACGACGCCTCGACATTCCCGGAAGCCGGCGACGGCGTCCGACCCGGACGGCCGGCGCGGAGGCGACTTCTTCTGAAACACGTCGCGCGCCCGGGATGCGAACCGAATCGCCCGGCGCGAGTACAGACGCCGGCCTTCGGGCCTCGGCGCTCCCTGTTCGTCTTGTGGGGCTGATGACGTGTGAAAATGTGACGTTGACGGGGAATAAGGGTAAGGACCGGCAGGCGCGCGTGTCTCAACGCCTGCGCTGGCAAAGCTACCGCAACCCCCTGCTGGGGAGGCGTGTGGGCCGCGACTAGCTGTCGCCATTTTACGCCGCCGTCTGAGTCCGAGGGGCAGCCCTGTGGCCGTACACGGGTACGAGAGGATTAAGGCGCCAAAGGGATTCGGACAGAAGGTCTCGGGCGTCCCAAGGGCGAGTGTCGGGCTCCGGCGTCGCGGTCGTCAAAGGTTCGTTCTCGGCGCGCCGAATCACCCGCCGTTGGAAGCGGGCACATACTACTTCCGCCCTGATTTAGATGTCAACGAATTATTTGACCGGCCGCCCGTCGCCCCGGGGCGAGGAATCGGGCGATGGTCTGTTGACGCGCGTGGAAGTCCACACCACAATAGACTTCATAGACGCCCCCTTCGCGGCCTCGTGCGCGTGGCCCGGCACGGGGCGGGGCGTCTGCTTCGTCACATCAGAACCGTTGAAGGGTAGGAGGCGCCGGCGGCCGTGAGCGAAAGTAAACTCGCCTTAAAGCACCTGGTTCGGGAGCCCGTCGAAGGGGGGCGGACCCCTCCCCCGCTGCTCCTGCTGCTGCACGGGGTGGGCAGCAACGAGGAGGACCTCTTCGGCCTCTCCCCATACATTGACGGGCGGTTCCTCGTCGTGAGCGCCCGCGCGCCCGTCGCGCTCGACTACGGCGGCTACGGCTGGTTCCGCATAGACTTCACGCCGCGCGGGATGGCGGCCGACATCGAGCAGGCGAAGCGGAGTCTGGAGATGCTGCCGGGGTTCATAGACGGGCTGGTCGAGACGTACGGCGCCGACGTCCGCCGCGTCTACCTCCTGGGGTTCAGCCAGGGGGCGATGATGAGCCTCGCGCTGCTGCTCACGCGGCCCGAGAAGGTCGCCGGGGTCGTGGCGATGAGCGGGAGGCTGCCGGCGCAGGTGTTGGGGCAGGAACTCGACCGCGAGTCGTTAAAGGATAAGCCGGTCCTGATAACGCACGGCCTCTACGACCAGGTGCTGTCAATCGAGCAGGGGCGGGCGGCGCGCGACCACCTGAAGGCGCTGCCGGTCGCGCTCACCTACCGCGAATACCCGATGGCGCACGAGGTGAGCATGGAGAGTCTGCGGGACGTGGCGGGGTGGCTCGCCGCGGCGCTCGACGCGGGCGTTTGAGGCGCCGGTCGAACGGCGTCTCGGGACTCCTCGACGGCGTGAGCGCCCGAAGAGTCGTCGCGCGCCGGCCGCCGCCGTGACTCGCGGCAGGCGGCGGCGCTCCCCTTGAAGAGGGGCGAGCGGCCGTTCGGCCTTGCGGGGTCGTGAGGCGTGTGGGAAGGGGAGCGAGGGGGCTGGCCGACGTTCAGGGCCGCAGGCGCTTGAGCTGTTGAGTGAGTATGCGGAGAACCATCTGCTCGCTCGAATGCAGGAAGAAGTGGTCGCCGGGCAGCATCCAGAAGTCGAAGGGGCCGGTCGTCTGTTCCCGCCAGCCCTCGACGTCTTCCTGCGGCGCCTCGTCGTCTTCCGAGCCGCCGAGGGCCGTGATGGGACAACTCAGCCGCGTGTCGGCCGAGCACACGTACGTCTCGGCGAGCTTGAAGTCGGCCCTGAGCGTCTCCATCATGACCTGGATGAGGTCGGGGTTGTCGAGCACTTCGCGCGGCGTGCCGTTGAGTTCCCTGAGTTTGGTGATGAACTCGTCGTCGGGCAGGTGGTGTATGTTCGTGGGGCCGCCCCTCGGGAACTGCGGCCCGCGGCAGCCCGAGACGAAGAGGTGCTGCGGCTCGACGTCGTGCTCCTCGCGCAGCCTGTGCGCGAGTTCGAAGCTGACGAGCGCCCCGAGGCTGTGGCCGAAGAGGCAGAAGGGGAGGTCCATGAACGGCCTCATCGCCCGGGCCACGTCGGAGACGAGCGCCTCGAAGCTCTCGTATGGCTTCTCGCGGTAGCGGCTCCCGCGGCCGGGGGGCTGGACGGGCCACACGTCAACGCCCGCGGGCAGGCTCTGCTCCCAACCCCTGTAGATTGAAGCGCCCCCGCCGGCGTACGGGAGGCAGAACAGGCGCATCGTCGCCCGCGGGTTGGCCTTCTGTCCGCTGAAGCAGGCGGTCGGGTTCCTTCGGTCTGACGCGGCGAGCATTTGAGACTCCTCCCGAAGCCGAAACGGCGAATGCAGGCGTGCGGGGGCGGCCGCCTTCAGGCGGGACCCGCCCCCGCCTCGACCCTTTCGAGGCGGCCCCGGCCCGCCAGCGTGCTGAGGTCTATCTCCGCGACGCAGCGCACCTTGACGTAGTCCAGCGTCAGGCCGCCGGCGACGCGCGCCGTGCCGGTCGCGCCCTCGAAGTCCGCCGCGCTGAAGTCGCTTTTGTCCCTGTCGAGGCTCACGCCCAACTCCGTGCCGAAGTCCGTGAACTCGACGCGCACGTAGCCCTGCTCGACCGCCTCCTTGAATCGCCTGGTCGTCGGCTCCGGGCGCAGCCGCACCACGAGCGGGCGGTCGCCCCCGCAGAGGCGCTCCAAAAGGCTCTCGCCCGCGGGGGGGCGGCCCGCCGCCGGGGGCGCGGCGGCGGGCGGGTTGCGCGCCATCTCCTCCATCTTCAGCCTGAGGCTGAGCGGCCTCATGTCCGCCCACACCTCCTTGATGTAGGCCAGGCACTCGTCCTTGCGGCCGGACTTGCCGACGTCCCTCCAGCCCGGGGCGTTCTCCCTGTCGGCGGGCCAGATCGAGTACTGCTCCTCGTCGTTCATCACAACCTTGTAGACAGTCCTGTCCTCTTCGTCGCGACCGTGCGCAGTCATCCGTTCTCCTCCTGCAAGGGGTGTCAGGTCCCGGCCGGCGGCGCGGGGCGGCCGACGCCGCGCCCGCGCGTCAGACGGCGAGCGCGGGCGCGGCGAAGTTCGCCTGCTTGATTTCGGCGCCGATGCGGCGGAGCTTGGCCTCGGCCGTGGCGCGGTCGGTGACGGGCCTGCCGCGCGACAGCCCGACCTCCATCGAGAGCAGGTCGTTGCAGGCGCTCACGAAGTTGGTGATCTGCTCCTGGCTCAGACCCTTGCCTTGCAGGTAGGGCAGAATCCAGAAGTCGAAGTCGTACATCGGCAGCCACTCCGAGTCGGTCACCTCCTGGTAAATCTTCGCGACCATGTCGCAGCCCTGCTCCCAGTCCATCGTGTTGTGGCGCCAGCGGTAGCCGAGCCCCTCGATGCCGAGGGCGTCCTTGCTCTTGTAGATGGGGGCGCGCGAGTTGTTGTACCAGATTTCGCCGCGGAAGAAGGTCGGCTTCGCCTCCTGAAGGAGGGCGATGGTGTTCTGCACGCTCCGCTCGGTCTCGCCGGGGAAGCCGACGATGAGCGAGGCGAAGGTCATGATGCCGCTCTCGCGCAGGAGCTTCATCCCGCGCAGGTACTGCTCGGGCGCGGCGACCTTCTTCATCAGCTTGAGCACGTCGGGGTCGCCCGACTCGATGCCGAGGAAGACGCCCGCGCAGTTGCTGTTCGCCATCAGCTCGCACAACTCCTCGTCCATGATGTTGCAGCGCAGGTAGGAGTACCAGCGGAAGGTGAACTGGTTGCGAATCATCATGCGCAGTATCTGCTTGAAGCGGTCGGCCGGGACGTTGAAGGTGTCGTCGATGAAGACCAGGCTGCGCACGTCCGAGCGGTTCTGAATCTGCCACAGCTCCTTCTCGACGTCGGCTATCTCCTGCGGCACCCACTTGCCCGCGCGGACGGGGTAGTCGCAGAACGTGCAGCGGAACGGGCAGCTCAGCGCCGTGCGCGTCTGGAGCGTCGGGCCGAGGTCCTTGCCCTTGTAGTGGTCCCAGTCGATGGGCGAGAGCGTGAACTCCGCCTCGGCGCCCGTGTAGACGAACTGGCCCTGCCACTTGACGTAGCAGTTCTTGACCTTGCCGACGTCGTCGCCCTCCCTGAGCCGCTTGACTATCTTGGCGAGCGTCTGCTCGCCCTGCTGCTGGCGGACGTAGACGTCCGCGCCGATCTCTTCGAGGACGACGCGGAAGTCGGCCTCTTCGAGGTGGAACGAGAGGTTGTCAACGAGCGGGCCGCCCACGACGACGAGCGACTCGGGGCTCATCTCCCTGACGATGCCCACGACCTCCTTGGCGATGAGCGGCGTCAGGTAGAGCGTGGTCGTGACGGCCACGACCTTCGGGCGCCGCGCCATCAGCTCCTTGAGTTCGTCCCGCTTCGTGTGGAAGAAGCTGGAGAAGTCGGCCTCGATGCCCTGGCCGCGCAGGAAGCTCGTCATGTAGACGGGCGCCACCTGCGTCATCTCCGTCCAGTGCATCTTCTGCCCCGTCAGGTCGTTGAGCACGTCGAGGTAGGGCATCTTGCGGTCGTCCAGGGTGATGAAGTCCATCCTGAGGTTGCGGTAGTCGCCCGAGTTCGTGCCCTTGGCGCGCAGCATCCCCTCGTGGAAATCGAACCCCAGGTCGTAGTGGCCGAGAATCAGGCATTCGAGCCTCGAATTGTTTGAGCTGCTCATGTCTTTCATTCCTTTTCGAACGACCGGCCGGGCCCGGTCCGCGGTGGGATGTGTGTTAAGGGTTTCCGCGGCCGGCCCCCTTCGGGGCGGGCGCGAGAGGCGGGAGTCCGCCTCCGCGTCGCAGGCCGGGCCGCGGTGTGTATGTGTGTGTGTGTGGGCGTCTGGGAGGGGCTGTCGCGGGCCCGCGCCGCGGGGGGCGCAGACCCGTCGGGCGCCTGCCGGGGGCGCGGGCGGGCTCTCCCGCGCCCCCCGGAAACTCAAGGGCTGCGGAGCACGCCGGCCGGGTCTGTGCGCGCCGCCCTGCGCGCCGGGACGTAGCAGGCCAGCACGGCCACGCCCAGCAGCGCGAGCGGTATCAGGGTGAAGGTGAGCGGGTCGGTCGTGCTCACCTCGAAGAGCTGGCTGGAGAGGGCGCGCGTCACCGCCCAGGCGCCGAGCAGCCCGACGGCGATGCCGGTCCCGGCCAGCGCCAGCCCGCGCTTCAGGACGGATGTGAGCAGGTTGCGCGGCTGCGCCCCGAGCGCGAGGCGGATGGCGAACTCCGACGCGCGCGAGTTGACGTAGACCGACATCACGCCGTAAGTCCCGATGGCCGCCAGCAGCAGCGCCATCACGCTGAAGGCCGTGAGCAGGAAGTTGATGAGCCGCTGGCCGTCGAGCCGCTTCGCGATGACCTCCGACATCGTGCTGACGGAGTACATCGGCACGTCCGGGTCGAGCGCGCCGAGCTTGCCGCGAATCATCCCGGTCAGCGCGCCCGTGTTGGCCGAGTTGACGACGAGCAGCATCCGGCGCTGGTCGCGCCCCTGCCCGTAGGCGAAGAAGAGCTGCTTGTAGGGGAAGTAGACGTGCTGCTGCGACTCCTCCGAGAGGCTCTGCCCCTTCACGGCCGGGGCGACGCCGACGATGGTGTACAGCTCGGGGTCGCTCGTGCGGATGCGCTTGCCGATGGCGTCGCCGTTGGGCCAGTACCGGCGCGCGAGCTTCTGGTCAACGATGGCGACGAGCGGCGCCTCGTCCGCGTCGGCCTCCGTGAAGTCGCGCCCCTGGAGCAGGGGCATGCCCATCGCCTTGAAGTAGCCGGGGCTCACGACCTTAATTTCGGCCTGCGGCGCGTCCTCGTTCTGCGGCTCCTGCCCCTCGACGATGAGGCTGTCGAACGCCCCGCGGCCGCCCAAGGGGATGCTCGAAGTGACGGCCGCGCCGCGGACGCCCGGCAGCGCGCTCACGTCTTCGAGCAGCCGCGTGTAGAAGTTCATCGCCTGGCCGGGGCTCGTGTACTTCTTGGCCGAGACGGGCAGGATCATCGTCAGCACGTTCTCGGTCTCGAAGCCGGGGTTGACGCGCATCAGCCTCTGGAAGCTCTTGAACATCAGCCCCGCGCCGATGAGCAGCACGAGCGAGAGCGCGAGCTGCGCGACGACGAGCGTCGAGTTCATCCGGCGGCCGCCCGAGCCGATGGCGCCCTTCTGCCCCTCGCCCATGCCCTTCTTGACGCCGAGCCGGTAGGCGCGGACGGCGGGCGCGAGCCCGAAGAGCAGCCCAGTGGTCAGCGCCATCAGGACGGTCACGGCCAGCACCGTCCCGTTGATGCCCGCCTCCTCTATGCGCGGCAGCCCCTGAAAGTAGACGCGGCTGAAGGCCCACAGGCACCACCAGGCGAGGAAGGCCCCGGCGGCCGACCCGACGAGCGCGAGCAGCAGGCTCTCGGTCGTCAACTGCCGGACGATGCGGCCGGGCGAGGCGCCGAGCGCGAGGCGCAGCGCTATCTCCTGCGTGCGCTTGGTCGCGCGGCTCAGCAGCAGGTTGGCGACGTTGGCGCAGGCGATGAGCAGCACGAAGGCGACGGCGAGCTGGAGTATCAGCAGCGGCTTCTCTATCTTCCCGACGACCGTCTCCTTCAGGGGGGTGACGAGGGTCTTGAAGCCCGCGCCCGGCGGGGGCGCGCTCTTGCGCGCGATGACGGCCGGGTTCTCCGCGGCGGCGTTGCGCAGGATGCCGGTCGTGTCGGCGGCGGCGGCCGCGGCGGCGCGCCCCGGCTGGAGCCGCCCGACGGCGGCGAGCAGGAACGGGTTCGTCGCCGTCGGGTTCAGCGCCATCGGGACCCAGACCTCCGTCTCGGGCGCGGGGAAGTTGAAGCCCTCGGGCATCACCCCGACGACCTCGGTCGGCACGTCGCTCAGCACGAGCGAGCGCCCGACGACGCCCCGGTCGCCCCCGAAGCGCCGCTGCCAGAGCCCGTGGCTGATGACGGCCACGTTATTCTTGCCCGGCGCGTCCTCGCCGGGCGCGAACGTGCGGCCGAGGGCGGGGTTCACGCCGAAGACCTTGAAGAAGTCGGCCGACACGCGCCCCGCCTGAAGGTACTCGGGCTCGCCCGTCCCCGTCAGGATGACGCCCGAGCTGGAGTAGGCGGCTAAAGCCTCGAAGGAGTGGTTCTGGTCGCGGTAGGCCGCGAAGTTCGCCGGCGAGAGCCCCCAGGTGTCGAGCCCCTGCTCGGGGTATGACTGGATGAGCCGGACGAGCCGGTCGGGCTCGGGGTAGGGGAGCGGGCTCAGCAGGATGCGTTCGACCAGGGTGAGGACGAGCACGTTCGCGCCGATGCCGATGGCTATCGTCAGCACGGCCACCAGCGAGAAGACGGGATTCCTGATGAATGTCCGCAGGCCGAACCGCACGTCCTTCAGAATGCCGGTTAACATTGCTAGAGAGTACCTCCGGTGCTTTAAATCTGCGCCAGTCGTGAGAACGCCTGTCCCGGGGCAGGCCGTGATTATAACCGCGTGCGCGGGGCTTGCCACGCCTAAAAAAAAGTCGGCCCCGCCGCGCCGGCGCCGGCGGCCCGGCTCAGCGCGCCGCCACGGCCTTGAGGTAAGGGAAGAGCGGCGTGGTCAGTTGCGTGCGGAGCGTGTTGACGGTGTGGAAGGTCGGCTCCACGCCGAGTTCCGCGAGAATCTCGCCGACGGTCTTGCCGCCGTCGGCCCACTTGAAGACGTTGCGCGCCGTCTGCTCGACGGGCAGGCGCGGGCTCGGGTGCGGGACGGGCGCGGGGCTCAGCGCGTAGTCGCCGCCGGAGCTGACGAAGTTGTTGATGGTCGTGCCGTACCTCTCGAAGCGGGTTTCGAGGAACTCGCCGCAGACCTCCCGCTCGGACTTGCGCGCGAAGCCGGAGTCGCGCCGCTGCACGTAGAAGTAGATGGTCGGCGACCGCTCCACCATCAGGAGGTTGCTCGCCTGCCAGCGCTCGTAGTCGGGCAGCGCGTCGTAGCGGCGGGCCACCTCGGGGTCGCGGAACGCGACGTTCCAGGCGAGCCGCCCCGCGTCCTTGTCGAAGACGCTCATGGCCGGCAGGAGGACTTCGAGGCCGGCGCCCTCGACCAGCTCGACGAACGTCTCGACCGTGTAGCTGTGCTCGACCGGCTGGAGGAAGGAGTCGGCCAGGTACTCGCGCGACTCGTCCTTCTGCTGGCGCAGGTAGTAGTGCATCGTGTTCTCGACGGGGAAGTCGTTCATCAGCGCCCGCGTCACGTCGAGCTGCTCGTCGAGGTCGGTCGTCGAGTCGCCGAAGAGGTGGCGCATGGCCTTCTGGTAGGCCGTCGTCAGGATGCGGTGGTAGTAGTTGTAGACCATCAGCTCCAGGACGCCGCCCGGCCGGAGCGCCGCGCCGAGCCGCGCCAGGGGCGCCGACGGGTCGGCGTTGTGGTGGATGACGCCCGTGCAGATGACGTAGTCGAACTCCTCACGGAAGCCCGCGTCGTTGATGCTCTGCTCCTGGAGCCGCACGTTGCGGACGCCGAGCTGCGCGAGGTTGGCCTCGCAGGCCGCGAGCGAGGGGGCCGAGATGTCGGTCGCCACTATCTCGGCCCGCGGGAACCTGAGCGCCGTCAGCGTCGCCTGGTTCGAGCCGCAGCCCGCGACCCAGATGCGCGGGCGGGCCGGCACGCGCCCGTGCGCCCAGTCGCCCAGCTCCTGGTTCAGGAAGACGGTCCCGACGTGCGGGTCGGCATAGGAGGGGTAGGTCATCTGCGGCCAGGGGTAGGTGATGCGGCCGTAGAACTCCCTGTTGGCCTCGTCCACGCCGGCCTGCGAGAGCGCCCCCATGATGTTGAACTTGTCCTTGATGCTTGCCACTTGCGCCTCCTGAGTGTGGCGGGGCGGCGCACGGCCCGGCCCCCGCGGCGTCGTCCGTGGGGGCGCGGCCGCGCCCCCTGCTGCGCCCCGCGCTCAGCCGGGGAGCGTCTGCGCCTCCTGCGCCGGGAGCAGGGCGGGCGGCGGCTCGGGCTGCACGTAGTCGTCGAGCCACCCCGCGGCCGGGTTGCTGTCGAAGGTCATGATGCGGCCGCAGTCGAGCGGGTTCGGCGCCCTGTGGTAGCGGAAGACGACCTTGCCGTCCATCCGGCCGACGACCTCGACCTTACCCGTCTTGTGCGACATGCAGAGCCGCGCCTGCTTGGCGACGCCCGAGAGGCGGCGGCGCGACTCCTCGAAGATGTCGAACGCGCGCTCGACGGGCACGACGTAGGGCTCGTTGCCCGCCGTCGGGCGGCAGAGGAAGAGGTAGTAGGGCAGCACGCCGTTGTAGGAGAGCTTGCCGAAGAGTTCGGCGATGACCGCCGCCGAGTCGTTGACGCCGCGGATGAGCGGCGACTGGCTGACGGTGGTGGCGCCCGCCCGCTGGAGCACGGCGACGGCGCGCAGCGCCGGCTCGGTCAGCTCCCGCGGGTGGTTGAAGTGGTTCATGATGAAGATGCGCTTGTCCGGCCCGCTGTAGCGGCCCAGCACCTCGGGCAGCGCCGGGTCGTTGAGGACGCGGAACGGGTCGAAGGCGACCATCTTCGTCCCGATGCGGATGACGCGGACGTGCTCTATCTCGCGCAACTGGCGGAGTATCTTCTCCAGCTTGTTCGTGGACATGATGAGCGGGTCGCCGCCCGTCAGCAGGACGTTGTTTATCTCCGGGTGGTTGGCGATGTAGCCGAGGGCGTCGGTGATGTCGCTCGTCACCTCGTCGTTGTCGTCGGTGAAGAGCCGCTTGCGGAAGCAGAAGCGGCAGTACGCGCCGCAGACGTTGTTGACGAGCAGCAGCGCCGTGTCGGGGTACTTGTGCTCCAGCCCCTTGAGCACCGTGTAGGAGGACTCGTCGGAGGCGTCCATCTCGCCGAACTCGCGCATCTCCTGCACGTCCGGCATGACGATGCGGCGGATGGGGTCGTCGGGGTCGTTCCAGTCAATCAGGGACTGATAATACTCGTTCGTCCTGAAGGCGAATTTCTCGGCCACGGGCTTGAGCGCCTGCCTCTCCTCTTCGCCCAACTCGGCCACCTGTTCGAGCTTGTTAACATACCTTGGTCTTATATTTATGAAGTCCATGACTCGCTCCTCATGCTTGAGAGTTCCAGGTGTCACCCGGCCCCGGCCGAGGCCGTAGGGGCGCTAAGAGTGACGGCGCCGTGTGCGGGGTAAAGCGAAAGAGAACTTTATGCGGGCGCGGCGACGACCAGGCTGGCGTCGGCCGCGTGCAATTCCTGTAGAGAGTAGACGCCGGGCGCGGCCTGCCGGTTCAGCGTGCAGATGGCCTCGACGACGGCGTGCGCGCCGGTCATCGTCGTCACGCAGGGCACGCCCTGCTGCAGGGCGGCCTGCCGAATCTCCTGCTCGTCGCGGCGCGAGACGTGGCCGACCGGGGTGTTGACGATGAGCGCCACCGCGCCGCGCTTGATGTGGTCCACGACGTTGGGCCGCCCCTCGTTGACCTTGAAGACCGTCTCGACTTCGAGCCCGACCTCGCGCAGCCGCGCCGCCGTGCCCGCCGTCGCCATCAGCGCGAAGCCCTGCCGCACGAGGCGGCGCGCGACGAGCGCGGCCTGCCCCATGTCGTCGGCGTTGACGCTGATGAAGGCCGTGCCGCGGCGGGGCAGCCCCAGCCCGGCGCCGGCCATCGCCTTGGCGTACGCCTCGCCGAACGACTCGCCGACGCCCATCACCTCGCCCGTCGAGTGCATCTCGGGGCCCAGCACCGGGTCCACGCCCGGGAACTTCGAGAACGGGAAGACCGGCGACTTGACGAAGAAATGCCTGACCGTCAGCTCGTCCGGCAGGCCGAAGGAGGCGAGCGGCCGGCCCGCCATCACCAGCGACGCGATGCGCGCCAGCGGCACCCCCGTCGCCTTCGACACGAACGGCACCGTCCGCGACGCCCGCGGGTTCACCTCCAGCACGTAGACCCGGTCG
>DASVUF010000032.1:0-4616 GCA_036387195.1 Pyrinomonadaceae bacterium | reverse complement strand
GCCGTGCCGCGCCGCCTCGTTCTTATGCAGACTGCTGGCTACCGTCTGCTGTTTACCGTCTACTGTTTACCGCCTTCCGCCTTACCAGACCTGGCAGCGCTCCTTCTCGGGGCGCACCATCGGGTCGTCGGCCTTGCACTGGAAGGCCTGGGCGAACTGCGGCATGTTCGAGAGCGGGCCGTTGACGCGGAAGCGCGAGATGGGGTGCGGGTCGGACTGCACCTGGAGGCGCGCGGCCTCGGGCGTGTACTTCGACGCCCAGACCTGCGCCCACCCGAGGAAGAAGCGCTGCTCGGGCGTGAAGCCGTCAACGTTCTCGGGCTTCCTGCCGGCCATGGACTTCCTGAACGCCTCGTAGGCGACGGTCAGCCCGCCGAGGTCGGCGATGGACTCGCCGGCGACGAGCTTGCCCACCATCTTCAGGCCGGGCTCGACCTCGAAGGCCGAGAACTGGTTGACGACGCACTCCGAGCGCGCCTCGAAGTTCTTCAGGTCGGCCGGCGTCCACCAGTCCTTCAGGTTGCCCTGGAGGTCGAACTTGGCGCCCTGGTCGTCGAAGCCGTGCGTTATCTCGTGGCCGATGACGGCGCCGATGGCCCCGTAGTTGATGGCGTCGTCGGCCGCGGGGTTGAAGAAGGGCGGCTGGAGGATGCCTGCGGGGAAGACTATCTCGTTCATCAGCCAGTTGTTGTAGGCGTTGACCGTCGGCGGCGTCATGCCCCACTCGGAGCGGTCAACGGGCTTGCCTATCTTGGCCAGCTCGCGCGCCTGCGCGAACTCGCCGGCGCGGATGACGTTGGCGGCGTAGGCGTCGCGCTTGACGTCGAGCCGCGTGTAGTCAATCCACTTCTCGGGGTAGCCTATCTTCTGCTTGAAGGCGGCGAGCTTGGCGAGCGCGGCCTTGCGCGTCTCGTCGGTCATCCAGTCGGCGCCGCGCACGCGCTCGCCGAAGGCGGCGAGGAGGTTGTTGATCATCGTCTCCATCCGCGCCTTCGACTCGGGCGTGAAGGCGCGCGCGACGTAGACCTGGCCCAGCGCCTCGCCGAGCGTGGAGTCGGTCGCCGAGACGCAGCGCCGCCAGCGCGGGTACTGCTCCTTGCGCCCTTGCAGGATGCGGCCGCCGAAGTTGAAGCTCTCCTCCTCGAACTTCGACGAGAGCGCGTCGGCCGCCGCGCTGACGAGCCGCCAGCGCATGTAGGTCTTCCAGTCGGCGACGGGCACCTCCGTCAGCATCTTGTCGGCCGCCTGGAAGAACTCGGGGTGCGCGACGTTGATGGTCAGGTCCTTCGGCAGCCCGAGGCCGGCGAAGTAGTCACCCCACGGGAAGTTCGGCGTGAGCTTCGCCAGCTCGGCCGGGCCCATCAGGTTGTACTGCCTCGTGAAGTCGCGCAGCTCGACGGGGCCGCGCGAGTTCTGCGCGAGCCGCGTCTCGATGGCCATCACGGTCTGCGCGTTCTTCGCCGCCTGCGCGGGCGCGTCGCCGAGCAGCTGGAACATGTTCGTCATGTGCTGGACGAAGTCGGCGCGCAGCTTGACCGAACGCTCGTCGGTCTTGGTGTAGTACTCGTTGGTCGGGAGCGAGATGCCGCCCTGCCCGGCGAAGCCGATGACCTGCGAGCTGTTCTTGAGGTCGGGCAGCGCGCCGAAGCCGAAGACCGCGGGCAGCCCCGCCTTGTGGAAGTCGGCGACGAGGGCGCGGAGGCCCTTCACGTCCGACACCTTGTCGATGCGCGCCAGGTAGGGCGCGAGCGGCTTCGCGCCCAGCGTCTCGCGCGCGGCCTCGTCCATGCAGGTGGCGTAGAAGTCGCCGACCTTCTGGTCAACCGAGCCGGCGCGGGCGCCCTTCTTCTTCGCCGCCTCTTCGAGAATCTCGTGCAGCGTCTTGCGGTTGTTCTCGGCCAGGATGTTGAAGCTGCCCCACGAGGAGAAGGCCGCGGGGATTTCGGTCGTCTTGAGCCAGCCGCCGTTGGCGTACTGGTAGAAGTCCGTGCAGGCGGCGGTGGCGTCGTCCATGCGCGCGCGGTCGAAGCCGCGGCCGTCGCGGCCGCCGGTCTGCGCCAGCGCCGCGAAGGCCAGCACGCACGCCGCGAGGCCGGCGGCGGCGGCGCGGAGGTTAAAAAAACGCATAAGTTGGGCTCCTCAGTTAAGGGTGTGTTAATTGGCGCGCCCCGCCCCGCGCGGGCTTCGGGCGGGGCGGGGGCGCGTCCGGATTGTACGGCGACGCCCTAGTTTCTCACGGCCGGGCGCGGGCCGCCAAAAGCGCGCGGCGTCGGCGCGCGCTCACCAGACCTGGCAGCGCCGGTCGGCGGGGCGCGCCATCGCGTCGCCGAGCTTGCAGCCGAAGGCCGCGGCGAACTGCGGCATGTTCGAGAGCGGGCCGTTGACGCGGAACATCGCCGGCGGGTGCGGGTCGGTCGCCGCCAGCCGGCGCAGCTCCTCCGGCCTGTACTTGCGCGCCCACGCCTGCGCGTAGCCGAGGAAGAAGCGCTGCTCGGGCGTGAAGCCGTCAACGGCGGCCGGGCGCGGCCTGCCCTCCAGCGACTTCTGGAAGGCGAGCCACGCTATCTTCAGCCCGCCGAGGTCGGCGATGGACTCGCCGAGCACGAGCTTGCCGTTGAGCTTCAGCCCGGGCTCGACCTCGAAGGCGGCGTACTGCTCCTCGACGCAGCGCGCGCGCTCGTCGTAGGCGCGCGCGTCCCGCTCCGTCCACCAGTCCCTGAGGTTGCCGTTCAGGTCGTACTTGCGCCC
The DNA here is from genome assembly GCA_036387195.1 of Pyrinomonadaceae bacterium. Lineage (GTDB taxonomy): Bacteria > Acidobacteriota > Blastocatellia > Pyrinomonadales > Pyrinomonadaceae > QHXN01. The sequence goes on along the minus strand of DASVUF010000032.1, from coordinate 1,868 downwards.
CTGGTCGTCGAAGCCGTGCGTTATCTCGTGGCCGATGACCGAGCCGATGCCGCCGTAGTTGACCGCGTCGTCGGCCGCGGGGTTGAAGAGCGGCGGCTGGAGGATGCCGGCGGGGAAGACTATCTCGGCGAAGAGGGCGTTGTGGTAGGCGTTGACGGTCGGCGGCGTCATGAACCACTCGCCGCGGTCGACGGGCTGGCCTATCTTCGAGAGGTTGCGCTCGCGCTCGAAGGCGGCCGCGCGCCGGAGGTTGTCGAGGTGTGCGCCGCGCTCCACCCTGAGCCCGGAGTAGTCGCGCCACGCGTCCGGGTAGCCTATCTTCTGGTTGAAGGCGGCGAGCTTGGCGAGCGCCGCCCGGCGCGTCTCGTCGCTCATCCAGTCGAGCGCCGGGAGGCTCTCGCGCAGCGCCGCCATCAGGTTCGTGACGAGCTGCCGCATGCGCGCCTTCGACTCGGGCGGGAAGGCGCGCTTGACGTATGCCTCGCCGAGCGCCTCGCCGAGCGTCCCGTCCACGGCCGCGACGCAGCGCCGCCAGCGCGCCTGCGGCTCCTTCGCGCCCGTCAGCGCCTTGCCGTAGAACGCGAAGCTCTCGTCGTAGAAGGCCGAGGAGAGCGCCGACGCGGCGCTGCGCGCGACGTGCCAGCGCAGGTACGTCCGCAGGTCTTCGGCGCCGGCGCCCGCCAGCGCTTTGTCGAGGCCGCGGAAGAAGTCGGGCTGGCCGACGTTGAGGTCGGCGAACGCGGGCGCGCCCGCCGCCTTAAAGTAGGCCGCGAAGTCGAAGCCGGGCGCGAGCTTTTGCAGCTCGGCCACGGGCATCTTGTTGTACTGGCGGTTGGGGTCGCGGCGCGCCACGCGGTCGAGCGAGGCGCGCGCCAGCTCCGTCTCGAAGCGCATCACGGCGTCGGCGCCCGCCTGCGCCTGCTCGGGCGCGTCGCCGAGCAGCCTGAAGGTGTTCGCCACCATCCGCGCGTAGGCCGCGCGCAACTGCTTCGACTTCTCGTCGTCCTTGAGGTAGTAGTCGCGGTCGGGCATCCCCAGCCCGCCCTGCCCGACGGAGGCCATCGTCCGCCGGCTCTCCTTCGGGTCGGGCGTCGAGCCGAAGCTGAAGAGCGCGCCCACGCCCTGCGAGTGGAGGTAGGCGACGAGGGCGGGCAGCCCCTTCGCGTCGCGCAGCTTCGCCACGCGTTCGAGCCCCGGCGCCAGCGGTTTGGCGCCCTCCGCCTCGGCGCGCGCCTCGTCCATGCAGGAGGCGTAGAGGTCGCCTATCTTCCGCGTGTTCGAGCCGGGCCGCGCCGCCTTGTCGGCCGCGGCCTCTTCGAGCACCTGCTTCATCACGGCGAGGTTCTTCTCGCGGACGCCGCTGGCCGAGCCCCACACGGAGAAGGCCGCGGGGATTTCGTTGCGCGCCAGCCAGCCGCCGTTGGCGTACTGGTAGAAGTCCTTGCAGGGCTCGCACGTCTGGTCGATGTTGGCCGGGTCAATGCCCCGGTCGGCGGGGCCGTCGCCGCCGCCGGCGGCCGCGGCCGCCGCCAACGCCAGGCACGCTGCCAGCACGAGCGCCGGCGCGGGGGCGCGGCGCAGTCTTAAGAGTCTCATTCTTTATCCGTCTCCTTACAGGTGGGAACCGCCGTTTACCAGCGGTTCTACGGGACGGCCGCGCGGAGTGTTTCAGCGCCGCGGCGACTTTGTGACGAGCCGCGGGCTGCGCGTGGCGAGCGGGTCGCGCCGAGGGACGAAAGCGAAGAGAAAAGGCGCTGGGCGAAGGCCGGGCGCGGGGCGAAGGTGAGGCGCGTGTCGAGGGTGAAGACCGGCCGGCGGCGCGGCGCGCGCCCCTTGAGGATAGGCGAAGACGAAGGGGGGCGCGGCCC
>DASVUF010000031.1:0-17726 GCA_036387195.1 Pyrinomonadaceae bacterium | reverse complement strand
CACCCCCCTCTCGGGGCCCGCCCCGCCCGCGCCGTTCGCGGTTCTGTTTATCCGCGGCTTTGGGTATGATGTCGGCTCCGGTTTTCACCAACGACAAAAAAAGAGGCAGGGGGACGAAAGATGAGCGCGTCAACGCCGACGAGAGACACCACGCCGCAGCTCGACCAGCTTTGCGTCAACACGATTCGGGCGCTCTCCATCGACGCCGTGCAGCGCGCCGAGTCGGGGCACCCCGGCCTGCCGCTGGGCGCGGCGCCGATGGCCTACGTCGTCTGGACGCGCTTCATGCGCCACAACCCGCGCAACCCGCGCTGGAACGGGCGCGACCGCTTCCTGCTCTCGGCCGGCCACGGCTCGATGCTGCTCTACTCGCTGCTGCACCTGACGGGCTACGACCTCCCGCTCGAAGAGCTGAAGCGCTTCCGCCAGTGGGACTCGAAGACGCCGGGCCACCCCGAGAACATCCTCACGCCGGGCGTCGAGATCACGACCGGCCCGCTCGGCCAGGGCTTCGCCAACGGCGTCGGGATGGCGATGGGCGCGGCGCACCTCGCGGCGAAGTTCAACCGCGAGGGCTTCCCCCTGATAGACAATTACGTCTACGCCATCGTCTCGGACGGCGACCTGATGGAGGGCGTCGCGGCCGAGGCCGCCTCGATGGCCGGGCACCTCAAGCTGGGTAAGCTCATCTACCTCTACGACGACAACCGCGTGACCATCGAGGGCTTCACCTCGCTCGCCTTCTCGGAGGACGTGCCCAAACGCTTCGACGCCTACGGCTGGCACACCTCGACGGTCGAGGACGGCAACGACCTCGACGCCATCGAGCGCGCCGTCCGCGAGGCGCAGGCCGAAACCTCCCGCCCGTCGCTCATCTCGGTCAAGACCGTCATCGGCTTCGGCATGCCGACCGCCGGCACGCGCAAGGCGCACTCGGACGCGCCCGGCGCCGAGGCCGTCCGCGAGACGAAGCGCGCGCTGGGCTGGCCCGAGGACGAGGACTTCTTCATCCCCGAGGAGGCGCTCGGCGAGTTCCGCAAGGCGGTCGAGCGCGGCGCGCGGCAGGAGCGCGAGTGGGACGCGCTCGTCGGCCGCTACGCCGCACAGTTCCCCGAGCAGGGCGAGGCGTGGCGCGTGACGATGGCGGGCGAGCTGCCCGCTGACTGGGAGTCGCACCTGCCGACCTTCGAGGACGCCAAGCCGATGGCGACGCGGCAGGCGAGCGGCGAGGTCATCAACGCCGTCGCGCCGCGCCTGCCCGCGCTCGTCGGCGGCTCGGCCGACCTCGGCCCCTCGACCAACACCGACATCAAGGGCGGCGGCAGCTTCCAGCCCGAGAGTTACGAGGGGCGCACCGTCCACTTCGGCGTGCGCGAGCACGGCATGGGCGCGGCGCTCACGGGGATGAGCCTCAACGGCGGCCTCATCCCCTACGGCGCGACCTTCATGTGCTTCTCCGACTACATGAAGCCGGCCATCCGGCTGGCCGCGCTCTCGCACGTGCAGGTCGTCTACGTCTTCACGCATGACTCGGTGGGGCTCGGCGAGGACGGCCCCACGCACCAGCCCGTGGAACAACTGGCGGGCCTGCGCGCCATCCCGAACCTTTACGTCATCCGCCCGGCCGACGTCCACGAGGTGCGCGAGGCTTGGCGGCTCGCCATCCTGCGCCGCCACGCGCCGACGGCGCTCGTCCTCACGCGCCAGAAGGTCGCGCTCATAGACCGCAAGCTCCACGGCCCGGCCGCGGGCGCGCGCCGCGGCGCCTACGTGCTGGCCGAGGCGACCGACGCCGAGGGGCGGGCCGTGACGCCGCGGCTGCTGCTGCTCTCGACCGGCTCGGAGGTTTCGCTCTGCCTGGAAGCGCGCGCGGCGTTGCAGAAGGAGGGCGTGCCGGCGCGCGTCGTCTCGATGCCCTGCTGGGAGCTGTTCGCCGAGCAGGAGCGCGAGTACCGCGAGAGCGTCATCCCGCCGGCGGTCGGGGCGCGGCTCGGCGTCGAGGCCGGCGCGAGCCTGGGCTGGCACCGCTGGGTCGGAGACTCGGGCGACACGCTCTGCCTCGACCGCTTCGGGGCCTCCGCGCCGGGGGCGACGGCGCTCGAAGAGTTGGGCTTCAACGCCGACAACGTCCTCGCGCGCGCACGCGCGCTGCTCGGCGGGTGACGCGACCGCTTCGCCTGAGACTGGCGGGGGCGGCGGGAGTCAGAAGACTCTCGCCGCCCCCGCAACTTTTCAGAAGGCGTCGCTCAAAAGACACGCCGCGCAATGTCGCTCAAAAGACACTACGCGCGGCTCAGAAGACACGCCCGGCGCTTGGAAGACATGCCGCCCGTAAGACGCGCGGCGCGAGTCAGAAGACGACGCGCAGGGCGGCGGGCATGACGCGGAAGTCTGCGGGCGTGTGGCCGCGGGGGTCGCCGTCGGCCTCGACGCCGAGCGCGTCGGAGTCTTCGAGCGTCTCGACGCGTACGCGGCGGGCGCGCGTGAGCTTCACTTTGGGGTTGTTGAGGTGGCCGCCGCTGTGGACGCGCGACATCTCGCGCAGCAGCGCCGGGCGCGAGATGTCGCAGACGGCCAGCACGTCGAGCAGGCCGTCGGTCAGGCTGGCCTGCGGCGAGAAGTTCATGCCGCCGCCCGCGTAAGCCCCGTTGACGACGGCGACGAGGTTCGTCCCGCACTCGAGCCACACGCGCCCGTCAACCGAGAGCCGCACGCGGCGGTTGCGCCACGCGACGACGAGCGGCACGGCCGCCAGCGCGAAGCGCGCCTCGCCCGGCAGACGCCTCGCCGCCGGCCCCTGCGCCGCCACGCGCGCGGCCACCGCCGCGCCGACGCCGAGCGTCGCCGCGTTGAGGCAGACGAAGCGCCGCGCCCCGCCCCCGACGGAGCCGAGCGCGACGTCCACGCCGAGCGTCGTCTCCAGCCCGTGCAGGTAAGCGGCGCCCCCGTCGGTCTCTTCGGAGGCGCCCGCGCCTTCCGGGTCTTCGGGGCCTTCGCGCCGGCAACGCCTGACGAGCCGCGCGAGCCACGCTTCTAGAGGCTCGCGGCGCCCGCCCGCCAGCCCGCGCGCGAAGTCGTCGCCGGTCCCCGCGGGCAGCACGGCGAGCGCCGCCGCGGCGTTGACGGCGGCCGGGCTCTCGTCGTCCCCGCCCGACCCTTCGCACGGCTCGAAGTAGCCGGCCGCGGCCGCGCTCAGCGTCCCGTCGCCGCCGACGACGGCGACCGTCTCGAAGCCACCGCGGAGCGCGGCGCGCGTCTGCCCCTCGGTCTCGCCGGGACGTTCCGACTCGTGCGCTTCGAACCGGACGCCGGCCCGCGCCAGCGCCTCGCGCACCCGCGGCCAGGCTTCGCGCGCGCGCGCGGCCGTGTGGTTGACGACGACGAAAAGATTGGGTTCACTCATCGGCGCGGCAACTTTAACACGCCGTTCCGGCCTTAAGCCCTGCGGCGTTGGGAAGGGGATTGCGATGACCGAGGAGAAGATGCTCGCGGTGGTGATAGTCTCGCACGCGGGCGAGGGAAGGTTGGAGGTGCGCGAGGCCGCGCGGCCCGAGGCGCGCGCCGACCGCGTGCGCGTGCGCGTCAGGGCGGCGGGGCTCAACCGCGCGGACCTCTTGCAGCGGCGCGGCCGCTACCCCGCGCCGCCGGGCGCGCCCGCCGACGTGCCCGGCCTCGAGTTCGCCGGCGAGGTCGAGCAGTTGGGCGAGGACGCGCGCGCGTGGCGCGAGGGGCAGCGCGTCTTCGGCGTCACGGCCGGCGGGGCGCAGGCCGAGTACGTCGTCGTGCCCGAGAGCCACCTGGCCGAGATACCCGACGGCCTCTCGTTCGAGGAGGCCGCGGCCGTCCCCGAGGTCTTCATCACGGCGCACGACGCGCTCTTCACGCAGGCGCGTCTGCGTACGGGCGAGCGCCTGCTCGTCCACGCCGTCGGGTCGGGCGTGGGCACGGCCGCCGCGCAACTGGCGCGCGCCGCCGGCGCGGGCGCCGTCTACGGCACGGCGCGGACGGCCGAGAAAATCGAGCGCGCGCGCGCCTTTGGGATGGACGAGGGCGTGGCCTTGAGGGACGACCCGCGCGCCTTCGCCGACGCCGTGCGCGGCTGGACGAAGGGCGAGGGCGTGAACGTCGTGCTCGACCTGGTCGGCGCGACCTACCTCGACGCGAACCTCGACGCGCTGGCCCCGCGCGGGCGGATGATGCTGGTCGGCACGCTCGGCGGCGTGACGGCCGCGCTCGACTTCCGGCGCGTGATGGGCAAGCGGCTGAGCGTCACGGGCACAGTCCTGCGCACGCGCTCGACCGAGGAGAAGGCCGCGGCCGTCCGCCGCTTCGCCGCGGAGGTTGTCCCGCTCTTCGAGCGCGGCGCCGTCCGCCCCGTCCTCGACGCGACCTTCGGGCTCGCCGAAGTCTCCGCCGCCTACGCCCGCCTGGAGTCGAACGAGACGTTCGGCAAGGTCGTCCTGCGCGTCGGCCGTGAAGAGGCCGAGGGCCGCCGGCCGTGACGTGTAGGAACGGCTTTCTACTGGTAAGAACAGCTTTCTACCCGCCGCGGCCGATGGCCCGCGGCCCGCGGCCTGCGGCCCTTCATGCCTGCTCGCTTGTCTAGCGGGGGTGCATCTGAGAAAATGAGGCTTTCATAGATGAGGCGCGAACATACGCCGCCGTAGCAAGCGTTGTTTTACAGAGGAGAGCAGACATTGAAAGCGGAATTAGAGCAGTTAGTGGCCCTACAGAACGTGGACATGGGCATCCGCAGACTACAGTCCGACCTGGAGTCAATCCCCAGAAGGCGCGCCGAGATCGAAAGCGAGTTCGATCAGCGCGCCTTTGAATTTAAGGCGCTACAGCAGACGGGCGAAACCGCGCGCGAGACGCGCGCCGCCCTGGACCGCGAGCTGGCCGAGCAGCGCACGCGGATGGAGAAGGCCGAGCGCGACCTGATGGCCTCGAACAACTCGAAGGTCTACGAGGCGGCCATCCGCGAGCGCGACGCCGCCAAAAAGCACATCGGCGAGCTGGAGACTAAAGTCCTGGAACAGATGGAGGCCGCCGAGGCGGCCGAGAAGCAACTCGCCGAGCGCGAGCCCGAGTTCGCGCGCCTGCGCGCCGAGCACGAGGAGCGGCTCAAGGCTTTCGAGGAGCAGACGCGCGCCTGGTCCGAGGAGGTGGAGGCGCGCCGCCGCGAGCGCGAGCAGATGTTCGCGTCGCTGCCGCCGGGCGTCAAGGCCTCGTACCAGCGCATCGTCGCGCGCATCCGCGACGGCGTCGCGATGGCCGAGGCGCGCAACGGGTCGTGCTCGGCCTGCTTCATGGCGCTCCGCCCGCAGTTGATGTCGCAAATACGCCGCGGCGACGAAATCATCACCTGCGACAACTGCAACCGCATCCTCTACTACCAGCCCGCCGCGCAGCAGCACGGCGCGCCCGCCTCGGCCGGCTGAGCCGGACGCCCGGTCAGACGCCGAAGAGGACGCGCCGCCCGCGCGTCCTCTTTTTTTTGTCCCGCCCCGGGCGCGCGCTGGCCCGGCGTTTGTAAGGAGAGCGTTACTCCGCGCCGCGGCCGCCGGGAAGCGCGCGGGCGCGCCGAAGGGGCGTCGGCCTTTAGGCGGAAAGCTTTAGGCCGGCCGCGCGTCGCGGACAAGGGGGTTTTAGAAGGTTATGGCGAGCGCCGAGTCTGCAATCCAACAGAACATCACGCCTGGGCTTTTGGCCGGAAGCGCTACACGCGACCGCCGCGCCGACTGGTGGCGCAGGCGCGGGTCGAAGTCGCGCGGCTTCCGCTACGAGACGGCCGACGGCCGCCCCGTCCGGGACGAGGCGGCGCTGGAGCGCATCAAGGCGCTGGTCATCCCGCCGGCTTGGCGCGACGTCAGAATCTCGCCCTCGCCGCGGGGCCGCCTGCAGGCCATCGGGGTGGACGACATGGGGCGCGTCCAGCGCATCTACCACCCCGCGTTCGTCGCGCGCCGCGCCCGCCGCAAGTACGAGAAGATAGAGCGCTTCGGCGAGGCGCTGCCCGCCCTGCGCCGCCGCACCAACGAGGACATCTCGCGCGAGGGGCTGGGGAAGGAGCGCGTGCTGGCGGTCGTCGTCCGCCTCATCAACGACCTCTACTTCCGCGTCGGCTCCGAGGAGAGCGTCAGGCGCTACCGCACCTACGGCGTGACGACGCTGCGCAACCGCCACCTTGAGATAAAGCCCGGCGGCCGGCTCGAATTCAAGTTCACGGGCAAGCACCACATCAGGCACCGGCGCATCCTCGTGGACGAGGAGCTGGCCGCGCTCGTCCGCGACGTCAAGGCGCTCGGCGGCTCGAAGCTCTTCCAGTACGTCGGCGAGGACGGCCGGAAGCGCCCGGTCAGCCCGCGCGACGTTAACGACTACATCAAGGCCGCGGCCGGCGGCGAGTTCTCGGCCAAGGACTTTCGGACGTGGGGCGGGACGCTCCTGGCGGCGGCCGAGCTGGCCGAGCTGGGCTGCTGCGACGACGAGCGCCGCGCGAAGAAGAACATGACGGCCGCCGTCAAGCGCGTCGCCGAGCGCCTCGGCAACACGCCGGCCGTCTGCCGCGCCTGCTACATCCACCCGGCCGTGCTCGAAGCCTACGCGCGCGGCAAGTCCATCGAGGAGTTTCGGCCGCGCCGCGCGCGCCGCATCCTGCGCCAGCAGCCCGAGTACACCGCCGAAGAGCTGGCGCTCCTCAAGCTGCTCCGCGCGCAGAAGAACGGCGCCGCCTGAACGCGCCCAGGGACGCGAAGAAGGGGGCCGGCGTGAAGTGAACACGGCCGGCCCCCTTCTCATTCAAACCGCACGCCGCGCGCGTCGCCCGCGACACGCGCGGCGTGTGAGCCTCCGCTCGGGATGGATGAAGGAGGCGCCGTCCGGCGTTCCATTCATCCCTCATCCTTCGCCTCAGTAGTGTTCGCTGGTCTTCTTGCCGACCGAGCGCGGGACGCCGCGCTGGTCGCGGCCCTTCCTGCCCTTGCGCCCGCGCTTCAGTTCGTCCACGCCCTTGAGCGAGGCGAGCGGCCAAAGGCTGTGCTCCACCTCCGCGAGCCCCGCGCCGACGACCGCGGCGACGACCTCCTCCGAAGGCTTGTAGCAGGGCGCGGCCTCGTCCAGCGGCACGCGGCCGTCGGCGTTGACGACGACGCCGGCCTCCCTGTACTCGTCGTCCATCGCGCGCTGCGAGAGCGTGCGGTTAGCCTCGCCGCGCGAGATGCGCCGCCCCGCGCCGTGGTTGACCGAGAAGCCGCTGCGCTCGGCGCCCGCGAGCGGGCGGAGGATGTAGCTCCAGTCCTTGTTGCTGCCGGGGATGAGCACGGGGTGGCCGGTCTGCTCCCACACCGAGCCCTTCAGGTAGGGGTGCCCCGCGGGGAAGGCGCGCGTCGCGCCCTTGCGGTGCACCCACACGTCGCCGAACTCCGGGTGCCACTCCTTCTGGACGAGGTTGTGGCTTATCTCGTAGACCAGTTCGAGCCCTTCGCCGAAGACCTCGCGGAACGCCTCGGACACCTGCTCGAAGATGACCAGGCGGTTGAGGATGGCGTAGTTGCCGCCGGCCGCGACGGCGTTCAGGTAGTCGCGGTAGTGCTTCGACTCGGGCGTGAAGAAGCCGAGGTCTATGTCCTTCAGAAGCTCCGGGTGCTCCTCGCGCGCCAGCTCGAAGTAGTTGGTGGCGAGCCCGTGGCCGAAGCCGCGGCTCCCCGTGTGCACCTGGACGAAGAGCGTGCCGGTCTGGCTGCTCCGCTGAAGCTCGATGAAGTGGTTGCCGCCGCCGAGGCTGCCCAGTTGCTCGCGCCCGCGCTCGGGGCGGCCCTTGCCGCCCAGCGGCATCCGCCAGTCGTCGTCCACGGGGATGCGGTGGCGCTCGGCGCGGCTGCGGTCGAACGTCGCCCCGTACTGCTCGACGTAGTACTCTGCGCCCCCGCGCACGAGGTTCTGGAACTCCGACTCCGACAGGCGGCCCAGCTTCTTGCTCTTGCCCCCGAACCCCATGTCCACGCGCCCCATCACCGCGCGGTTGAACTCCAGCCGCCGCTCCGGCGTCGCCGCCTCGGCCTCCACGTTCGACCGCGCCGACATCATCCCGCAGCCGATGTCATAGCCCACCGGGCCCATGGCGACCGCGCCCGCGTCGGCGTCGGTGATGAGGACGCAGCCGACGGGGACGCCGTAGCCGTAGTGCGCGTCGGGCGTAATCACGACCATGCGCACGCCGGGGAAGCGCGTGGCGTTGACTATCTGGCGGTAGAGAATATCCTCGGTCGTCTCAAGTAGTTGCGGCGTGAAGAAGAGGCGGACGCGCACGTCGCCCGTGTCCTCGGTCTTCAGCTCGTAGAAGCCCTCGCCGTTCCAGCGCGCGAGGCGCTTCCAGTTGTGCGCGTTCGCCAGCTTGTCCGCCGGCCTCAGCGCCTTTGCGTCACCGCCGTGGTTGGCCATTACGGTCCCCCTTATTCGCCTCTCAGAAACCAAACCCGACCGCGAGAAGCCGCCACCTTGACTGCGCGGAACTGAATCGCTGCGTTAACTCCGGGACAGCGGGCGGATGAAAATCCGCGGGGGCGTCAGCCCCTCTTCTTATCCGGCCTCGGCGTAAAGCCCCGGCTCTCCGGCAGCTTCTTGGGCGGGACAGGTGAGCCCTGCCCCTTGTCGCCGGTCGTCCGCTCCGCGATCTCCTTCTGCACCGATTCCTTCAGCCGTTTTTTCGCCTTCTTATTCATGTGGAGATTATACAGCAGCGACCATTAACCCTCACCGGCGGGCGGTCAATCAGATTCAGCGCCGAGCGCGGCGGCGACCTCGGCCGCGACCTCTTCGACGCCGCTCCCGGGCGCCACGCGCACGCGCAGGTCCGCGAGACGGTAGGCCGCGAGCCTCGCCACGTACAACGCGCGGGCGCGCTCCGGGTCGCGGGCGAGGGGGCGTTCCGAGGCGGGGCCGCACGCCTCGACGCGTCGCCGGCAGAGTTCGTAGGGCGCGTCGAGCCAGACCGAGCGGCAGCCGCGGGCGGCGACGAGCGCGCGGTTGCGTTCGAGCGTCCACGCGCCGCCGCCGGTGGCGACGACCAGCGCCGCGCCCCCTTCGAGCACGCGGCGCAGGGCGCGCGTCTCGGCCCGGCGGAAGTAGTCCTCGCCCTCGCCGTCAATCAGCTCGCGCGGGCCGCGCCCCTCGGCCTCGCGCACGGCGTCGTCGAGGTCCACGAAGGGGACGCCGAGGAGTCTCGCCAGCGCGCGGCCGACGGTCGTCTTGCCGGCGCCCATGAAGCCCGTGACGACGACGCGGCGTCCCCCCCCGCTCATCTCTCCGCCACCGATTCCAGCAGCTCGAAGAAGCCGGGGAAGGAGACGGCGACGCACTCCTCCGCGCCGGCAATCTCCGTCTCGCCCTCGGCCGCGAGCGCGGCGACAGCGAAGGCCATCGCGATGCGGTGGTCGCCGAAGGACTGGAGGCGCGCGCCGCGCAGGCGTGCGGGGCCGCCGACGCGCAGGCCGTCTTCGAACTCCTCGACCTCGGCGCCCATCGCGCGCAGGTTGGCGACCGTCGCGCTGATGCGGTCTGACTCCTTGACGCGCAGCTCGCGCGCGTCGCGTATCTCCAGCCCGCCCTCGACGCCCGCGCCGACGACGGCGAGGACGGGCAGCTCGTCTATCAGTTGCGCCGCGCGCGCGCCGCGGATGACGGCGCCGTCGGCGGACGTGGGCGCGAGCCCGCCCGCGCCGCGCACGCGGACGCGCCCCGTCGGCTCGTTCGACTCCTCGCGCGCCTCCTCGACCGCGAGCGAGACGCCGAGCGCGCCGAGCGCGTCGAGGACGGCCGTCCGCGTCGGGTTCAGGCCGACGCCCTCAAGCTCAAGCTCCGAGCCTTCGAGCAGCGCGGCCGCCGCGAGCATGAAGGCCGCCGAAGAGATGTCGCCGGGGACTACGAGGTCGCGCGCACTGAGGCGCGAGCCGCCTTCGAGAGAGATGGCGACGCGGGCCGCGTCGCGGGCGTCGCGGGCCGCGTCGCGGGCACCGCCGGCGCCTTCGGGACGGCCTTCGCGCGCGCCACCGTCTTCGTCGTCGGGCAGGGCGCGCGTCTCCACCTCGACGCCGAGCCAGCGGAGCATGCGCTCCGTGTGGTCGCGCGTCTGTGCGCGCGGCTCGACCACCTCCGTCCGCCCCTCGGCCCCGAGACCGGCGAGCAGCACGCACGACTTGACCTGCGCGCTGGCGACCGGCATCTCGTAGCGTATGCCGCGGAGCGCCCCCCCCTCGACGCGCAGAGGGGCGTGGCCGTCCACGGCCTCGACGCGCGCGCCCATCTCCTCCAGCGGCCGGATGACGCGGCGCATCGGCCGCCCGTTCAAAGACTCGTCGCCCGTCAGGACGGAGGCGAAGGGCTGCGCGGCGAGCACGCCGGCGAGCAGCCGCATCGTCGTCCCGGAGTTGCCGCAGTCGAGCGGCGCCGAGGGCGGACGGAAGCGCGGCCCGCCGCCCGCCGCGCCCGCGCCCTCGACGACGACCGCGCCGCCCTCGTGCCCGACACGCACGCCGAGCGCTTCGAGCGCCCCGAGCGTCGAGGCGCAGTCGGCGCTCGGGGAGAAGTTCTCGACCCGCGTCCGCCCCCACGCCAGCGACGCCAACAGCGCCGCGCGGTGTGAAACCGACTTGTCGCCCGGGACGCGCAGGCGGCCCCGCAGCCGCCGCGCCGGAATGATGCGCATGCGGGCAATGTTAGCAGAGCACCGGACGGTAGTCAGTTGACAGCGCCCTCGGCCCCGCCGGCGTGGCTTTGCCTGACGAAGCTTTGCCTGACGAAGCTTTGCCGGACGAAGCTTTGCCGGACGAAGCTTTGCCGGACGAAAGAAGATTGACGCGCGATGTCGGGCTCGACGGCGGACGCGCCGGCCACGTCTCGGGCCGGGGCCGTCCCGCCGGGCGCAGCCCGCCGGCGTTGACGCTGGGGCGAAAGTCACGGCGGAAGTCACGGCTGACAAAGCTTTTCCACCGACCGCCGGCCGCCGACCGCCGTCCGCCGCCTTTCTTGACACGCGTGCGGCGGGCGTGTTAAACCGTGCAGGCTTCCTGTCGAGCTTCCCAGCGTGTGATTTTTGGTCGGCGGCGCCCGCCGGGCCGGGGGCTGGTTGTGGTGTCTCGGGCGCGCCGTGCCGGAGCCGTTTGAGGCAGTGACCGAAGAGACCGTCGAACTCAGGCTGCCGAGCCGCATCGAGGCCATCGCCGAGGCGGCGGCCGCCGTCGTGGACGCCGCGCGGCGGCTCGGCTTCGCCGAGGACGCGCTGTTCGGCGTTGACCTGGCCGTGCGCGAGGCCGTGACCAACGCCGTGCTCCACGGCAACCGGCAGGACGAGTCGAAGCCGGTCGAGGTCGGCGCCTCGGGGACGGACGCCGGCCTGACCGTCACCGTGCGCGACCGCGGCGCGGGCTTCGACCCCTCGCACCTCCCCGACCCGACCGCCGAGGAGAACATCCTCAAGGCTTCGGGGCGTGGTATCCTCTTCATGCGCACCTTCATGGACGAGGTCGGGTGGGAGAGCCCGCCCGGCGGCGGCACGCTGGTGCGAATGGTTAAAAGGAAGTAGACGGTGGTCAGTAGTCAGTAGACAGTAGTTTACAGAGGCCGCCCGCGGTTTCCTGCTGACTCCCGGACTGAGAAGGTTTTTCCACTGTCTACTGTTGACCGACTACTGTCTACTTGACTCCAAGGAGATTTCCCGCAATGGCTGAACTGAACATCCGCGAGCGTCAGGCAGGGGACGTGACGATCCTCGACCTCGAAGGTAAGATCACCATCGGCGAGGGCAACGTCGCTCTGCGCAGCGCCGTCCGCCGCCTCGTCACGGAGGGGAAGAAGAAGGTCCTCCTCAACCTGTCGGGCGTCAGCTACATGGATTCGAGCGGCATCGGCGAGCTGGTCTCCAGCCACACCACCATCAGCCGCGAGCAGGGGCAGCTCAAGATGCTCGGCCTCGGCGAGAAGATCAAGGAGCTGCTGGTCATCACCAAGCTCCTCACGGTCTTCGACACCTACTCCAACGAGCCCGAGGCGCTCAACAGCTTCAAATAGGCGCGAGCCGTAAACCGCGAGCCGTGACGAGACGGGGGCGGCCTCGGTCCCGTCACGGCTCGCGGTTTTAGTCCCAGGGCTCCACATGGTTCGCGCCGCACTACGCCGCCTGCTCGCGCTCGACGACCCGCCGGAGCGGACGGCGCTCGCCTTCGCGTTGGGCGTCTTCATCGCCTTCTCGCCCTTCCTCGGCCTGCACACCATCATGGCGACCGTGCTGGCCTTCGCCTTCCGCTTCAACAAGGTCGCCGTCTACACCGGCACCTTCATCAACAACCCCTTCCTGACGCTCGTCCCCATCATCCTGGCCTCGTACGCCGTCGGCGCGTTCCTGACGGGGCGGCCGCTGTCGCTCCCCGAGTCGGGGCTGGCGCTGCTGAGCGAGCCGCACCTGCTGACGGCCGGCTACTGGCGCGCGCTCCTGGCGGAATTCCGGTCGGTGCTGCTGCCCTTTGCGGTCGGCGGGACGTTGCTGTCCGTCGTTTGTTCGCTGGCCGCCTACCCTGTTACCCTGAAACTCCTGCGCGCCAACCAACGCAGGAAATCGGGAGTCTAAGGTTAGCGATGAAGAAGTTTTTGACCCTGCCCATGGCCGCCCTCCTTTGCGCGCAGGCCGCCGCCGCGCGGCAGCAGCCGCAGACGCGTTCGACCCAGCGGCAGCCGCCCCCGGCCGCCGCGCAGCAGCAGCAGCAGCAGCAGCGCCCCGCGCCGCCGCCCGCCACGCTGGGCCTCGGCGACGTCGGCATCGAGATAGCGCCCGACCCGCGGCTCATCACCCTGATGGCGGCGCTCGACGCGGCCGGGTGGGACCCGACGCCCGCCGGCTCGCCGCCGTCGGTCTTCCGCGAGCTGGTGCGCAAAGACCAGTCGGGGCTCGACGCCTCCCTGCGCCGCCGGATGCAGGACTTCTACGCGCGCAACGCGCTGAAGGGCGCGGGCGTGACGGCGGCCGAGCAGGCGGCGCGCTACGTCTCGCTGGCCTACGCGCTGGGGCCGCCGCCCGCCTTCGACGCGCCGCCGCGCTCGGACGACCTGCCGGGCGGCGTGCTCGACGTGCTCGACTTCACGCCGCTCGTGCGCGAGTTCTACCGCCAGTCGGGCTTCGACTCCAAGCTCGCCTCCTACGTCCAGATGCACCGCGCGGCCGGCGACAAGCTGCGCCCGGCGACGCTCGACATGGCGCGCGCCGTCCTCGCCTACCTCAACACGCGCCCCGAGACGTTCATCAGCGAGCGCGTGACGGTCGCCGACCCGGCCGCGCAGGCGGCGGGCAAGAAGAAGGAGGAGCGGAAAGTCTCGGTCGTGCGCGAGCGCGAGCGCCACTTCCGGCTCGTGCCCGACCTGCTGGCCGCGCCCGGCGCGATTAACTTCCGCGCCGTCGGCGACGACTACTACGCCGTCGTGCCCGCCGACACCGACCCGCGGCTGTCCGACACGCGGCGCGCCTACCTGCAATTCATCGTTGACCCGCTCGTCTCACGCTTCAGCCGCGAGGTCGGGGCGCGCCGCCCCGAGATCAAGCAGCTCCTCGAAGCCGAGCAGGCGCGCCGCGGCGCCTCCTTCGGCCCCGACGTCTTCCTCGTCGTCGCGCGCTCGCTGGTCGCGGCCGCCGACGTGCGCATGGACGCCTCGGCGCGGCTGCGCGCGCTGCAACTGGAGACGAGCCGCAGGCTGCAGGCCGCCGGCGCCGACCCGGCCGCGAAGGAGGCCGCGCTCAAGGATTCCAGGGAGCGGCAGGCGGCCGCCGACGACGCGGCCGCCGCCGAGCTGGCCGAGGCTTACGAGCGCGGGGCCGTGCTCGCGTTCCACTTCGCCGAGCAGTTGCGCGGCGTCGAGGGCGCGGGATTCGACGTGGTGAACTTCATCCCCGACATGGTGGCCGCCTTCGACCCGGCGCGCGAGTTGAAGCGCCCCGCCGAGTACGCCGCGGCGGTCGAGCGCGTGCGCGAGTCGCGCCGCCGCGCGCTGGCCGAGCGCCGCGCCGCGCCGCCCGAGGCCGCGCCCGCCGACCCGCGCCGCGCGGCGCTCGTCAAGAGCCTCGGCGACGTCAACGATTTGCTGCGCGTGCGCAACTACGAGGAGGCCGAGGCGCGGCTCGTCGCGCTCAGGGGCGAGTACCGCGACGAGCCGCTCGTCTACTTCGCGCTCGGCCAGACGGCGAGCGCCTCGGCGCAGGAGGCGATAGACGAGGCGCTCCAGACCGAGCGCCTCAACGCCGCGCTCGGCCACTTCCGCCAGGCGCTCCTCTTCGCCACGCCCGAGACGGACCGCTCCGTCGTCATGCGCGCGCGCCTGTCGAGCGGCCGCATCCTCGCGCACCTCGAACGGCGCGACGAGGCGCTGCGCGAGTTCGACGCCGTCATCGCCGCCAGCCAGCCCTCCGACCGCTTCCACCAGGAGGCGCTCGCCGAGAAGAAGAAGCTCGGGGCGCAGTAAGGATTGAGCGCCGGGCGGCAGCCGGCAGGGAAGGGACGAGCGCGGCGGAGACAAAAGTCGCAGAGACAAAAGCGGCGCGGCCCTCATCATGAGCGATGAGGGCCGCGCCTTCTCTTATTAGCCGCCGACTATCGTCGGCCGTCTATCTTATTAGCCGCCGGCTATCGTCCGCCGTCCACGTCCCGCCGCGCCGCGCCCCTCACTTGACGACCGTGATGTCGCGCGAGGTCGCGTTGTAGCCGCCGTTGTCCACGACGTTCCCGGCGCGGTCCACGAGTTCGAGGCGGACGGTGTGCTTGCCGGCCGTCCAGCCGGCGAGCCAGACGGGCTCCCACTTGTCGAGGTGCTTCGTCTCGCCGCCGTCCACCGAGTAGCGCACGCGGTACTCGCCGCCGTCGCCTTGCAGCTTCGCGTTCGAGAGCCAGAAGTCAATCATGATGGCGTCGGCGTCCGCGCCCTTGTACTCGCCCTTCGGCCGGCTGTAGGTCAGCAGCGGCTTCGAGCGGTCTACGGCGCCGGCCGTCGAGGGCTGCATGTCCTTGCCCTCGGCGGCCGGGGCGGGCGACGCGGAGGCGCCCGCGTTCGCGTTGGCGTTCCGGTTGGCGGCGTTGGCGTTGTCGGCCATCGTCTGGCCGCCGGCGGTCGTCGTCGGCCGCGAGGCGTCGCCGCCGCCCCTCACCGTGAAGGTGACCATCTGGAACGAGCCGTCGTTCTTGTAGCTCTCGTGCCAGGGGCGCGAGGCGAAGACGCGGATGGTGTGCTGCCCCTCGGAGACGTTGCGCAGCTCGAAGGGCTGCCCCAGCTCGTAGTAAGCCTCGTAGGGCTGGTTGTCGAGGATGACGTGGATGTGGTTGCCCATCCCCGTCGCCGGGTCCTTGTGCGGGTGGTAGCCCTTGAGGTCGCCCGACAGTTCGAGCCTGACCTTGACGGTCGAGCCCTGCACGGTCGCGCCCTCGCGCGGCTCGGCTATCTTGAGCGCGGGCGCGGCCGCGTCCTGCTCGCCGCGCTCGCGCATCTGGTCTTTAATCTTCTGCGGGCGCTCGGTCTGCGCGAGCGCCTGCGCCGCCGGCGACGGCGAGGCCGCCGCGCCCGCGTTCGCGTTCGCGTTCGCCCCCGTGTTCGCGTTCATGTCCGAGGCGCAGCCCGCCAGCGCGGCCGCCAGCGCGAGCGCGCACGGGGCGATTAAGCTTCGAGAGAGTTTCATCAAGTGCCTCCGGTAAGTCTTGTCCGTTCGCGCGCAGTATAACCCCGACCGCTCCGCCGCGTGAACCGCGCGCCGGCCGCCGCGCCCCCTGAAATAAAAGCTCTCCGCCCGACATATACAGGCAGGGGGCGTCACCCCCGGCGCCGGCCTGCCCGCCGCCGGCGCCCTTTTACAAATTTCGGACGGTGAGAAGAAAGGACTAAGACGATGAGCAAGTTCAGAGTGAACGCCGACGAGTTGAACCTGCGCAAGGGGCCGGGCGTCCAGCACGAAATCATCACAGAGTTGAAGCGCAACCACCTCGTCGAGCAGGTCGAGGCCGGCGACGGCGCCTGGGTTCGCGTGAAGACCGAGAAGAACCTGTCGCTGCTCGAAGGCTGGGTCTCGGCCCGGTTCCTCGCGCCGGCCGACGCCGGCGCCCCGGCCGCCGACGGGAAGGTTGACCCGCAGGGCTGGGTCAGCCGCATCGGCGAGTTCGCCGTCGAGCGCAAGGAGATCAAGCGGCCGGGCAACAAGCCCTACTTCAACAACTCGCACACGATGCTCGGCGTGCTGCACACGACCGAGGGCAGCACCGTGGACGGCGCCTTCAGCACGCTGGCCGCGAGCCACTCGGCGCCGCACTTCATCATCGGCCAGGACCGCATCGTCCAGTGCCGGCCGGTGACGGTGCAGGCGGCGGCGCTCAAGGGCAACGCCAACACGCACGCGGCGCTCCAGATAGAGCTGGTCGCCCACTCGAAGGAGACGCCGTGGATGCCGGTGGACGGCTCGCTGCGCCCGCTCGTCGCCGCGCTGCGCTGGGCGGCGGGCGACCCGCTCGACATCCCGCTCCAACGCCCCTTCGATGGGTGGCTCGACGACTGCTCCGACGTGAGCAAGCCCTGGGCCGTGACGACCAACAGGCGCCGCCTCGCGCACGACGTGTGGCCCAAGGTCAAAGGCTGGTACATGCACATGGAGGTGCCCGGCAACGACCACTGGGACTGCGGCGCGCTCCGCTTCCGCGAAATCCTCCGGCAGGCGGGCGCGCCCGCCTGAGCCCGCCGGGGCCGGACGCGCGAAGCGGCGGGGGGGGCGCGTCTCGCGTCCCCCCGCCGCTTCGTCTCTTTACCCTCTCTCTTCTACTCCGGCCTGGCCGCGGCCGCGGCCGGGCGCGCGCCGACGCCCTGCCGGAGCCGCTGCTCGCAGGCCGCCCAGTCTATGTTGGAGAAGAAAGCCTCGATGTACTTCGGCCGCTCGGCCGGCTTGTAGTCGAGCAGGAAGGCGTGCTCCCACACGTCCATCACGAGCACGGGGACGAAGCCGGCGACGTTGCCGACCTCGTGCAGCGTGATCCAGTGGTTCGAGAGCGTGTTGTTGACCGGGTCCTGGTAACAGACCGCCCAGCCCACGCCGCGCATCTTGCCGACCGAGACGAAGTCGGCCTTCCAGATGTCGTAGCTGCCGAAGGACTGTTCGGCGAGCTTGTAGAAGTCGGAGCCGTTCTCGGGGTCGGTCGTCGTCGAGCCCTTCTTCATGTTGCCGAAGTACCACTCGTGCAGCACCATGCCGTTGTACTCGAAGCCCATGCGGCGGGTCAGCTCGGAGTAGGCGGGCATCTCCTCCTGATCCACGCGGCCGTCCTTGAGGATGTCGCTGATCTTGCGCGTCAGCGTGTTGGTGTTGGTGACGTAGCCCTCGTAGAGCTTGAAGTGCATCTCCAGAGTCTGGTCGGAGATGCCGTTCAGGCCCGAGAGGTCGAACTGCTTGGCCTTGTACTCCTTGATGTTGGTCATCGTTCCTCCTTGAAACCTATCAGTGCGTGACTTCGGCGGGCGAGGCGGCGGCGCGCGCGGGCGACGACGCCCTCCGCGCGGCGCGCGCGCGCCCGCCTCGGGCTCCGCCTGTTGCGTGTTGTTGTCGCTCGCTGAGTCTTGCAGCGATTATAAACGGAAAGGCGGCGGGAGCTAAACCGGGCGCGGCGCGGCGGCCGGAGCGCGCGAACGCGCGTGGGCGGCCACGCGACCTCGACTCCGAG
>DASVUF010000030.1:0-32165 GCA_036387195.1 Pyrinomonadaceae bacterium | reverse complement strand
CCGCACGCGCTCGGGCTGGCGCGCGTCCCGAACGCGCGCCTCTCGGCCGAAGTCAAAACCCTCGAGCTGCTCTCGGACGAAGCGAGCGGGCGCGCCGCCGGCGAGCTGCGGCGCTTCGTCGCCGGGCACGGCGCCGGCGGGGTTGACCCCGAAGACCTTTACGACCTCGGGCGAGAACTCTCTTACGCGGTCGAAATTAGTTGGGCGCGGCACGGCGCCGACGGCCGCTTCGACGTGTTGCTGCGGGCGGGCGAAGCGTCGGCGGACGGCGCCGCGCCGTCCGCCTTCCCCGCGCCCGACGCGCGCGCCGACGACCTGAAGGACTACGCCAACAACCCGCTGCGTCGCGCCGTCGCGCGCGAGCTGGTCCCGCTCCTGCGCGCGCACTTGCAGGCGCGGCTGCCCGACTACATGACGCCGTCGGCCTTCGTCGTGCTCGACTCGCTGCCGCTCAACGCCAACGGCAAGGTGGACCGGCGCCAGCTTCCCGCGCCCGAGGCGTCGCCGGCCGAGCCGGGCGAGGACTACGCCGCGCCGCGCACCGCCGTCGAAGAGCAGGTGGCCGCCGTCTGGCGCGAGGTGCTGGGCGTCGAGCGCGTGGGCGTCCACGACAACTTCTTCGCCCTCGGGGGGCATTCGCTCATCGCGACGCAGGTCGTCTCGCGGCTGTGCGACGCCTTCGAGATGGAGCTGCCGCTGCGCCTGCTCTTCGAGTCGCCGACGGTCGAGGGGCTGGCCGCCGCCGTCGTCGCGCGCCGCGCCGAGCAGGCCGACGACGAACTGCTCGCCGCGGCCCTCGGCGAGCTGGAAGGGTTGTCGGACGAGGAGGCGCGCGCCCTGCTGGAAGAGGGCCCGCCGCCGCAGCCGCCCGCGGGAGGTGAGGGATGAGCGACCAGATGCGGCGCGTCGCCGGGCTCTCGCCCGAGAAGCAGGCGCTCCTCATGCGGCGTCTGAAGCGCGACGGCGAAGGCGCGCGCCGGGCGTCCATCCGGCCGCGGGGGCGCGCGGCCGAGTCGTTCCCGCTCTCGTTCGCGCAGCAGCGGCTCTGGTTCCTCAACCAGTTGCAGCCCGACAGCCCCTTCTACAACGTGCCCGACACGTACCGCCTGACCGGCCGCCTCGACGCGCGCGTGCTTGAGCGCTGCTTCGACGCGCTCGTCCGACGCCACGAGACGCTGCGCACGACCTTCCGGACGGTGGACGGCGAGCCGCGGCAGTTCATCAACGAACCCGCGCCGTTCTCGCTGCCCGTGCTCGACCTCGCGGGCCTGCCCGCCGAGGAGCGCGAGGCCGAGGCGCTGCGGCTCGCGGAGGAGGAGGCGCGCCGCCTCTTCGACCTGACGCGCGACCCCATGCTGCGCGCCCGCCTCCTGCGGCTCGGCGACGAGGAGCACCTCCTCCTGATGTCCATGCACCACATCGCCAGCGACGGCTGGTCGAGGGGCATCCTGGCCGGCGAGCTGATGAAGTTCTACGAGGCTTACAGCGAAGGGCGCGAGCCCGCGCTAGAGCCGCTGCCCGTGCAGTACGCCGACTACGCCGTCTGGCAGCGCGAGCACATGACGGGCGAAGTGCTGGCCGAGCAGTTGGGCTACTGGAAAGAGCAGTTGGGCGGCGAGCTGCCCGCGCTCGCGCTCCCGACCGACCGGCCGCGCCCGCCGATGGCGACCTACCGCGGCGCAGATTTCACGCTGGAGTTCCCCGAAGGATTGGGCGCGAGGCTGTCGGCGCTCGGCCACGAGGGCGGGGCGACGCCCTACATGACGCTGCTGGCGGGCTTCTTCGCGCTGCTCCACCGCTACACGGGGCAGGAGGATTTGGTCGTCGGGACGCCCATCGCGGGGCGCAACCGGCGCGAGACGGAAGGGCTCATCGGGTTCTTCGTCAACACGCTCGTGCTGCGCGCGAGCGTGGCCGGCGAGCCGACCTTCCGCGAGCTGCTGGGGCGCGTGAGGGAGGCGACGCTCGGGGCCTACGCGCATCAGGAGGTGGCGTTCGAGAAGCTGGTCGAGGAGCTGCACCCCGAGCGCGACATGAGCCGCAACCCGCTCTTCCAGGTCGCCTTCGCGCTGCAGAACGCGCCGACGCAGGACTTGGCCCTGCGCGGGCTGAACATGACGGCGCTGGAGGTCGGCAGCGGCGCGTCGCGGTTCGACCTGGAGGTTCACCTCTGGGAAGACGGCGGGGAGTTGGGCGGGTTCATCGTCTACAGCACCGACCTCTTCGAGGAGGCCAGCGTCAGGCGACTCTTCGCGCACTACCTGCGGCTGCTCGAAGGCGCGGCCGCCGACCCCGACGCGCGCGTCTCCGACCTGCCGCTGCTGCGCCCCGAGGAGGAGCGGCGGCTGCTCGTCGAGTGGAACGACACGGCGCGCGAGTTCGCCCCGCGCTGCCTCCACGAACTGTTCGCCGAGCAGGCCGCGCGCACGCCCGACGCCGACGCGCTCGTCGCCGGCGGCCGCCGCCTGAGCTACGCCGACCTCGAAAGCCGCGCGAACCGTCTGGCGCACGCGCTGCGCCGCCTCGGCGTCGGGCCTGAGTCGCGCGTCGGCGTCTGCCTGCGGCGCACGCACGAGCTGGTCGCCACCCTGCTCGGCGTCATGAAGGCCGGCGGCGCCTACGTCCCGCTCGACCCGGACTACCCGCGCGAACGCCTCGCGCTGATGCTCGAAGACGCGCGCGCCGCCGTGCTCGTCACCGAGACGCGGCTGCTCGGCGCGCTGCCCGCCCACGCGGGCGCGCGCGTCCTCTGCCTCGACCGGGACGCCGCCGACATCGAGGGCCAGCCGGCGGAGTCCCCCGAGCCGGCCGCCGCGCCCGGCAACCTCGCCTACGTGCTCTACACGTCGGGCTCGACGGGGCGGCCCAAGGGCGTCGCCGTCGAGCACCGGAGCGCGGCCTCGCTCGTCCGCTGGGCCGGGGAGGTCTACACGCCGGAGTCGCTCTCGGGCGTGCTCGCCGCGACCTCCGTCAACTTCGACCTCTCCGTCTTTGAAATCTTCGCGCCGCTGAGCCGGGGCGGCAAGGTCGTGCTGGCCGACGACGCGCTGCGCCTCGTTGAGCTGCCCGCGGCCTCCGAGGTGACGCTGGTCAACACGGTGCCGTCGGCGATGGCCGAGCTGCTGCGGCTCGACGCCCTGCCGGCCTCCGTCGTGACGGTCAACCTCGCGGGCGAGGCGCTCCAAACGGCCCTCGCGCGGCAGGTCTACGGGCGCGAGAGCGTCCGCCAACTCTTCAACCTCTACGGCCCGACCGAGACGACGACCTACTCGACCTACGCGCTGGTCGAGAGGGACGGCGCCGCGGCGCCGCCCATCGGCCGGCCCATCGCCAACACGCAGATTTATGTCCTCGACGCGCGGCTGCGGCCCGCGCCCGTGGGCGTGCCGGGCGAGGTCTACATCGGCGGCGCGGGGCTCGCGCGCGGCTACCTCGGCCGTCCCGGCCTGACGGCCGAGCGGTTCATCCCCGACCCGTTCTCCGTGCAGGCGGGGGCGCGCCTCTACCGCACGGGCGACCTCGCGCGCTACCTGCCCGACGGGCGGCTCGACTACCTGGGGCGCGCCGACCACCAGCTCAAGATTCGCGGCTTCCGCATCGAGCCGGGCGAGATAGAGGCCGCGCTTACGACCCACCCGGCCGTCGCCCAGGCGGTGGTCGTCGCGGGGAAGGGCGCGTCCGGGGAGGGTCGGCTCGTCGCCTACGTGGCCGTCGCGGGGGCGGGCGCGTCGCCCGCCGAGTTGAAAGCCTTCCTGCGCGAGCGCGTGCCGCACTACATGATCCCGACGGCCTTTGTCTTCCTCGACGCGCTGCCGCTGACGCCGAGCGGCAAGGTGGACAGGCGGCGCCTGCCCGCCCCCGACGCCGCGGGGGCGGAGGCGCGAGCCGGCTACGTCGCGCCGCGCACGCCCGCCGAGGAGACGCTGGCCGACATCTGGCGCGAGGTGCTGGGCGTCGAGCGCGTGGGCGTCCGCGACAACTTCTTCGACCTCGGGGGCCACTCGCTGCTGGCGACGCGCGTCGTCGGCCTCGTGCGCGAGAGGTGCGGCGTGGAGGCGCCGCTGCGGCTGATGTTCGAGTCGCCGACGGTCGAAGGGCTCGCGGCGCACGTCGAGTCGGGCGGCCGCAGGCGTGAGGAGTTGGGGCGCATCACGGACGTGCTTGACAGGCTCGAACAGCTCTCGGACGAGGAAGTGCAGGCGCTTTTGGAAGGGGCCGACGGCGAGACAAGCGGATGAGCGACATCACGAAACGCATCGCGAACCTCTCGCCCGAGAGGAGGGAACTGCTCGAACGGCTCCTCAAAAAGGAGCGCGTCGCCGTCGCACGCGCCCTGATTCTGCCGCGCGGGGCGGGCGCCGACTTCGCCCCGCTCTCCTTCGCGCAGCAGCGTTTGTGGTTCCTCAACCGGCTGCGGCCCGAGAGCGCCTTCTACAACCTGCCGAGCGTCCTGCGCCTGACCGGCGCGCTCGACGCCGCGGCTTTGGAGCGCAGCCTCGGCGAAATCGTGCGCCGCCACGAGTCGCTGCGCACGACCTTCGACACCGTCGGCGGCGAGCCGCGGCAGGTCATCGCCCCGGCGGCGCCTCTGCGACTCCCGACCGTCAACCTTTCGGGGCTCGCGCCGCGCGAGCGTGAGGCCGAGGCCCAACGCCTCGTCGAAGAGGACGCCCGCCGCCCCTTCGACCTCGCGGCGGGGCCACTGCTGCGCGCGCGCCTGCTCAGACTCGGCGACGGCGAGCACGTGCTGTCGCTCGTCATGCACCACATCGTCTCGGACGGCTGGTCTATGGGCGTGCTGTTGCGCGAACTCTCGGCGCTCTACGCGGCCTTCAGGGAGGGGCGCGAGTCGCCGCTCGCGGAGCTGCCCGTGCAGTACGCCGACTACGCCGTCTGGCAGCGCGAGCACATGACGGGCGAGGTGCTGGCCGGGCAACTGGCCTACTGGAAGGAGCAGTTGGGCGGCGAGCTGCCGGTGCTGGAGCTGCCGGCCGACAGGCCGCGGCCGCCGGCGCCGTCCTACCGCGGCGCGGAAGAGTTGCTGGACGTGGGGCCGCGTCTCGCCGGGCGGCTGCGCGCGCTGGGGCGCGAGGGCGGGGCGACGCTCTACATGACGCTGCTGGCGGCCTTCGACGCGCTGCTCTACCGCTACACGGGGCAGGAGGACTTGGTCGTCGGGACGCCCGTCGCGGGCCGCGACCGCCACGAGACGGAAGGGCTCATCGGCTTCTTCGTCAACACGCTCGCGCTGCGGACGAGGCTGAGCGGCCGGATGAGCTTCAGGGAGTTGCTGGGCCGCGTCCGCGAAGTCTGCGTCGGGGCCTTCGCGCACCAGGGGCTCCCGTTCGAGAAGGTGGTCGAGGAGCTACAGCCCGAACGCGGCGCGGGCCACACGCCCCTCTTCCAGGTCGTCTTCGCCTTGCAGGACGCCTCGGACCTGGAGCTTGAGCTGCACGGCCTGGAGGTCGCGGCGCTCGACGCCGAGACGGAGACTTCAAAGTTCGACCTGCGCCTGTCGGCCTTAGAATCGCCGGAGGGTCTTACGCTCTCCATGCGCTACAGCACGGACATCTTCGACGCGCCGCGCGTCAGGCGCATGCTCAGCCACTACCGGAACCTGCTCGAAGGGGCGGCCGCCGACCCGGAAGCGCGCATCTCCACGCTGCCGCTCACGTCCGAGTCCGAGCGCCGCGAAGCGCTCGCGCGCGGGGCCGCCGCCGGCGGCGTAACTGTCCCGCAGACGCTCTGCCTGCACCGTCTGTTCGAGGCCCGCGTGGGGAAGACGCCGAACGCCGTGGCGCTCGTGTCGGGCGACGAGAGCGTGACTTACCGCGAGCTGAACGAGCGTGCGAACCGTCTGGCGCGCGCCCTGCGGCGGCGCGGCGTCGGGGCCGAGTCGCTGGTGGGCGTCTGCCTCGGGCGCGGGGCCGACCTGGTGGCGGCGCTGCTCGGGGTGCTCAAGGCGGGCGGGGCGTACCTGCCGCTCGACCCGGAGTACCCGCGCGAGCGCCTCGCCTTCATGCTCGAAGACGCGGGCGCGCGCGTGATTATCACGAGCGCCGAACACGCCGAAAAGTTTCGCGGCCGGCCGGCGGACGTCATCCGCCTTGAGGCCGACGCCCCGACGCTCGCGCGCGAGAGCGGCGAGAACGCGGAAGGGAACCTCTCGCCCGACAACCTCGCCTACGTCATCTACACGTCCGGCTCGACGGGGCGGCCCAAGGGCGTCTGCGTCACGCACGCCAACGTCGCGCGCCTGTTCGCGGCCACCGAACGCTGGTTCGGCTTTGACGAGACGGACGCGTGGACGCTGTTCCACTCCTACGCGTTCGACTTCTCGGTGTGGGAGCTGTGGGGCGCGCTGCTCTACGGCGGGCGGCTCGTCGTCGTGCCCTACTTCGTCAGCCGCTCGCCCGAGGAGTTCCGCGCGCTCCTCGCGCGCGAGCGCGTGACGGTGCTCAACCAGACGCCCTCGGCCTTCCGCCAGTTGATGCGCGCCGACGAGGCGTCGCCGGCCGCCGCGCCGCTCGGCCTGCGCCTCGTCATCTTCGGCGGCGAGGCGCTTGAGCTGCAAAGCCTCCGCCCGTGGTTCGGCCGCCACGGCGACGCGCGCCCGCGCCTCGTCAACATGTACGGCATCACCGAGACGACCGTCCACGTCACCTACCGCCCCGTCAGCGCCGCCGACGCCGGCGGCGACGCGGGCAGCCTCATCGGCGCCCCCATCCCCGACCTCGAACTGTACGTGCTCGACGGCGAGATGCAGCCATCGCCCGTCGGCGTCCCCGGCGAGTTGTACGTGGGGGGCGAGGGGCTGGCGCGCGGCTACCTGAGACGGCCGGCGCTGACGGCCGAGCGGTTCGTCCCGCACCCGTGGGGCGGGGCGCGCGGCGCGCGCCTCTATAAGACGGGCGACGTGGCGCGGCTGCTCGACTCGGGCGACGTGGAGTACGTCGGCCGCTCCGACAGCCAGGTGAAGATTCGCGGCTTCCGCATCGAGCTGGGCGAGGTCGAGGCCGCGCTCGCGCGTCACCCGGACGTGCGCGAGGCGGTCGTCGTCGCGCGCGAAGACCGGCCGGGCGACAGGCGTCTGGTGGCCTACGTCGTCGGCGCGCGCGACGACGGGCCGCGCGCCGACGAGCTGCAAAGCTTTCTGCGCGAGCGGCTGCCGGAGCACATGCTCCCCGCCTCCTACGTCGCGCTCGACGCGCTGCCGCTGACCCCGAGCGGCAAGCTCGACCGGCGCGCGCTCCCCGCGCCAGGCCAGGAGCGCCCCGACACGGCGCGCGGCTACGCGCCGCCGCGCGACAGGCTGGAGGCGCTGCTCGCGGAGATGTGGCAGGAGGTGCTCGGCCTCGAACGCGTGGGCGTCGAAGACAACTTCTTCGACCTCGGGGGCGACTCCATCAAAGGCGCCGTCTTCGTCAACCGGCTTCAGGACAGGCTGGGCGAGATAGTTCACGTCATCACCATCTTCAACGACCCGACCATCAGGCGGCTCGCCGCGTACCTCCAAGAGCAGTACGCGGGGGCCGTGCGGAGGATGACCGGCGAGGACGCGCCGCACCCTCCGGGCGTGGCGGACGCGGACGCGCCGCCGGCGGGGCTCGCGCACGGGCCGACTTCAGGCGCCGCAGGCTTCGCGCGCCCGCTCGGGCCGCGCGCCGAGCAGTTGCGGGAACTGACCCGGCGCCACGCGCCGCGGGGCGGGGCGCGCGGCGAGGGCGTGAGGAACCCGCCGGCGGTCTTCGTCCTCTCGCCGCCGCGCTCGGGCTCGACCCTCTTCAGGGTGATGCTGGCGGGGCACCCGCGCCTGTTCGCCCCGCCCGAGCTGGAACTGCTCTCCTTCGACACGCTCGCGGAGAGGCGCGCGGCCTTCAGCGGCGGCGACAGCTTCTGGCTGGAGGGGCTGGTGCGCGCCGTCATGGAGCTGAAGGGCTGCGACGCGGCGGCCGCCACGCGCCTGACGGAAGAGTGGGAGGCGCGCGGCCTGACGACGAAGGAGTGCTACGGCCTTCTGCAAGGCTGGCTCGGCGACAGGAGGCTGGTGGACAAGACGCCCTCATACGCGCTCGACCCGTCGGCGCTCGAAAAGGCGGAGGCCGACTTCGAAGGCGCCCTCTACATCCACCTCATACGCCACCCGTTCGGCATGATTCGCTCCTTCGAGGAGGCGCGGCTGGAGCAGATATTCTTCCGGCGCGAGCACCCCTTCACGCGGCGCGAGCTGGCCGAGCTTATCTGGCTGGTCAGCCACCAGAACATCCTCCGCTTCCTTGAGCGCACGCCGCCCGAGCGCCGGCTCGGCGTCCGCTTCGAGCGCCTGCTGGCCGAGCCCGAGGCCGTCCTGCGAGACGTCTGCCGCTTCCTCAACATGGATTTCGACGAGGCGATGCGGCGCCCCTACGGGGACAAAGGGCGGCGCATGACCGACGGCATCCACGCCGAGTCGCGGATGCTCGGCGACGTGAAATTCCACCGCCACGCGGGCGTGGACGCGCGCGTGGGCGAGCGCTGGAGGGAGCGGCGCGGCCGCGACGACCTCGCGCCGGAGACGTGGGAGATGGCCGTCAGGCTCGGCTACGAGGCCGAGCCCCTGGACGACGCGCAGGCGTCCGCGGCGGAGAGCGGGCCGGCGGCCGCCCCTCCGGCGATTCCGTGTGCGGGCGCGTCGGCGCCGGCCTCCTCGGCGCTCCTCATGCTTCAGCCGCGTGGCCACCGCCCGCCCTTCTTCTGCGTCCACCCGGCCGGCGTCGCCCCGCTCTGCTACGTAGACCTGGCGCGGCAGCTCGGCGAGGGGCAGCCCTTCTACGGCCTTCAATCCCCCGAGCCCGGCGGGCGCGTCGAGCCCGGCGCGAAGTTCGAGGGGCTGGCCGCCCGCTACGTCGAGGCGCTGCAAAGCGTCCAGCCGCGCGGCCCCTACCTGCTCGGCGGGTGGTCCATGGGCGGCCTCGCGGCCTTCGAGGTGGCGCAACAGCTCCGCCGGCGGGGGCAGCACGTCGCGCTGCTCGCGCTGTTCGACAGCCCCGCGCCGGGCGCCTTCGGCGAGGCCGCGGAGCCGGACGACGAAGACCTGTTCCGAATGTTCGCGGGCAACCTGGGGCGCCGCTTCGGGGTCGAGTTCGACGACCTCGGCGGCCGCACGCTCGACGAGCGTTTGGACGGCCTGCGCCGTCGCGCCGTCGAGCTGAACGCCCTGCCGGCCGGCGCCGACGCGCGGCAGGTGCGTGCCCTGTTCGGCTCCTTCAGGGAGAACGTCGAGGCCCTCTTGAGGTACGAGCCGCGGGAGTACCCGGGGCGCGTCAACCTCTTCCGGCCGGAGGAGCGGTTCGGCCCCGAGCCTTCGGACCCGTCGGGCGGCTGGGGGGCGCTCGCCGCCGGCGGCGTGGAGCTGCACGTCACGCCCGGCAACCACTACACGATGATAAACATGCCCCACGCGCGGGCGCTCGCCGAGCGCCTGGGCGCGTCCATCGAGGCGGCGCTCGCCGCCTCGGGCGCGGGGGCCTTCTATTCAGGAGCGCAGACATGAGAGAGTTCTCGCAGACGCCAACCGCCACCGAAAGCCGCGCGCCGGCCGCGGGCGCCGCCGCCGTCAAAGCCCCGGCGGACACCGCCGCCGCCGCCGTCCCCGGACTCACGCCCGAGGACGTGAGCCGCTACGTGCAGCTTTACGCGGCCAACCCGCTGTTCGGCCGCCACGGCGAGTGGGTCATCGCCGACAACCCTTACCGGCGGCCCGTCGAGCTGCCCGACGGCGCGGCGCGCGATTTCGGCCGGCCGCTCAAGAAGGAAGAGGCGTTCGGCGCCGGCGCCCTGGCGGCGCAGCGCATGCTGTTCAACGTCTACGAGGCGGACCTCGTCTTCCTGCCCGAGAAAGACTTCGCGGCGAAGCGCGGCGACTTCGAGCGCTTCTACTCGAACGAGAACAGGCTGCTCGGCGAGCTGATTCGGCCCACGCTGGAGGCGCACCTCTTCGGCTTCCTCGACGACGAGATTGACATCTCGGGCAAGTGGTCGGCCGACGCCGTCAGGTCGTACCTGCGACACCTCGTCGAGAGCCACGAGCGCTCGGAGCTGGACGCGCTCACCGCCGTCCTCTCCTCGCCCGACCCGGAGCGCGCCGCCGCCTCGCTGCTCATTCAGGTCGCGGGCGACTTCCTCACGGAGTCCTCCTCGTCGGCGCGCAACCTGCTCGGCAAATTCGGCCCCGTCCAGTCCGAGCTGTTCAAGATAGCCATTGACGACTACGGCTACGGCGTGCACAGGGCGAAACACAGCACGCTCTTCGAGAAGACGATGGCGACCTGCGGGCTCTCCGCGGACGCGCACGCCTACTGGCACTTCTACCTCGCCGGCTCGCTCGCGCTCAACAACTACTACCACTACGTCTGCCGCGACCACCGCAAGTTCTTCAGGGCCATCGGGGCCGTCGCCGTCGGCGAGTCCATGTTCGCGCACACCTGCCGCAAGTTCTCCGAGATGCTGCGCGCCGTCTTCGGGGCGCGCGTCGACACGTACTACTTCGACGAGCACTACCACATAGACGAGCACCACGGGCGCATGGCCGTCGAGAACGTCGTCGCCCCGGCCATCGCGCAGTACGGCGACGCGGTCATCCCCGAGATCGTCCGCGGGATGGAGGAGTTGCAGGCGGTCACGGCGCTGGCCGACGAGGACTTCATCCGGCAGCTCGCCTGGGCCGACGACCTCGAAGGCCACAGGGCGGCCGCGTCCCGGCTCCTGCGGGACGGGCTCGGCGAGGCGGCCGAGGCCGCGAAGACGACCGCGACGCCCGGCGAGGGCGAGCCGGTCATCACGCGCTCGCGCGACGCCGACGCGCTGTGGGTGGTCGAGTCGGGCGCCCTCGAACTGGTCGCGGGCCACGGCGCCTCGGTCGTGCTCCGGGCCGGCGACGCCATCGTCGTCCCGCGCCACCGCCTGCACGGCGCGTCGGGCGCCGCGCCCGGCTGCGTCTACCACGTCTACGAACTCTGAGGACTACCGCACATGCTCGTCGTGACGTTCGACCCCGAGCGATTCAATTTCGTGACCGCCGGCGGCGACTCTTACTTCCTGCTGAGGCTCCCGGACGGCCTCCGCGTCATGTTCAAAGACCGCTGCGCGCACCGCGGCGGGCCGCTGCACCTGGGCTGCTGGGACGCCGGCGCGGGGGCGCTGGTCTGCCCTTCGCACCAGACCAAATACCCGGAGCGGGCGCTGCGCAGGCAGGGGGCGCCGCTCGTCTACAGGGCCGGGCGGGTGACCGCGGTGCTCGACGCCGGCGCGGGCTGCGAGGCGCGCCTCGCCAGGAAGAACATCCTGGCGCAGCCCGCGCACGCGCCGAACGATTCCCCGGGGGACTGAGGCCACGGCCGGGCCCCCGCCGAGCCGGCGCCTCCTCCCGGGTCGCCGCCGAACGTAAAGGAGAACGCAAGCGATGGTTGAAGAGGAGACTTCGTTGCGGGGCAATCACCTGATAAGCCTCTCGCAGGTGGCGGTCGTGGGCCCGGCCGCCGCGGCCGCCGGCGCCTCGAAGGCCGAGCGGCTCAGCGACCTGGTCGCGCGGCTCGTCTCGATGGGCGAGGCGCATCTCGACGACAAGCAGTTCGCCTCGGCGCTCGACTGCTTCGAGTCCGCGCTCTACATAGACCCCGACAGCCGGCGGGCGCAGCTCGGCCGGAGCCGCGCCATGTGCACCATCATCCCGCGCTGGCACTTCGAGATGCTCAACGACGAGCGGCGGAACGAGGCCTTCGAGCGCGCGCTCTCGAAGGTCGTCACCCCCGACTCGGTCGTGCTCGACATCGGGTCGGGCACGGGGCTGCTGGCGATGATGGCGGCGCGCGCCGGGGCGGGCGCGACCGTCTCGTGCGAGATGGTCGCGCCGCTCGCCGATTTGGCCCGCGAGGTGGTCGCGCGCAACGGCCTGGCCGGCAAGATACAGATCATGAGTAAGAAGTCCACCGACCTCGCCGTCGGCCGCGACATGCCGCGCAGGGCCAACCTGCTCGTCACCGAGACGGTGGACTGCGGCCTGCTGGGCGAGGGCATCGTGCCCTCCATCAACCACGCGCGGGCCGACCTCCTGACCGAAGACGCGGTCATCATCCCGCGCGCGGCCGCCGTCTACGCCGTGCTGGTCGAGAGCAGGCGGCTGCGCGGGCTCAACTGCGTGGGGCGGTGCGCGGGCTTCGACCTCGGGCTGATGCGGCGGTACGCCGCCCCGCACTACTTCCCCGTGCGGCTGGCGGCCTTCGACTACGAGGCGCTGACCGAGCCGTTCGAGGTCTTCCGCTTCGACTTCCGGGGCGGGCTCATCCGCCCGTCGAGCAGGACCATCTCCGTCCCGGCGGCGCGCGCCGGCGCCTGCCACGCCGTCGTCTTCTGGTTCGACATGCAGCTCGACGAGGACATCTCCATCTCGAACGAGCCGGGCTCGACGACGCACTGGGAGCAGGCCATCCAGTGCCTCGAACACGAGGTGGCGGTCGGGGCGGGCGACGTGTTGCAGTTCGAGGCCGGGCACGACTGCCACGCCGTCGTCTTCGGGCAGCCCGTCAACGTCTCGGCCGGCGCCGCGCATGCGGGGCGCTGACGGCGCCGTGCGCGCCGCGCGGGGGGAGGTGAGGCGGCCTTGAGACGCGAACGGGCAGGCGGCGGGCCGGGGCTGACGCCGCGCCGGAGGCTTTGGCGCTACGTCGCGCCGCAGAGGGGCGTCATCGCCCTCGCCGTCGCGTGCGTGCTGGCGGCCAACCTGGCGACGCTGGCCGGGCCGGCCGTCCTGCGCCACGCCGTTGACGGGCTGACGGCCGGCGTCGCGCGGCCGAAGCTGCTCGGCTACGGCGCGCTGCTGCTGTGCGCGGCGCTGCTGCGCTCGGCGTTCTTCTTCTCGCAGCGGCGGCTGATGGCGCGGGCGGCGCGCGGGCTGGAGTACGACCTCTCGGTGGACTTTTACGCGCACCTCCAGAGGCTCCCGCTCCAGTTCTTCGAGCGCCACCGGACGGGCGACCTGATGACGCGCGCGACGGGCGACCTGGCGGCCGTGCGCATGGTCGTCGGCGCCGCCGTCATGTACTCGACCAACTCGCTGTTCGCCACGGCGCTGACGCTCCCCGTGATGCTCTCCATCAGTTGGCGGCTGACGCTCGTCTCGTTCTCGGCGCTCCCGCTCGTCGCCCTCGCCACGCGGGTCATGTCGAAGAAGATGCACGACGAGTCGGGGCGCGTGCAGGAGCGCGCCGCGCTCGTCGCCAGCCAGGCGCAGGAGTCCTTCTCGGGCGTGCGCGTCGTCCGCGCCTTCCGGCAGGAGCAGGCCGAGGTGGAGGGCTTCAGGCGCGTCAACCGCGAGCTGGTCAGGCGCAACGAGAAGCTCGTCCGGCTGACGGCCGCCTACTACCCGACGCTGCGCTTCCTCGTCGCCACGGGCTTCCTCGGCGCCTTCTGGTACGGCGGGCTGCTCACGCTCCGCCACGAGATAAGCGTCGGGCAGTTCGTCCAGTTCACACTCTACCTCGGGGCGCTCGTCATGCCGCTCCACGAGTTCGGCTACGTCGTCAACCTCTTCCAGCGCGGCATGGCCTCGATGGAGCGCATCCACGAAATCATGTCGGCCGAGCCGGCGGAAACCGAAGCCGCCCGGCCGGACGGAGCGGACGCCGCCCGGCCGGACGACGACGCCGACGCCGGGCGCGTCGCGCGCGGCCACGAGATAAAGGGCGAGATAGAGTTCCGGCGCCTGACCTTCGCCTACCCGGGCGCGGCCGAGCCGGCGCTGCGCGACGTCAGCCTGCGCATCCGCGAGGGGCAGACGGTGGCCTTCGTCGGCGGGGTCGGCGCCGGCAAGTCTACGCTGCTCTCCCTCGTGCCGCGCCTGTACGAGCCAGGCGCGGGCCGCCTCCTGATAGACGGCCGCCCGGTCGAAGAGATTCCGCTCGACGCGCTGCGCGCGGCCATCGGCTACGTCCCGCAGGAGACGTTCCTCTTCAGCCGGACGGTCGCGGAGAACATCGCCTGGGGCGCCGACGGCGCGAGCCGCGAGGAGGTCGAGCGCGCCGCGCTGGAGGCCGGGCTGGCCGACGACATAGCCGAACTGCCGGGCGGGTTCGAGACGCCCGTCGGCGAGCGGGGGGCGGCGCTCTCCGGCGGGCAGAGGCAGCGCGCGGCCATCGCGCGCGCGCTGATTCGCAGCCCGCGCATCCTGATTCTCGACGACGCCCTCTCCTCCGTTGACACGCAGACCGAGGCGAAGATTCTGTGGCGCCTCCGCCGCGCCCGCGGCGGGCGGACGAACCTCATCAGCTCGCACCGCCTCTCGACGGTCAAGGACGCCGACCTCATCGTCCTGCTCGAAGACCGGCGCGTCGCCGAACTCGGCACGCACGACGAACTGCTCGCCATGGGCGGGGCCTACGCCCGCCTGTACGCGAGGCAGATGCTGGAGGAGGAGCTGGCGACGAGCTGAGAAGCGAAGGGCGGGCGCCGGCGCCCGCCCTTCGCGCCCGCCGGCCGAACCCCATGCCCGCCCCCGAACCGCACGAAGAAGAAGGACTCGGCCAGGCCGGCGACGCGCGCCTGATGTGGCGGCTGGCGCGCTACCTCGCGCCGTACAAGCTCCACGCGCTGGCGGCGCTCGTGCTGACGGTGGCGGCCGCGCCGCTCGCCGCGGCGGGGCCGACGCTCGTCAGCGCCGCCGTAGACCTCTACCTCGCCCCTGACCCGGCGCGCCCGCCCTCCGGCTTCACGCTCCTCGTCAGCCGGGCGGCCGGGCGGCTCGGCTTCGGCGGCGACGCGGCGGGCGGCCTCGGCTTCATCGCGGTGGCGTACCTGCTCGCGCACCTCCTGGCGGCGCTCATCGCCTACGCGGAGCTGTCCCTCCTACAGCGCATGGGGCAGCACATCATGTACGACCTGCGCAACGAGGTCTTCGCGCACCTGCACCGGCTGCCGATGTCGTACTTCGACCGCCACCCCGTCGGGCGGCTGATGACGCGGCTGACGAGCGACGTCGAGGCGCTCAACGAGATGCTGACCGCGGCGGCCGTCTCCGTCTTCGGCGACGTGGCGCTGATTCTCTACATCGTCGCCTGGATGTTCTACGCCAACTGGCGGCTGGCGCTCGTCACCTTCTCCATCCTCCCGCTGCTCGTCGCGCTGACGGTGTGGTTCCGGCGGCGGTCGCGGCGCGCCTACCGGCGGTCGCGCCGCTGCGTCGCGGACATCAACGCGTTCCTGCAAGAGCACCTCACCGGCATGTCGGTCGTGCAGCTCTTCAACCGCGAGGGGCGCGAGCTGGAGGAGTTCCGGCGGCTCGCCGCGAACAACCGCCGCGCCAACCTGGACACGGCCTTCTACCACGCCGTCCTCCACCCGGCCGTCGAGGTCATCGCGGCGGCCGGCGTCGCGCTCATCATCTGGTACGGCGGCGGGCAGGTCGTCCAGGGCGTCGCGACGCTCGGCACCGTCGTCGCCTTCGTGCAGCTCGTCGAGATGTTCTACGAGCCGGTCGGGGACGTCAGCGAGAAGTACAACGTCTGGCAGTCGGCGCTGGCCGCCGCCGAGAGGGTCTTCGGGGTGCTGGACGAGACGCCCGCGGCCGAACGCCCCGCCGGCCCGCGGCGCGCGGTCGCGGCGCGCGGGCGCATCGAGTTCCGCCGCGTCTGGTTCGCGTACCGCGACGAGGACTGGGTGCTGAAGGACGTCTCCTTCGTCGTCGAGCCGGGCGAGCGCGTCGCCTTCGTCGGGCACACGGGGGCGGGGAAGACGACGCTGGTCAGCCTCCTGCTCCGCTTCTACGACGTGCAGCGCGGCCAAATCCTGCTCGACGGCGTGGACGTGCGCGAGCTGCGCCTCGAAGAGCTGCGCGCGCACTTCGCCGTCGTCCCGCAGGACGGCTTCCTCTTCTCGCGCGACATCGCCGGGAACATCAGGCTGGGCAACGCCGGCATCACCGACGCGCAACTGCGCGAGGCGGCGCGCAAGGTGAGCGCCGACGGGTTCATCGGGCGGCTGGGCGCGGGCTACGCCAGCGAGCTGCGCGAGCGCGGCGCGGGGCTCTCGGTCGGGCAGAAGCAGCTCATCAGCCTCGCGCGGGCGCTCGCCTTCGAGCCGCGCGTCCTCGTCATGGACGAGGCGTCCAGCTCCGTGGACGCCGAGACGGAGGCGCTGCTCCACGGCGCCGTCGAGCGCTCGATGGAGGGGCGGACTTCAATCATCATCGCGCACAGGCTCTCGACCGTCAGGTCGGTTGACAAGATCATCGTCATGCACAGGGGCGAAGTCCGCGAGGCCGGCGCGCACGAGGAGCTGCTGCGACGCCGCGGGCTCTACTGGGTGCTCTACCGGCTGAACTACCCCGACGGCGGACGCGCGCCCGCCTGAGCGCCGGCGACGACGCCCGGCCTCCCCTCGACGCGGGCCGCCGCCGCCGCCGCGCGGGGCGTAGCCGCCGGGCGGCGGCCGCGAGACGACCGCCCGAACGCGCTCAAAGGTGTCTGCTACACGCGCCGCACACCCCCGTCTCCGCCTCGTGGGGCGTCAGTTCGAGCCTGCACGAAGGGCAGAATCTTTTCCCCATCATTCTTCGCATCAGACGCTGTAGAGACGGCGCCGCGGCGACGAAGGCGATGACTATCCACAACGAGTAGCCGATGACGTATTGAAAAAAGGGGATGGAGTACTTCGGCAACGGGGAGGGCAACGCCCCGGCCAGTTGTAAGTCTTTTATTCTCGCCTCGCTGAGCGGGGAGTAGGAGTTGAAGTCTCCCTTCTTCTGTAGGACGTACCCGTCGTCTGAGAGGTAGAGTCCCGCCAGGAAGAAGTGGAGGGTGTACTTGTGACCGAGCTTATAGTCCGTCCCCCGCACGTCCTGGATGACGCCGACCTCCTCCTGCGACCCGAAGTAGAAGACGCCGGCCGGCGCGCCCTGCTGCGCCGCCCGCGCGTGGCTCGACGGCAGACAGAACAGGGCGGCGAAAACGAGTGTCGAGAAAAGATGTTTCATGGTGAGTCCTTGTGAGTCCTTTCGGGCGTGACGCCGCGGCCGGGGGCCGGGGGCGCCCGCCGCGGAACGTCTGTGCCTGGGGCGGGCCGGGCGCCGCCGGGGACGGCGGCGGGGCTATGAGGTTACTCTTCGTCAGGCTCGGCCGAGGAAGCCCAGAGCGGGCTGTCGTATTGGGCCTGGCTTTGACCGTCTCCGCTTGAGTCGAGCGCGGCTCGCGCGCGCGGGTGGCTCCGGAAAAAGGGCATCGCTTCGGGCGGCAGATTCTCAAGCAACTCTTCGAGCAGGTGGGCGAGCGTGATGGTGCGCCCGCTCTCGTTCATGGCGCGCGCGACCAGCTTCTGGTGCAGGAAGAGGCTGTCGCCCGACCACTGGAGCATGCGCACGCGCGGGGGCCTCTCGCCGCTGTTGTTGTCGGGCAGCGCCTTGTGCAGGCCGCGCCGCGCCGCCGTCAACTCGGCCCCCGACATCTGCAACAGAGGGCCACAGGCGCCGACCGCCTCGTCAATCCGCCCCAGCTCGCCGGCGCCCATGCGCGCGGCCTCGGCCTCGCGGTCGTAGCTGTCGTCCAGAATCTTCAACACGCCGAGCAGGACGTGCGGCGGCGTGACGCAGGCGCAGCCGGCGAGCGCGGCCTCGCGGTTGGCGATGAACCAGGCCAGGTACACAGACGGGTGCAGTTCCACCCGGCGCTTCTCGATGAATCGCTGCAAGCCCTTAGTCTCTCCTTAAACGCGCGCCGATGTGTAAGACGACCGTGCGGTCGCGGGCGCGGTCGGCGGCCCGGGCGGAATCGCCGCGCGTCCGCCGCGCGCCGGCGCTCCCGATGGTGAGGTCATCCGAATCGAGGCCGGGGGTTAAGCGCAGGTGGTCGTAAACGAGGCGCGCGCGGTCCATCCCCAGCGAGACGTTGTCCCGGTAGCGGGCGCGGCGCGGCATCGGCGACTCGTCCGTCATGCCCACGATGCGGACGGAGCTGTCGCCGGCGTACGGCCCGAGCTGGCGTCCCAACTCCGCGAGCCTCTCCCGCGCGCCCGGCATCAGCGTCAGGCCGCGCCGGAACAGCCCTTCGTCGAAGCTCAGCACCAGCCCGTCGGGCGCCCGCGTCACCGTGACGCCGCGCACGTTGATGCGGTTCTCGACGGGCGCCCGCGCCGCGGCCGATTCCGCGTCCACGGGGGCCGCGGGCGCCTGTGGCGGAGGGGCGGCCGCCTCCCCCTGCGGCGCGGCCGGGCGGGTCTGCGCGCTCTGCGTCGGGGCCGCCCCCGCGCCCCGCGCCTCCGGGGGGCGCCGCCACCACCAATAGCCGAGGGACGCGCAGAGGAGCCCGCAGGCGACGAGCGGGAGCAGGGTGAGCGGCCGCCCCCAGCCTCGACGCGGTGAGGCGGCGCGGCGCAGCCCGCGCGCGTAAGCCGGGTTGGCGGGGTCGAGCCGCGCGGCGCGCTCCCACAACTTTTCGGCCTCCGCCAGCCGCCCCTGCTGCGCGCGTATGCGCGCCAACAGGTCGAGGGTCGCCGGGCCGTCGCCCGCGCCGCCCCCGCCCGCCGAGAGAACCTCTTCGGCCTCGGCGTAGCGGCCCGCGCGCGCCAGTTCGGCGGCGCGGGCGCGCGTCATCTGGTCGAGCAGGGACAGCAAGGTCTGCTTCGCGGCCGGAGAGGTTGCGGCCTCGGTCACGTCTGTCACGGCGGAGCCCTCCTTTTCGCCCAACGGCCGCTAACCCCGAATCAAAGTCCCGCCGTAGCCCCTCTGAGCCGAGGGCTGCGCCAGCACCCTGAGTTGCCACAACTGCTTGACGGCGGACTTGAGCTTTTCCAGTTCCCCGCTGTTGACGGCCCTGCGCCCTTGCATCAGGAGTTCCCGCGCCTGGTCCGGGTCGGTGAAGGAGCGTATGTCCTGCAATTCTAACTGCGCCAGCCGCTCTATCCAAAACTCGGGTATCTGCGTCAGGATTTGCAGCGCGAACTCTTCCATCAGCCTGGTCTTGCGCGTCAACTCCTCGGGGCTGTTGACGTGCGCGCGTATGGTGGCGAGCAGGTCGCGCTGGAGGGCTTGAAAGTTCTGCTTGTCAACGACCGTCCCGTGGCGCTCGACAATCTGCTGCGCCCACGTCAGCACCTGCTGCGCGTCGGCGACGAGCGCCGGAATCTCGACGGCGCCCTCCACCTCGTCAATCCTCGCGTCCAGCTCGCGCAGCCTCTTCTCCCACTCGTCGCGCGCGGACGGGTCGTTGGCGGCCGCGTTCTGCTGCTTGTTGATGTCGTGGACGAGGCCGTCCTCGTCCAGCTCCTTGAGGATCGAGAGCGCCTTGGGGTCGCCCGTGGAGAGCGCCGCCTGCCTGACCGCCTCCAGGCGCGACTTGATTTCGCGCGTGCGGTCTTCGAGCTGCGTCACGTCGAGCGCCTTGGTCTTCAGGGCCAGCGCCCCGTCAATCTCCTCCTGGAGCGCGACGCTGTAGATTCTCATCGTCAGCAGGCCGGACGTGTCCACCTCGAGTTCGACCTCGACCTCGTCGCCCGCGCGCAGGTCACGCGTGATGCGCTCGGAGGT
This sequence comes from Pyrinomonadaceae bacterium, assembly GCA_036387195.1. GTDB lineage: Bacteria > Acidobacteriota > Blastocatellia > Pyrinomonadales > Pyrinomonadaceae > QHXN01. The sequence goes on along the minus strand of DASVUF010000030.1, from coordinate 12,619 downwards.
GACTTCGATGTGGCCGATGAGGTGGTTGCGGTCGGCCTTCTCGTACTCGCCCTCGACGACCGGCACCCTGAGCACCACCCCGGCCTGGTCCTTGCGGAAGAAGTAGGCCGAGTTGAGCCTGTGGGGCCTCGACGTCCTGGGCAGCGAATCACCCTTCCTGAAGAACCAGTCAACCTCGTTGTTGGCCAGCGCGACGCCTATCGAATGGGTCAGCGGGGCGGCGGCCGACGTGCGGCCGCGCGTGTAAGACATCCTTTCGGTCGTCGCCTCGATGCGGCTGCCGCGCGGGTCGGTCAGCTCTATCAGGTAGTTGTTCTGCTTCTCCGGCGCCCAGAGCTCCGCGGTGAAGCCGCCTTCGGCGCTGAGCGGGATGCGGCCGCTGCGCCAGGGCGTGCGCGCCTCGACGCTGATGAATTCGATGCAGTAGCCGGTGAAGTCCTGCCGCGAAGCCGAGGCGCCGACCTGCCCCCCGACCATCGGCTCGGGGTCGTCGCCAATCTGGTTGTAGTCCAGGGCGATGGCGTACTTGTCGGGGTCGGCCGCGAGCGTCTCCGCCGCGCTGTTGACCTGCATGGCGGCGAAGATGGCCGCGCCCTGCGCCACGACCGTCATCGGGTTGTGTTTGTATTCGAGGGCGATGCCCAGCCCCTCGCGCCCGTCCGCCAGCCGCTCCCTGAGGTAGGGCATGAGCGTCGGGCCGCCGACGAGCAGCACCTTCTCGACGTCGGACGGGCCGACGCCCGCGTCCGCCATCAGTTTCCTGCAGATGGTGATGGACTTGCGGATGTAGTGCTCGGCCAGCTCCTGAATCTGCTCGCGGCGCAGGGTGTACTCGAACGGCAGGACCCTGCCGTCGCCGCCCTTGAGGTAGGTCGTTATCCTGTAGGACGGCAGGCGCGAGAGGCTGATCTTCGCCTCCTCCGCCTCCTGCTTGAGCTTGGCGACGGCGCCGACCCACGAAGGGCTGCCGCGGCGGAAGTCCTCCAGCCCGTGCTCGCGCGCCACGGCCGGCGCCAGCAGCTCCTCGACGATGGCCCAGTCCATCAGCTTCCCGCCCAGGTGGTTGTCGCCGCTGTGGTTGATGACCTGGATGATGCCGTCGTGCGACTTGATGAGCGCGGCGTCGAACGTGCCGCCGCCGAGGTCGTAGACGAGCCAGAAGTTGCGCTGGTCGGCCTGCTGGAAGCCGTAAGCCAGCGCGGCGGCGACCGGCTCCTGCAGCAGCGGGCTGCAACTGATGCCGGCCAGCTTCGCGGCCTGCCGCGTGGCGTCGTTCTGCGGCGCCTCGAAGGCGGCGGGCACCGTGATGACGGCGGCCGCTATCTCCTCGCCCCTGCGGTCGCGGCAGTCCTGCTTGAGCGACTTGAGCACCTCGGCCGAGAGGTCTTCCGGGCGCAGCCACTGGCCGCTGCGCGCGAACAGCTTCTTCCAGTCCGAGCCCATCTGCAGCTTGAACTCGCTGGCCGTGTTCTCGGTGTCGCGGTCCAGCTCCTTGACCGCGTCGTCGCCGACGATGAGCGAGCCGTTCTCGTCGCAGAAGACGGCCGAGGGCGTGAAGTCGGAGTGCTTCGTGTTCTTGACTACCTCGGCCGCGCCGTTCTCGAACAGGGCGACGCAGCTGTTCGTCGTCCCGAGGTCAATCCCGTAATCAATGAACTGTCGTCCCATGGGCTAAAGTCCCCCGGCCGCTTTCTCGCGCGGCCATTCAGAGTGAGGCCAGGAAGGAGCGCCGCCCGCTACGACGGCTTGATGTGCGTCCACTGCTGCGAGCGTAGTTCGAGCACGACGGGGAAGCCCCACTTGTGCCGGCTCGGCTTCACGGCCCCGAGGCGCGTCCTCAGCGCCAGCCTGTAGGCCAGTATCCCGCCCGCCGCGGAGAGCGCGGCGGCGCCGAGCAGTCCCCCCCAGAACATCCCGCCGCCTTTCACCTCCGGCCCGTAAGGCAGCCACAGCGTGAGGTAGATGGCGACGGCGGCGGCCAGCCCGGCGATTACGCCCAGCGCGGTCAGGGCGCTCGTCAGGAGGTGCGCGCGCCTGCACTTGCGGCAGCGCGGCACCTGTACGTCGTAGTAGTTGTAGTGGTTGGCGGCCACCATCTTGTACATCCTGATGGTCGCGCTGACCCCGGACTCCTCCTCGCGCTCGCCGCAGAACCAGCAGCTCTTGTGGTCGCTGTAGCGCAGGTTGTCGCGCACCCAGACGAGGCTCTTGTTGATGTGCTCGCGCATTGACTCCGTCGCGGCGTAGCGCGAGACTCGCTCGAAAAAGTCCTGCGCCGATTTCCAGTCGCGCTTGACGCCGTGAGAGAGCGACTCGGACCTGATGACGGCGGCGTCGTTGGCGGCGAGCGCGACGGCGTCGAGCACGTCCGGGCGCTGCGGGTCTCCGGCGGGCAGCAGGTCGTCAACGGCCATCAGCAGCGGGCGCGCCCGCTCCAGCAACCGCTCCGCGACCTGCATGGCCTGCTCGGGCGCCTTGCGCGCGTCCTCGCCCATCGTCACGCAGAGGTCGTGTATGCGGTGGCGCAGCGGTTCGAGGACGTGCCGCCGCGCCTCGGCCGTCTGGTCGGCCGGGAAGTCGAACGCGCTCATCAGCTCGGCCTGACGCCTGGCGTCGGCGGTCGCGCCGCGCTGCGAGGCGCGCACGGCCAGGTGCGCGTTAATCGTCAGCAGCGCGGCGGGCAGGCTCAGGCGCAGGCGCCTCACGGTCGCAGCCTTCAGGCGCGGGTCGTTCAACTCTTCGACGCGCGCCTGTAGGTACGCCCACGCGTGCTCCTCCGCCAGCACGCGCTTCCACATCTCGACGGCGCCCGACCAGTAACGGGCGAGCCGCAGCTTCCGCTCTTCGGAGTCGGGCGGCTCTTCGGAGGCGGGGCGCTCGCCCGCGGCCTCGCACTCGATGTCCAGCGCCGCCGCGTGGAACAGGACGGCCAGGTTATGCGCGGCGACGCCCTGCCACTCGCCGCCCCGCTCAAGTTGTCCGCCCCAAAAACTCACGGCCGCCTCCAGGTCGCTCCCGTGGGCGGGCGGCCTCACCCCGTCGTCGTGTGGGGGGCGCGCGCCGGCGTGTTCGTCGCGCGCGCCCTGCGCCCGCCCGCCCGGCCAGAGCCAGAAGAGTTCGCTGATTAGTCGTCGCTCGGCGTCTGCGAGGTGCGAGTGGGCTTCGGCTATCATGACGGCGTCCGGGGGCGGGTCGAGCGGAAGCGGGGAGGGCGCGGCCACCGCCGCCGCGCCCGCGCCCGCCGCGCCCCCGAATTTTTGCTCCAACTGCATCCTCCGGAGGTGTTTCTGGATGTCGCGCTCGGTGGCGCGGGTCGGCAGGTTCAGCACCCGGAAGTCGTTGAGGCGATACATCTCGGGCCGGGCCATTCTGAGCAGCGTCGCTTTGACCGAGGCGGCGCGCGCGTCGTTGTCACCGTAACTGCTGGACACCATCTCACCTCTTGTGAAGCGCGAACTGAAGCGTCCCGCGGCGCGTCTGCGGGAGGTGCCGGGCTCCGACGTCAGTTCGAGGGGTTCGGCGTGCCGACGATGACCTCCCCGACCTGGAGAATCTTCTCGTTGAAGTAGATCGTCGGCTTGAGTGTTTCAATCACGAGCTGGTGCTTGATGCCGCTCACGGGCTGGTGGGCGACGGTCTTGAGCAGGTAGACGCCCCTCCTCGGCACGGCCTCGCCGGTGTGGTCGCGTATCTCTACGCCGGCGTCGGACAGTTGCCCCCAGAGGGCGTCGAGGTAGCTGGCGGCGTACCTCAAGCTCGCCGCCTGCGGGCCGTCGGCCTGCTTGACGATTTCGTTGCGCAGGCGCCAGACCATCGTGCCGATGGCCGCTATCTGCTCGTCGAAGAGTCCGGCGGCGGCCGCTGGCGGCGCGGCCGGGGCGCTCACAGGCGGCGCGGCCGGGGCGCCCGCCGCCGGCGTGGGCGGGGCGGCGGCGGCGACGGCGGCGAAGCGCTTCAAGGCTTCCCCCAGCTCGTCGGCCGTCTCGCGCGGCCAGAGCGGCTCGCCGATGCGGAATTCAGGCGGGTGCATCCGCTGCCGCGCCGCGGCGAGCAGGCTGCCGAATGTCGAGCGCGACTTGAACATCTCCGCCCCCGTCACGAGTGAGCCGTGCGGCGAGGCCGCCGCATCACGAGACGCGCCCCGGCGCCTCACATCACCTTCCCGCTCAGCCAGGCTTTGAGCAAGCCTTTGTACTGCTCGCGGTAGGGCGGGTGGGCGTCCATCGCCCTCTGCAACAACTGCGAAGCCTCTTCGAGCCTGCTGGGGGCCAACTGTAGGGCGCGCGCGACCAGCGGGCGCGCCTCCTGCTCGCCCGAAAGGTCGGCCTCGGGCCGGGGGCGCGGGGCCGCCGGCCGCGGCGCGTCCACGCCCGTGCGTCCCCACGCCTCCAAATCCTGGAGCAGCGCCATGGCGTGCGGGTAGCGCTCCGCGGGGTCGATGGCGAGGGCCCGCGCCAGTATCCTGTCGAGCCGCTCGTCCACCCCGCCGTTGAGGCTGCTCGCGGGCACCAGCGGCCGACGGAAATGCTCCGGCTTGATCTCGTCGAGGTCCGCCCCGGCGTAGGGGAAGCGGTCCGTCAGCATCAGGTAGGCCGTCAGGCCGAGCGCCCACACGTCGGCGGCGCAGGAGGCCGCCTGCGGGTCGTCGTAGCACTCCGGCGCCCTGTAGCACGGCGCCCCCTTGGTGCTCGCCTTCAGCTTGAGCGGGTTGACGTGCTTGGCGAGGCCGAAGTCGCTGAGGCACGCGCGCAGCCCCTCCTCGTCCTCGCCTATCAGGATGTTCTGCGGCCTGATGTCCCTGTGTATCAGCGGCGGCCTGCGCCCGTGCGCGCGGCCGAGTCCCTGACACACCTGCCGCAGGACGCCGACCGTGACGGGCACGGGGACGAGGCGCTCCTGGTGCTGGAGGCGGAACTGTTCGAGGCTGCCGCCTTCGAGGTATTCCATCGTGAAGAAGCCGTAGCTGCGCGCGCCCGTCTGGTGAATCCCGGCGTCGTACACCCTGACGATGTTGCGGTGGCCGAGCCCGGTCAGCAGCCGCGCCTCATCCAGCATCAGCCTGACCTCGTCAACGGAGCCGGGCGTCTTGAAAATTTTGAGGGCCTGGCGCTGGTCTATTATCTGGTGCCTGATGCGATACACTTCGGCGAAGAAGCCCTCGCCGAGGAACCGCTCGACGACGAAGTCGCCGTTGCGGATGGGCTGACCTTCTTCGAGGAGAGTCATCATGTGGTAGCCCTTCGTAAGGCGCGAGTGAGGCGAATTCTGTTCGGGCGCGCACCTTGGACGCGCCGACTCGCGGAGGTTAAGATTGAGTGTCGGGCGCGAAGCCCGCCGGCCCGGCATCTTATACGTAAGCTCATGATATTACCAGGGACGGTCATCAAGGGGCGTTACTACGTCGAGCGCTTTCTGGCCAAGGGCGGCGGCGGCTTCGTCTACGAGGCGCTCGACCGGCAGCGCCGACGCCCCGTCGCGCTCAAACAACTGATTCACGCCGAAGAGTTCTTTCAGAGGGCCTTCATACGAGAGGCCAAGAGGCTCGCGGCCCTGCACCACCCCGCCTTCCCGGAGGTCTACGAGTGGTTCGAGTTGAAGAACAACTCGTTCCTCGTGATGGAGTACATCGCCGGCGACGACCTGCGCCAGGCGCTCGGCCGCCGCGCCGCGCCGTTCCCGCCCGCGCAGGTCCTGGAATGGGCCTTCATCCTCCTGGACGCGCTCGACTACCTGCACAACTTCGACCCCGTCGCCCCCATCATTCACCGCGACATCAAGCCCGCGAACCTGAAACTCAACGACACGAACCGCATCCGCCGCAGCGCCATCATCCTGATAGACTTCGGCCTCTCGAAAGGCGCCGCCGGGGGCATCTCGCACGCCAGCGCGGGCGAGAGCATCGTCGGCGGCACGCGCTTCTACGCCCCGCCCGAGCAGGAGTTCAGAGTCCCCTTGCTGCGGGGGCTCCTCTCGGCGTCGCTCCCCCCGGCCAGGTATCAGAGGTTTCTGGACCGGCCGACCGACGCGCGCAGCGACCTGTACTCGTTCGCCGCGACCCTCTACACGCTGCTGACCAACGCCCTGCCCGCCGGCGCCATCGAGCGCGTCTGTAGCGCCGAGAACGGGGAGCGCGACCCGCTCAGGCCGATTCGTGATTTCAACGAACAGGTCCCGCACGCCGTCGCCGCTATCGTCGAGCGCGCGATGAGCGTCGAGCCGGGCGAGCGTTTCGCCTCGGCCGCCGAGATGAGCGCCGCCCTGCGCGCCGCGGCCGAGGACGCCGCCGAGGCGGCCGAGGCCGCCGCCCGCCCCGGGGCGCGGCCCGACGCGGGCGCCGCCGATAACACGACCGCTGTCCACGCCGGAGGCGGCGGGCGGCGTGCGGCGGACGCCGCCTCCGCTTCGCATGGCTCAACCGCATCGCCGCCGACGTTGCCCGCGCGCGTCCGGTCGGTCAGGTACGGGACGCTCGGCAAATGCGACGCGGCCGTCCGCTCGGTCTCTTTCTCGCCACGCGGGACGCACCTGGCGTCCGGCGGCAACGACGGCGCGCTCCGCCTCTGGAATGTCTCGACCGGCGAGGGCTCCGTCCTGGGCCTCTGCCCGCCGGGCCAGACCGGCTTCGCGTACATCTCCTCGGTCAGTTTCGCGCCCGACGGCGAGACGCTGGCTTCGGCGAGCAACGACGGGGCGATACGTCTCTGGCGCGCGGCGCCCGAGGCTTCGGAGGGCCCGCGCGTGCTGGCGGTCTGCAAAAATCCGCCGCGCTCAATCGCCTTCTCGCCTTCGGGCAGGCATCTCGTGTCGGGCGGCAGCGACGGCGCCGTGCAGCTCTGGGGCGTGGCGGGCGGCGACCCCGTCACGCTGGGAGTCTGCAAGGGCGCGGTCTGGTCGGTCGCCGTCTCGCCCGACGGCGCGTTCGCCGCGGCCGAGAGCGACGACGGGACGGTGCGCATCTGGCAGCTCGACGAGGGCCGCGCCGCGCGGGCGCTGCGGGCCTTCGATACGGACATCCGCTCGGTCGCCATCTCGCCCGGCGGCGGCCTCGTCGCGGCGGCCGGGGGCGACGGCCACATCCGCATCGCCGACCCGGGCGCGGGCGGCATGAGCGACCTCGTAACCTGCGAGGGCGGCGTCCGCTCCATAGCCTTTTCGCCGGACGGCGCGGCGCTCGCGGTCGGCGGGGAAGACCACCTCCTGCGCGTCTGCGACGTGGCGACGGGCGCGCTGCGCACGCTGGGGCGTTGCGAAGACTTAATCTCCTCGGTCGCCTTCAGCCCGGACAACCGCACAATCGCCTCCGGCAGTTGGGACAAGAGCGTGCGTCTGTGGGACGTCGAGGGCCGCGCTTGAACCCTTCCCGCGCCGACAAAAAAGCTCCGGCCGGCGACGGCCCTCGGGCGGCCGGGCGCGCGCCCGCGTCTCACGTTCACTTGTCCTCGAACTCGCTCTCGTCAAGCGCCCTCTCCTGTAGCGTCCCCGTGAGCGAAGGGGTGAAGTCCACCGTGTAGCGCACCCTCCGCAGGTCGAAGGTCTTGTCGAATTGCTGAAGCGAGCGGCCGCTTAAGAACCTGCGGCCGTTGACGTCCCAGTCCGAGCCCCCCTCCCAGCGCAGCAGGCAGCCCTCGCGCGGCAGGTTCCTGATGACGACCCTGCTCTCGGCGCGGACGTAGACGAAGCGCCTCGTCTTTTGAGACGAGGCGTTGATGATTTTCAGGGCCATGTCCCGCTGCCCCCCGTTGATGACCGTCATGGTCATGTTCCCGCGCGGGCCTTGCGGCGGAACGATGTCCGCGCCGTTAGGCAGAGAGAAGGGGGGGCGGTCGGGCTGCGCGGGCGTCGGGGCCGGGGTGGGGCTGTAACGTGTCAGCGGCGTCCGCGTCGCCGCCGGCGAGGCGTTGGCGTTGCGGGGCGTCGTCGAAACGCCCTGGCCGCTCCGCCGGCCGCCGAGGTAGATGAAGCCGACGAGCAGCAGCAGCGCGCCCGCCGTGATGATTAAACCTTTCGCGTGACTCACGACGAACGCTCTGAGCGCGCCCTTCCGACCAGCCGCCGGCGGCGCGGCGGCCGCGGTCCCGCGGGCGTCGCCGCCGGCGCGCTTCAAGGGTTCTCTCCCGACCACTATGAAGAGGTCGCCGCGCTCGCCGTCTTCGAGGGAGCGGAGGCCGAGGCCCGCCAGGCGGAAGACGGCCCCGTCGCTCGTCCCGGGCGGGACGCGCAACTTTTTCTGGCCGTCCAGAAGGGTGGGGACGACGACCTCGCCGCCGTTCTTCAACTCCTCCCCGGTCAGCTTGAAGAAGGAGTGCAAATCCTTACCCCTGCGCTCGAACAGTTCGTGCGGGCCGACGGCGAGCGCGATGTAGAGGTCGCCGCGCGCCGCCTGCCCGGCCGCGAGGTTCCCCTCGCCGGCTATGCGCAGCCTGGCCCCGCTGTCTACGCCCGGCGGGATGCGCACCTCGAACCTTTTCTCGTACCTGACGAGCCCCCTGCTGCCGCAGTTGGAGCACGTCCCCTCGTCGCGCCAGGACTGGCCCGTCCCCGAGCACGTCCCGCACGAGTCCTCGCGCGGGATGATTAAAGACTCGGTCTTGCCCGTGGCCGCTTCCATCAGGCTGATAGTTACGGTGTAAGAGATGTCGCCGAGGCGGTGGGTTTGCGGCGGGTGGCTATTCACGTTTATCTCTCCCCGGTCAAGGCTCAGGGATTAGAGGGCCTGAGCCTTGGCTGCAACGGTAGGTTATGGACTCATTCGGCCGCCTCCGTCGTGAGGCGGTAGCCGAGCCTGGGCACGTTCTGAAGGAATTGAGGTCTTTTCGGGTCGGGCTCTATCTTCCGGCGCAGCTCCCAGACGAGGTGGATGATTTCCGTCTCCGTCTGCGCCGAGTCCCTGCCCCAGACGGCCTCTATCAGCTCTTCGTAGCTGCACATGACGGGGGCCTGTCCGTTCATCCGGTTACGGTTATCCATGTAGCGCACGAGCTTGTGCTCCTGCGGGCGGAGGTCCGTTATCTCGCGGCGGGTCGCGCCGCTGACGAGGAACAGCTTGGCCTGTATCCAGTCATACCTGAGGCGCGCGGCGGCGGCGGCCGGCGCCGCTTCGTGCGCGACGGGCTGGGTCTTCAAGGGGTCTCGGAACGTCAGGTTCCAGTAGACGGCCTCGCCTTCTTCGGTCAACCTCCCGAGGATGCGAATGCGGTCACCGTCGGTCAGCAACGTCCTGCCCGCGACTATCTCCACGGCGCGCCCACGCTCCAGGAAGGTTCTGTTCACGCTGCCGTTGTCCGCGACCCACCACCCCTCGGCGTCCCGCTCGACGCTGCAATGGGCTTTCCGCGTGACCAGGTGTTGCGGGTCCGGTTCGAGTCCCACGTCGTTGAACTCGCGGAAGCGCCCTATCGTCAGGCGGTCTTCCGACAGCTCGACTCTGAACTCTTCGTCGTCGGGGCCCCGAACGTCCAGGTAAGGAAACAGAGCGTCCAATTCACACCCCACGGTCTTTCGGGAGGGAAGGCTGTTCGCGCTTAACGGCCGCGGCGACGGGCCGGATATTTTCAGCATGATGGCCTCCCGCGGCGACGGAGTCAACGAGAACCCGGCCGAGTCGCCCGGAGTAAAGAAGACGGTCACACCATAGCACCCGCCGGGGGTTTATCAATGTCCCGCGGATTGAATCGTGATGTTGAATTGATTGGGCGCGCGACCCGGCGCGTCCCCGCCCCGTCGAAAAGCCTGCCTTCACCCCGCGCGGCAAGACGACGCGCTTCACGGAAGACGGCTCGACCCGCCGCGCTCCCTCCGTTCCGGGCGTCCCGCCCCGGCCTCCGTTTCGGCCGTCCCGCCCTGGTCTTCGTTTCGGGCGTCTCGCCCCGGGCTCCCCGCGCTCGGTTCTTCGCTCAGCCCTTCGGCGTTCGCGCGCGCCCGCGCTTCGGGGCGAGGCGGACGGGCTTCTGCGGGGCGGCGTGGGCGGTCACGTCCGGGCGGACGGGCGTCAGCCCGGCGTTGACGGGGGCGGGGTCGGCGGTCGTCGCCGCGTCGTCAATGGTCGGGTTGGGCGAGGCGACGTCGTGACGGTCATGCCGCTGTTGAGAGTCTGCGTCCTTTTGCGTCGTCAAGGGCCTGGCCGCCTCCGCGGCCGCGGAGGCGGCGAACATCAACAGCGCGGCGGTGGCCGCGCGCTTCACGGCTGTGCCCCGTCGCGGAACGTTGTCGAAGGGGGCGCTGAGCCGGTTATGGCGCCTGCGGGCGCGGGGCGAGCGCGGCGCGCGCTTCGAGGGCGGCGCGGGCCGCCTCCTCGGGCGTGGCGGCGAGCGCGGTGAGGTGCCCCATTTTGCGCCCCTCGCGCGCCTCGGTCTTGCCGTAGAGGTGCAGCTTGACCTCGGGGCGCGCGAGCGCCGCGCGCCAGTCGGGCTCGCCCGACTGCCAGAGGTCGCCGAGCAGGTTCGCCATCGCCGCGGGCCTGAGCAGCTCGGTCGAGCCGAGCGGCAGCCCGCAGACGGCGCGCAACTGCTGCTCGAACTGGCTGGTCAGGCAGGCGTCGAAGGTGAAGTGGCCGGAGTTGTGCGGGCGCGGGGCCAGCTCGTTGACGAGCAGGCGCCCGTCGCGCTTCTGGAAGAACTCGACGCAGGTGACGCCGACGACCTCCAGCTCTTCGAGCACGGCGCGCGCTATCCCGATTGCCTCGCGCGCGACGCGGTCGTCCACTCCCGCCGGCGCGACCGAGAGGTCGAGGATGTGTCGGCTGTGCGTGTTCTCGACGACGCCGTAGTGCGCGAACTCGCCCGAGAGCCCGCGCGCGGCGACGACCGACACCTCGCGCTCGAAGTCCACGAAGGCTTCGACGACGGCCTCGCGCCCGCCGAGCGCGTCGAAGGCCGCGCGCGCCTCCTCGGCCGAGCGGACGCGCGCCTGCCCCTTGCCGTCGTAGCCGAAGCCGGCGGTCTTGAGCACGGCGGGCGAGCCCACCTCGTCGAGCGCCGCCGCGGCCTCTTCGGGGCGCGTGACGTGGCGGAAGGGCGCGACGGGGAAGCCCTTCTGAGAGAGGAAGGTCTTTTCGCGCAAACGGTGCTGCGTCGTGTGGAGCACCGCGCCGGAGGGGCGCACGGGGGCGAGCAGCGCCGCGGCCTCGACCGCCGCCGAGGGCACGTTCTCGAACTCGAAGGTGACGACCGCGACCGAGCGCGCGAACTCGCGCACGGCGTCGAGGTCGTCGTAGGCGCGCTCGTACTCGCGGTCGGCGACCTGACCCGTGGGCGTGTCGGATTCGGGCGAGAAGGTGTGGACGCGGTAGCCCATGCGGCGCGCGGCGATGGCGAACATGCGGCCGAGCTGGCCGCTCCCCAGAACGCCTAAGGTCGCGCCGGGCAGGATGGGCTTCATGCGGGGAGTGTCGCTTCGAGCACGCGCTCGGTCTGCTCCTCGCGGAAGCGGCGCAGGCGCTCGCGCAGGTCGGGGCGCGTGCTGGCGAGGACGGCGACGGCGAGCAGCGCCGCGTTGGTCGCGCCCGCCTGCCCGATGGCGAGCGCCCCGACGGGCACGCCCGCCGGCATCTGCACGATGGAGAGGAGCGAGTCCAGACCCTTCAGCGCCTTGCTCTTGACGGGCACGCCGAGGACGGGGACGAGCGTCTGCGCCGCGAGCATGCCGGGCAGGTGCGCCGCGCCGCCCGCGCCCGCGATGATGACTTCGAGCCCGCGCCCCTCGGCCCCGGCGGCGAACTCGGCCATCAGCCGCGGCGTGCGGTGCGCCGAGACGACCGCGCACTCGTGCGCGACGCCGAACCGCTTCAGGACTTCGGCCGCGTGGCGCATCGTCTCCCAGTCGGACGTGCTGCCCATGACGACCGCCACCAGCGGCGCGGCCTCAGGCTGCCGAGAATCGGACGACGCGTCGTCCGACGCGTCGGACGACGTGTCGGGCGGCCGGTCGGGCGCCGTGTCTTCGGCCGCGCCCGCCTTCAGCCTGATGCCCTCGCGCTTCGGCTTTCCTTCGCTGCCCATCCGGCCGCCCTCACCCTTCCCCGCGCAGGTAGCGCTCGCGCAGGATGCGCAGGTGGTGCGCCTCGTGGCCGGCGATGATGTAGGCGAGCGCGCGCACCGTCACCTCGTTGTCGCTGGCCACGCCGCGGCGCGCCCAGGCGTCGGGCGAGAGGTGGCGGAGCAGGTGGAGGGTCGAGGCGCGCACCGCCTCGAACTCGTCGGCGAGGTCGCCGAGCGCGCGCGAGTCGAAGTCCGAGCCGGCCATCCACACCTCCTGGTCCATGCCGGGCAGGGGCGCGCCGTCGCCGCGCGCGATGGCCAGCGCGCGGTAGGCGAAGAGGCGCTCGGTGTCGTTGACGTGCCCGACGAGCTGCCTGACGCTCCACTTGCCTTCGCCGTACCTGTGCGCGCCGCGCTCTTCCGGCAGGCCGCGCAGCAGCGCGAGCGTCTCGGCGCCCTGGCGCTCCAGCGTCTCCAGCACGTCGCCGGCGTCGGCGGCGAGCGAGACGTACTTCTCGTAATAGGCCGCGTACTCGTCGGGGCCGGGTCTGGCGGGGGCGGTGGCTGACATCTTCAAACGTCCTTTCTCGACCGGGGAAAGCTTCCGGGGGGCGGAGGGCGAAGGCGAGGCCGCACGACCGGCG
>DASVUF010000029.1:0-29382 GCA_036387195.1 Pyrinomonadaceae bacterium | reverse complement strand
CCGCGCCGGCCGCGCCGGCCGCCCCCGGCCAGACGCCGGCCGCGCCGCAGTCGCCCGCGCCGCCTACGGTCGCCACGGCGGTCGTCGTCCGCCGCAACTTCCTCGGCGTGCGCACCGAGGACGTGACGCGCGAGAACATGGCGCGCTACAACCTGTCGGGCGAGCCGCGCGGCGTCGGCGTGCGCGAGGTCATCAAGGGCAGCCCGGCCGAGAAGGCCGGCCTGCGCGAGGGCGACGTCATCCTCCGCTACGACGGCGAGCAGGCGACGAGCGTGCTCAAGCTGACGCGGCTCATCGAGGAGTCGGCGCCCGAGCACGCGGCGCGGCTCACCATCGCGCGCGGCGGCTCCGAGCAGGAGCTGGCCGCCACGCTCACGCGCCGCGACCCCTTCGTCGCCACGGAGTTCGGCCCCGTCACCGTCTACGGCGCGGCCGAACCGCCGCGGCTCGGCGAGGAGCTGCTGCGCGACCCCGAGCAGTGGCAGTTGAAGGGCGACGAGATGCGCAAGCGGCTCGAAGAGCTGCAAAGCGCCCACCCCGGCGTCTTCGCCTTCGGCCCGTCGCGCCGCATCGGGGTGACGACCACGCCGCTCGGCAAGCAGTTGGCGGACTACTTCGGCGTCTCGCACGGCGTGCTCGTCGGCTCGGTCGAGGCCGACAGCCCGGCGCAGAAGGCGGGGCTCAAGGCCGGCGACGTCGTGACCGAGGTTGACGGCAAGCGCGTCGAGGACGCCGACGACCTCGTGCGCGCGCTCGGCGCGAAGGAGGAGGGCGAGGTGACGCTGACGGTCGTGCGCGACCGTAACCGGCGCACCGTGCGCGTCACGCCCGAGCGCCGCCAGCCGCAGGGCTTCAACCTGACGCCGGGCGCCTTCCGCGTCGCGCCGCCGGCCGCGGGCCTCAGGCTGCCGCGCGCCATGGTCGCCCCGCTCGCGCTCGCGGCCCCGAGGGCGCTGGTCGCGCCCCGCGTCACGGTCGTCCGCCCCGGCCGCGTCCTCTAACCCGAGCGCGCGGCTCCGGCCATCTACGAAGGGCGAAGGCGGGGGGACGGAAGACGAAGGCGAGGCCGTACGACCGGCGGCCCGGCCTTCGTCTTCCGTCCCCCGCCTTCGCCTTTTGCCTTCGCCCTTTCGCCTTCGCCCTTTGCCTCACGCCGCCGCGGCGCGGGCTTCCGCGCTCCGGCCGCGCGCCCGCGCCGTTGTACAATCGGCGCGAGGGGGAAAGGCGCGCTTGCCGGCAACACCGTCTGTGGACAGTCAACAGAGGTTCGAGGCGCTGGTCGCCGACGCGGCGGCGTGCCGCAGGTGCCCGGCCATGTGCGGGCGCAGCGCCGTGCTGAGCGCGCGGAACGGGCGCGCCGGCGCGAGCGTGATGTTCGTCGGCGAGGCGCCGGGGCGGCAGGGCGGCGACCGGACGCGCGTGCCTTTTTCGGGCGACCAGTCGGGGCGCAACTTCACGCGCTACCTCGCGTCCATCGGCCTCGCGCGCGAGCGCGTCTTCATCACCAACGCGGCGCTGTGCAACCCCCGCGGCGAGACGGGCGCGAACCGCAAGCCGACGCGCGCGGAGGTCGCCAACTGCTCGGAGTTTCTGCGCCGGCAGGTCGAGGTGGTGGGCCCCTCGGTCGTCGTCACGCTCGGGGCCGTGTCGCTTGCCGCCCTCCGGGCGGTCGAGTATCATCCGCTCACGCTCAAGGAGAACGTCGGACAGATTCTGGGCTGGCACGGGCGCCTGCTCGTGCCGCTCTACCACCCGAGCCCGCAGGTGCTCGCCTCGCACAGGCGCGAGGCGCAACAGCTCGCAGACTACAAGTCGGTCGCGCGCGCCCTCCGGATGGCCGGCGACGGAGCGCGCGCGGCCGCGGGTCGGACCAGACCCGAAGGACGAAAACATCCATGATGAAAAGAACTGACAGCCCTTTGCAGTCGGCCCTCGCGCGCGCGCTCCGGGCGGCGGCGCTCTCGTGCTGCGCCGCGGCCGCGGCCTTCGCGCAGTCGCAGCCGGCGCCGAGCCCCGCGGCCGCAGGCAAGGCCGCCGGCCGCGCCGACGCCGCGCACTACGGCGTGTCCGCCGCCGCGGCCAGGTCGGCCGAGGCCGCCCCGGCCCCCGCGGCCCCCGCGCCGAAGGTCGGCGAGGCCGCGCCCGACTTCAAGCTGCCGTACGCGACCGCCGAGAAGATTTTCATGAAGCCGGACGAGCAGATGGCGCTCTCGGCGCTGCGCGGCCGGAACGTCATTCTCGCCTTCTACCCGGCCGACTGGTCGGGCGGCTGCACGGCCGAGGTCTGCACGCTGCGCGACACCTTCGCCGAACTCTCCAGGCTCAACGCCGTGGTGCTCGGCGTCAGCGGCGACTACGTCTTCTCGCACCACGAGTGGGCGAAGCACCACAAGCTGCAATTCCCGCTGCTCTCGGACCACGACCACCGCGTCGCGCGCGCCTACGACAGCTTCATGGAGCAGGTCGGGTTCAACAAGCGCACCGTCTACCTGATTGATAAGGACGGCGTCGTGCGCTACGTCAACCTCGCCTTCAAGGCCGGCGACAAGAAGGACTACGACACGCTGCGCGCCGAGCTTGAGAAGCTGAAGTAGATGTCCGAAGCGATTCAGGGTCAGGCGGACGCGCCGCGGCGCTCGCCGCTGGAGGAGGCGCACCGGCTCGCCGGCGCGACGCTCGTCGAGCGCGACGGCTGCGTCGTCGCGGCGACCTACGGCGACGCGGCCGCCGAGTACGAGGCCGTGCGCGGCGGCGGCGCGGGGCTCTTCGACCTCTCGGCGCGCGGCCGGGTCGAGGTGTCGGGCGGCGAGGCCGTCATGTTCCTCAACGGCATGGTGACGAACGACGTGGCGGGGCTGGCCGACGGCGCGTGGATGCACGCGGCCTTCCCGAACCCGCAGGGCCGCCTCGTCGCCTCGGCGCGCGTGCTGCGCGACGGCGGCCGCTTCGTCTTCGACACGGAGCCGGCGACCGCCGCCACGCTGCTCAGGGCGCTCGAACGCTTCACACTCGCCGGCGACTTTCGCGTGCACGACCTCGCGGCGGAGACGGCGCTCCTCTCGGTGCAGGGCGCGGGCGCGGCCGGGGTCGTCGGCCGCGCGCTCGGCGAAGAGGTCGCGCGGCTCGCGCGCGGCCGCGTCGCGTCGCCCGCCGGGGACTGGGGCGGCGAGCCGCCGCGCGTCATCCGCGCCACGCACACCGCCGAGGACGGCTTCGACATCTTCGTCGGGGCGCCGTCGGCGCGGGCGGTCTGGGAGTCGCTGGCCGGCGCGGGCGCGCGGCCGGCCGGCGCCGACGCGCTGGAAGTCCTGCGGGTCGAGGCGGGCGCGCCGCGCTACGGGGTTGACGCCTCGGACGCCAACGTCGTGCTCGAAGTGGTGGACGAGGCGGAGGCGGTCAGCTACACGAAAGGCTGCTACGCCGGGCAGGAGATTATCGCGCGCATACACTGGCGCGGCCACGTCGCCAAGCGGCTGGCGGGCGTCGTCTTCGACGGCGACGCGGAGCCCGGCGCCGACGCGCGCCTGCGCGACCCGAAAGGGGGGCGCGAGGCGGGCCGCGTCACCTCCACCGCCCTCTCGCCGCGGCTCGGCCGGCGCGTCGGGCTCGCGCTCGTCAAGTACGACTTCCTCGCGCCGGGCACAGAGCTGAAGGTCTACGCGGGCGACGAGGAGGTCGGCACCGCGCGCGTCGCGGAGCTGCCGCTGGTGCGCGGGAGTTGGGGCGCGGATGCTTCGGGGGAGGGCGGCGCGACGGGGGGGCAGGTCTGATGTCGGGCGAGGTCGAAAAGAGTTCCGGCGCCGGAAAGGCTTCCGGTGAGGCGGCGGGCGCGGGCGCGCCGCAGGGGCTCGCCTACGAGCAGGCGCGCCTCGCCTACAACATCATCCAGGCGCTGCTCGAACACACGCGCGTCACGCAGGACCTCGTCGCGCTGATGGCGCAGGTCCTGGGCGAAGAGACGCAGGAGGCGCTCGTCAACACGCCCCACTGGGCGGCCTACATGGACAGCCGCCGCGTCCTCGAACACACGCGCGCCGACGTCGAGAAGTTCGCCGAAGTCTGGACGCGCCTCGCCGAAGAGCTGGACCCGCCGCCCCCTCCCGCCGGCGGGGCGGGCTAGGGGGGACGGCCGCCGGGGCGCGCCCCTTCACCCCTCCTCGGCGTAGCGCGTGGGCGTGTCGGCGTGGGGGACGAAGCAGCGGCGGCAGCGCGCCTCGTAGGCGTCCGAGGCCCCGACGACGACCTGCCCCTCGACCTCGACGATGCGCTGCGAGTAGTTGGCGGGCTGGCCGCAGCGGACGCAGATGGCGTGCGTCTTGGTGATGTACTCGGCGACGGCCAGGAGCTGCGGCATCGGCTCGAAGGGGCGGCCCGTGTAGTCCTGGTCGAGCCCGGCGATGATGACGCGAACGCCGCGCCCGGCCAGCGTGTTGGCGACGTGGACGAGGTTGTTGTCGAAGAACTGCCCCTCGTCTATGCCGACGACCTCGGTGGACGGGTTGACCAGCTCCAGTATCTCGGCCGCCGTGCGGACGGCGTTCGACTCGTGGCGCATCTCGGAGTGCGAGACGATGTGGTCGCGCGAGTAGCGCACGTCAATCTCGGGCTTGAAGACCTGCACCCTGAGCCGCGCTATCTTCGCGCGGCGCAGACGCCGAATCAGCTCCTCCGACTTGCCCGAGAACATCGAGCCGGCGATGACCTCTATCCATCCGGGGGTGTCGTGTCCGACCTTCGCCAGGTGCTCGTCGTTGCCTTCCGCGGTTAGTCTTTCAACCATCTATTCTGCACTTACCTCTCGACTTCTTTCCGAAATTACCCGTACAGGCGCGCGTTGTAGAACGGCGCGAAGGCGGCGACGAGCGCCGTCTCGAAGCTCATCGCGCGCGTCAGCAGCCCGCGCGAGAGCACGCCCCACGCGCCCTGCCGGCTCCGCACGTCGTGCTCGCCGGCCACCTCGTCGATGACCTCGCCCAGCTCGCGCCCCGTGCGCTCGACGCGCGCGACGATTGACGGCGGGACGGTGACCGCCGGCGCGTGCCCGAAGTGGCCGCGGCCGGCGCCGTCCGAGACGTAGGCCCAGCCGTGCAGGAAGGTCTGCCGCTGGCCGTCGAAGGTGATGGAGTGGAAGCCGCCTTCGAGCCCGACGTAGAAGTCGGCCTCGCGCCCCTCGCCCGCGAGCAGAGCGCGCACGGCCTCGGCGCGGTCGCGCGCGCCGCGCATGAGCTGCATGTCCGAGAGCGGCATCCGCGCCGCCCCCGTCTCGACGGGGCGCGCCACCAGCTCCGCCCGCCGCCAGCGCGGGTCGGCCTCGGCCACGCGCGCGCACGCGGCGCGCAACGCCATAATCTTGGCCGAGCGTGCCGAGCCGAGAGCGACGAGCATTCCTTGTTCACCTTTGACGCGCGGGATCGGCCGGGGACTTCCGACGGCAGGCGCGGGGCGCGACGAGGCTATAACAACAGGGAGTGAAAAGGCAAAAGGCCGCGAACCGCGGTTCGCGGCCGGGCGCGAGGCGCCCTCCTCTCGTCGCGGCCCGGCGGCCCTGCGGCCCTCGGCCCTCTCCCGCGGCGGGGCGCGCGCCTTACTCCTGGTGCTCGTCGTAGAGGACGACCTCGCCCTTGACTATCATGTAGGGGAGGCGGCGCTCGGCGACCCAGGGGTACTGGTCGGCGTAGTCCTTGTAGCGGTCGTTGGTGACGATGAGCGCGTCCAGCTCCTGCGCGAACTGGATGATGAAGTAGTCGGCGTCGGTGCCGGCCGGGACCTGGCGCACCTGCTGCGAGCGGATGAGGCTCTCCAACTGCTCCTGGTCGTCAATGTCGTACTTGAGGCTGGCGTCCACGAGGATGACGGCCTCGAAGCCCTTCTCCTCCAGCTCGCGGCGCACCCTGAGCAGGTTCGAGAACTTCGGCTTGCCGCCCGCGCTGCGCTCCTCGTAGGCCACGTTGGCCCCGTCAATGACGACCATCCTCTTCGCGTTCGCGGACATAAAGTTTCGGCCTCCGGCCAGCGTCAGATGAGCTTTCAGGCGCGCAGTATACGCGGCGGCGCGCGCCGCGCCGTTCACGAAACCGTCTCGAATTTCTCCCCGGCGGCGGCCGCCGCGAAGTCCTCCGGGCAGGTCACGCAGAGCCCGAGGTCGCGCAGCAGCCCGTCTTCGAGCGCGTAAATCCAGCCGTGCACGGACAGCTCCTGTCCGCGCCCCCAGGCCTCCTGCACGACCGTCGCGCGGCAGACGTTCGCGACCTGCTCGCGCACGTTCAGCTCGCAGAGCAGGCGCAGGCGCGCCTCCTCCGTCCCGGCGCGCCCGAGCGCCGCGGCGTGCTTCTCGGCCACGTCCTGCACGTGGCGCAGCCAGTTGTCTATCAGGCCGAGCCGCGCGCCCTGGAGCGCCGCCTGCACGCCGCCGCAGCCGTAGTGGCCGCAGACGATGATGTGCTTGACGCGGAGCGCGTCCACCGCGTACTGCATCACGGAGAGGCAGTTGAGGTCCGTGTGGACGACGAGGTTGGCGACGTTGCGGTGGACGAACATCTCGCCCGGCGAGAGCCCGACGAGCTGCGTCGAGGGGACGCGCGAGTCCGAGCACCCTATCCAAAGGTACTCGGGCGTCTGCTGCCGCGCCAGCCCGCGGAAGAACTCGGGCTCGCGCGCGCTGATCTCGCCGGCCCACGCCCGGTTGCTGTCGAAAAGCTTCTTCAGTGTTCTCATATGGCCTTCGGCTTTTCCGCGCACGGTAGCATAAGAGGGCGGGCGGTAGCCAGCAGGCAGTGGCCGGCGGGGCCCGCCCCTGCGGCGCCGGGGCCGGCGAAATAACCGCCCGGCCGCGAAACCCTTACCGCCGTCCGCCGGCGGCCGCCCGCCGTCAGCCTGCCCCCGCTTGACAGTGTGCGTGGCGCTTGCTGTAATCGGGCTCTCCTCGAAACATGCCGAAGAGGTTTAAATCGCACCGAGACAACGGAGGTGGCGGGAAGTGCCGGCGAGTGAGTTAATCTACGACTGGAACCGCGTCGAGCCGACGTCCGAGCCTCCCGCGAGGCGCGTCACCTTCGACGACGAGACGCTGCGCGACGGGCTGCAATCGCCCTCGGTCTGCGAGCCGCCGGTGGAGCGCAAGCTGGAACTGCTCCACCTGATGAACGACCTGGGGATAGACACGGCCGACATCGGCCTGCCCGGCGCCGGCGGCACGCACGCCGAGGGCGTCGAGCGCCTCGCGCGCGAGATAGTCGAGCAGAAGCTGAGGATTCGGCCCAACTGCGCCGCGCGCACGCACCAGAACGACATCCGCCCCATCGCCGAAATCTCGCAGCGCGCCGGCATCCCCATCGAGGCCTGCACCTTCCTCGGCTCCTCCTTCGTCCGCTTCTTCGCGGAGGGCTGGACGCTCGACAAGCTCCTGAAGATAACCGAGGAGTCCGTCGGCTTCGCCGTCTCGGAGGGGCTGCCCGTCATGTTCGTCACGGAGGACACGACGCGCGCCGACCCCGAGACTATCCGCGCGCTCTACACGACGGCCATCCGCGCGGGCGCGCGCGCCGTCTGCGTCTGCGACACCGTCGGCCACGCCACGCCCGACGGGGCGCGCGCCGTCGTCCGCTTCGTCAAGAGAATCATCGAGGAGCAGGGCGAGCAGGTGCGCCTCGACTGGCACGGTCACCAGGACCGCGGCTTCGGCGTCATCAACTCCATCGCGGCCATCGAGGGCGGCGCCGACCAGGTTCACGGCTCGGCGCTCGGCGTCGGCGAGCGCGTCGGCAACACGCCGATGGACCAACTGCTCGTCAACCTCAAGCTGATGGGCTGGATAGACAACGACCTGTCGCGCCTGCGCGAGTACTGCGAGGTGGCGGCCGAGAGCTGCGGCTGGACGATACCGCTCAACTACCCCGTCTTCGGCCGCGACGCCTTCCGCACGGCGACGGGCGTCCACGCGGCGGCGGTCGTCAAGTGCTTCCGCAAGGGCGACACGGAGCTGGCCGATTTGGTCTACTCGGGCGTGCCCGCCGCGCTCTTCGGCATGCGACAGCAGATT
Source organism: Pyrinomonadaceae bacterium (assembly GCA_036387195.1). Taxonomy (GTDB): domain Bacteria; phylum Acidobacteriota; class Blastocatellia; order Pyrinomonadales; family Pyrinomonadaceae; genus QHXN01. The sequence goes on along the minus strand of DASVUF010000029.1, from coordinate 21,344 downwards.
GAGGTCGGCCCGATGAGCGGCAAGTCGAACGTCGTCTACTGGCTCGAATCCCGCGGCCTCGAAGCCGACGACGAGCGCGTCCAGCGCATCTACGACCACGCCAAGAGCGCCCGCGGCGTCCTGAGCGAAGAGGAGATGATGCAGCTCGTTTAAAAGCGCGGGGGGCCGAGCGTCGAGGACTGAGTGCAGGCTCCTTCCTCACTCGGCCCCTCGCGCCTGCGCCCTCGGTGCTTCTCCATGTCCCTTCCCGCCACCACGACTGTCACGCCGGAGGAGGCCGTGCGCGGCCTGCTCGGGGCGGAGCGCGTGCGGAGCGCGTTCCGGTTCTTCGAGGAGCGCGCGGGCGAGTTCGACGAGGAGCACGCGGCCATCGTCTCGGTGCCCGCGCCGCCGTTCGGCGAGGGCGAGCGCGCCGCGCTGCTGCGCGCGAGGTTCGAGGCGTGCGGGCTCGAAGGCCCGGCCGTGGACGCCGAGGGCAACTGCGTGGCGCTCAGGCGCGGGCGAGCCGAGCGGCCGCTGCTCGTCCTGAGCGCGCACCTCGACACGGTCTTCCCCGCGGGGACGGACTGCGAGGTGCGGCGCGAGGCGTCGGGGGTGATGCGCGCGCCGGGCGTGGCCGACGACGGCTGCGGGCTGGCGGCGCTGGTGGCGCTGGCGCGCGCGATGGGCGAGTGCGGGATAGAGACGGAGGGCTCGATTCTTTTCGTCGGCACCGTGGGCGAGGAGGGCGAGGGCGACCTGCGCGGCGTCCGGCACCTGCTGGCCGCGGGCGAGTGGGCGGGGCGCGCCGACGCCTTCGTGAGCATTGACGGGCCGGGGCTCGAACGGGTCACGCACGCGGCGCTCGCCTCGCGCCGCTACCGCGTCGCCTGCCGCGGCGCGGGCGGCCACTCGTGGGGCGACTTCGGCGTGCCGAACCCCGTCCACGCGCTCGGGCGCGCGGTCGCGCGCCTGGCCGCCTACCCCGCGCCGAAGCGCCCGCGCACGACCTTCAACGTCGGCCGCATCGAGGGCGGCTCGGGCGTCAACGTCATCCCGCGCGAGGCGTGGATGGACGTTGACCTGCGCTCCGAGTCGCCGGTCGAGCTGGGGCGGCTCGACGCCTTCTTCCGCCGCGCGGCGCGCGAGGCGGCCGAGGACGAGAACGCCGCGCGCCGCGCGGGCGCCCCCGTGCTCGAAGTCGAGGTCAGGCTCATCGGCGACCGGCCGGGCGGCGCGACCGCGCCCGAGCAGCCGCTCGTCCGCCTCGCCGTCGAGGCGACGCGGCAACTCGGCTCAAGACCTTACCTGGACTGTTCCTCGACCGACTCGAACATCGCCATCTCGCGCGGCATGCCCGCCGTCACCATCGGCGCGGGCGGCGCGTCCGGCGCGACGCACACGCTCGACGAGTGGTACGACCCTGCGGGGCGCGACCTCGGCCTCAAGCGCGCGCTCCTGCTCGCGCTCGGCGTCGTCGGCTTGAGATAAAGGGCTAGAGGCCGAACGGGAAGGGCGAAAGGCGAGACGGGAAGGGCGAAGCGCGAAGGGCGAGACGGGAAGGGCGAGGGCTAAAGGCGAAGCGCGAAGGGGGACGAGGAGCGGCGTGGCTCTCGTCCCCCTTCCTGTTTCGACTTTCGACTTTCGACTTTCGCGTCGCCCTTCGTCTCGACTTTCGCCTTTAGTTGACGGGAATCGTGACGACGGTCGAGCCGGCCTTGCCGGCGGGGAAGCGTTTGCCGCGGGCGATGCGGACGGCGGTCGAGCCGTAGGCTTCGGCCCCGGCCGTGGCGCCGGCGACCGACGCCTGCGTGACGCGGCCCGCCTCGTCGTAGGTGACTGAGACGCGGACCGACTTCGGGCCGGCCGGCGCGGGCTTGGGGGCGGCGGCGGGGTCGGTCGCGGGGGTCGCGGCCTCGTCCCTCTTCGCGGCGGCCTCCTCGCGGCGCTCGCGTTCGCGGCGCTCGCGTTCGCGGCGCTCGCGCTCCTCGCGGCGCGCGGCTTCGGCGGCGGTGGCGGCGGCGTCCGGCTCGGCGGCGGTGGCGGCCGGCTCGGCCGCGGCCTCGGCCGGCTGCGGCTCGGCGCTCGCCGGGGCCGAGGGGGCCGCGGGGGCGGGCCTTGGGGCTTCGGCCGCGGGCGCGGGGGCGCGTCGGTTCATGAGCGGGACGGCGGCGACGGCGCAGGCGAGCAGCACCGCCGCGGCGACGGCCGCCAGGACGAACTTCTTCTTCGAGCCGCCGGCGCCGGCGCTCTCGACCATCATCGAGAAGGGCTCGGCCGGAGCTTCCGGCGAAGGCGGCGCTTCGCCCGCGGGCGCGTCCGCCTTGCCGGCGGGCTTGGCGGCGCGCTCGGGCTTCCCCTTCTCGCGCTGCGCCTCGGCGGCGTTGAGGTGCTCGACCTGGTCGAACATCTGCGCGATGTCGGCGTCGCTCGGCGACCACGCGCCGAAGGCGTCGGCCTCGGTCGGCGAGAGCCCCTCGTCGAGCCGGCGCAGCCCTTCGAGCACGACCTGCGTCCACGCCACGTCAATCGTGCGGCGCGTGGCCTGCACGTCGGGGCTGAAGTCGAAGGCCGCGTTCGGCAGCGTCAGGGAGAAGTAGACCGCCTCGGGCCCGGAGAGCGCGCCCACCTTGGCGTCCACCAGCTCGCCCTCCTTGATGAAGAAGACGCTGTGGCCGCGCGGGTAGTCAATCTTGAGCCGGCCCGTCTTGCGCTGGTTGCAGAAGAACTCGATCAGCTCGGCCAGCGACATGTCGCTCAACTGTCCGGTAAGTGCCATGAATGATTCCTCGTCGTGGTGTGGGGGCTTGCGTGTCTTTCGTCGGCCGGGGCCGCGCCGTGAGGCCGGCCCTGGCGCGCCCGGGCGGGCGGCGGCCGTGTCGTCGGTCGGCGGGTTTTCAAAGGGGCGGGCGGCGGGGCGGCTTTCGACGACGCCCCGCCTTTCGAGACTAGAGGCTGAAATTGTACGTGATGACGCCGGCCACCTTCATGGGCTGACCCGAGAGGGTCGTCGGCGTGAAGCGCGCGAGCCTGGCGGCCATCTCCGCGGCCTGTAGCAGCAGCGCGGGGCCGCGCACGGCCTTCGCCGAGATGACCTTGCCGTTGATGTCTATGACCACCTCGACCTCGACCATGCCGAACACGCGCGCGGCCTTGGCCGCCGCCGGGTAGCTGGGCGCCGGCAGGCTGAGCGCCTTGCCGTTCAGGATGCCGCCCGAGACGGGGCGCAGCGGGCCGCTGCGCAGCGGCGCGGCCGGGGCCTCGGCGTCGGACTTGACGGCCGGCCCGCCGGCGGCCGGCGCGGCGTTCGAGAGCGCGGACGGCGCCGGCGCGGCCGGGGCCCCGACCGCGCCCTTGTCGAGCGAGGCGACGAGCAACTGCGCGGCCGCGTTGCGCGGGGCCGCCGCCGCGCTCTTCGCCGCGGAGTCGGCCGCCGCGGGCGAAGGCCTGGGCTGCGCCGCGGACGCCTGTTGCGCGCCCGCGCCGGCCGGCTGCGGCTGCGCCGCGGCGGCGGCGGGCCTGGCGTTGAGGGCTGCGGCGTTGGAGGCGGCGGTGTTGAGGGCGGCGGCGTTGGGAACCGCGGCCGGGGCGGCGGCCGGCTGCGACATCTTCGCCAGCATCGTCTCGTCGAGGAAGTAGGAGATGGAGCGGTAGGTCACCTCCGAAGGCTCGAAGGTGACTTTGCCGCCCTCCATCATCGCCACGGAGGTCGTCATCTTCACCCAGTTGCCGACGGCGTCGAACTCGTAGGTGTAGACCTCCTTCGCCAGCAGCGAGCCGTCGTCGTTGTGCAGCGTCATCTCGACGATGTTGCCGCGCTCGTCGTACTTGTAGACCTCCTTGCCCGTCAGCGAGCCGCCGGCCGCGAGGAAGTAGGCGTTGTCCACGCGGTTGCCCTTCTGGTCGTAGGTCGTCGTCTCGAGCACCTGGCGCTGCCCCTCGACCGGCTTGCCGTTCTTGACGGCAATTTTCGCCGTCTCCGTCCTGACGCGGCGCACGGGGCCCGCGAGCCCGTCCTGCGCTCGCTCGCTCGTGGCGTCGGGGGCCGCGCCCGTGGGGCGCAGCTGCAGAAGGGCGGCCCCGCCCCTCGGGGCGGCGGCCAAAACGGCGGCGTGGGAGAGAAGAAGAACCAGCGGTAGCAGCGTCAGGTTCATTCGTTTCGGCATGACGGTCACTCCTGAGCTATCGGGTGTGCGGAGGATTCCGGGGCGGTTTCGGCAGGCGGCGGGCGAAGGGACGCCGCGCGGCTCGGAACCGGCGCGGTTCGGACTGCTCTGGGACTTTGTGCGGCCTGACCCCGCGTCCCGCGTGCGGGCTCGGGGGCTCCTGCGCGCCTGAGTCCCGCGCGTGGGCGGGCGGCGGAGTTTTCGGGGCGTATCGGCGTCTTTTAAAAAGACTTGGGCGTGAGTGTCAGGCCGACCTGTAAGCGGCGGGAGCCGCGACGTTTAGTCCCCTCACGCGACCCGACGGCAGACCCCTCGAAGGTGACGGCGCCCGCCGGGCGCTCGTCGCCCGCGGATACCGCGGACAGCGACTATATTACACACACTGTACGCTGTTTGTCTATACAAAACATCGGCCAACAAAAGGCGGCGGAAAGCGTCAATCGGGCGGCGCTCAGGCGGAAAAGAGCGAGGAGGCGCGCTCGGTCGTGAAGGCGGCGCGGGCGGCCTGGTAGGCGAGTTCCGGGCTGATTTCGCCGATGGAGCCGGCGGCGACGACGCGGTGGCGGTCGCCCGGCGGGATGTAGCAGTTGAACATCGGGTGGTGCTGCATGAGGATGACGACCGGCGTCCCCACGGCCGCGGCGATGTGCATCGGCCCCGTGTCGTTCGAGACGAAGACCGACAGGCGCGCGGCGGCCGCAGCCAGTTGGGGCACGGTCAGCTTGTCCAGAACCATCGTCGAGGGCGGGAATTTCGGCCGCGCCTCGCGCACCAGCCGCCGCTCCTCGGGCCCGGCGAAGAGCACCGAGCGGACGGAATCGTTGCGTTCAAGCATCCACGCCAGCTCGGCGAAGCGCTCGACGGGCCAGCGCCGGCTCGGGTGCCCCGCGCCGGGGAAGATGCCGACGAGCGGCCCTTCGACGGCGGCGGCGTCCTTCCGGCCGCGCGCGCGCCCGCCCGCCGCGGCCTTGCGCAGCATCTCCTCGACGGCGCGGCCGTCCTCCTCGCCGACGGCGAGGCGCGGCGTGCGCGACACCTCGCCGACGCCGAGCGGCGAGACGACGTCGAGGTAGCGGTCAATCGCGTGCTTCGAGCGGTCTTCGGCGGGCGGGGCGGGGGTGAAGTTGGCGAGGTAGTCGAGCGAGCGCCCCGGCCGCCGCGCGTAGAGCCTGCGCCCCGCGCCCGAGAGGTAGCCGAGCAGGTTGGTCTCCGAGAGGCTGTGCAGGTCTATGACGAAGTCGAACTTACGCCGCCGCACCTCCATCACGAGCTTCCCTATCTGCCACACCGAGAGGTGCTTCGGCCCGTCGCGCAGCGCCACGCGGTCAACGGCTATCGTCTCGTCGGCGACGCCGGCCATCTCGACCACGGCCGCGGCCGCGCCCCCGACCGCCACCGTCACGCGCGCCCCGGGGAACCGCCGCCGCACGGCCCCGAGCGCCGGCAGACTCAAAATCACGTCCCCCAACTGCCCGAAGTCTATGACCAGAATGTTGCGCGGCTCGAAGTTCATCACAGTTGTAGAACGCGGGAGCCGGTCAAGACGTTTCGCGCAGGTCGCGGCCGGTCATGTCGGCGGGCTTGTCGAGGCCGAGCAGGCCGAGAATCGTGGGGGCCACGTCTTCGAGCGCTCCGTCGGCGCGGAGTTTGACGCCGAGCGAGTCGGGGTCAACCAGGTGGAAAGGGACGGGGTTGGTGGTGTGCGCGGTGTGCGGCTGACCCGTTGAGGGGTCAATCATCTGCTCGCAGTTGCCGTGGTCGGCGGTGATGATGCAGCGCCCGCGGGCCGTGCGCAGCGCCTTGGTTATCCAGCCGAGGCAGGTGTCCACGTACTGGACGGCCTCGATGGTCTTCGGCAGGTTGCCGGTGTGGCCGACCATGTCGGGGTTGGCGAAGTTGACGATGAAGACGTCCGTCTCGCCCTCGTCTATGCCGCGGAGGATTTTGTCGGTGACCTTGAAGGCCGCCATCTCGGGCATGAGGTCGTAGGTCGCGACCCTGGGCGAGGGCACGAGCAGGCGGCGCTCGGAGGGGAACTCGCGCTCGGCGCCGCCGTTGAAGAAGTACGTGACGTGGGCGTACTTCTCGGTCTCGGCGAGGCGGTAGTTACGTACGCCGACGGCGGCGAAGACTTCCGCGAGGATGTTCTTGTGGCGGAGCTGCGGGAAGGCGACGGGCAGGCCGAACGTCTGGTCGTAGAGCGTGAAGCAGACGTAGTCCACCTTCGGCCGGTCGGGGACGGGGAAGCCGTCGAAGTCGTCCACGGCGAGGGCGCGCGTGAGCTGGCGCGCGCGGTCGGCGCGGAAGTTGAAGAAGACGACCGCGTCGCCGTCCCCGATGGTCGCGACGGGCGAGCCGCCGGCGCGCGTGATGACGACGGGCTCGACGAACTCGTCGGTGAGGCCGCGCTCGTAGGAGCGGCGGACGGCCGCCAGGGGGTCGGGAGACGTCTCGCCCTCGGCGCGGACGAGACAGCGGTACGCGCGCTCGGTCCTCTCCCAGCGGTTGTCCCTGTCCATCGCGTAGTAGCGCCCGCAGACGGTGGCGATTTCGCCGAAGCCGATTTCGGCTATCTTGTCCTGCAAGGCTTTGAGGTACGAGTGGGCGGAGGAGGGCGGCGTGTCGCGGCCGTCGAGGAAGCAGTGGACGTAAGCCTTCCGGAGCCCGCGCTCGCGCGCCATGCGGAGCAGCGCGTAGAGGTGCTCCTGCGACGAGTGGACGAGCCCGTCGGAGAGCAGCCCCATCAGGTGGAGCGCGCCGCCGCGCGACTTCGCGTTGTCCATCGCGCCGGTGAAGGCCTCGTTGCGGAAGAACTCGCCCGTCTCGACCGCGTAGTCTATGCGCCGGATGTCGGTCATGATGACGCGGCCGGCGCCCATGTTGAGGTGGCCGACCTCGGAGTTGCCCATGATGTCGCCGGGCAGGCCGACGCAGGTGCCCGAGGCTTCGATGAGCGTGCGCGGGTACTTCTCGCGAATCTCGTCGTAGAAGGGCATGTCGGCGAGCGCGACGGCGTTGCCCTCGCGCGCGTCGCTGTGGCCGAAGCCGTCGAGGATGATGAGCGCGAGCGGCCCTTTCTGTTTGAGCAAAACCCTTTGCCTCCCTTGTCGAAAACTTCCGCGCGGCCGCCGCGCGTCCCCGGCGGCCGCGCGCCGGCCGGGCCGCCTAGCCGCGCGCCGCGCCCGCCTTCCCGGCCGACTTCTTCGCGGCCCTCTTCGCGCCGGCGGGTTTGGCCGCGGGGCCGACGAGGCCGGGGCGTTCGAGCTGGTAGAAGGCGGACAGGCCGGGGAAGCGCGCGGCGTCGCGGAGGTCTTCCTCGATGCGGAGCAGTTGGTTGTACTTGGCGATGCGGTCGGTGCGCGACAGCGAGCCGGTCTTGATCTGGCCGGCGTTGGTGGCGACGGCGAGGTCGGCGATGAAGGTGTCCTCGGTCTCGCCCGAGCGGTGCGAGATGACGGCGGTGCGTCGGTGCGTGCGCGCCAGCTCTATCGCGTCCAGCGTCTCGGTGAGCGTGCCTATCTGGTTGACCTTGATGAGAATCGAGTTGGCGACGCCCAGCTCGATGCCGCGGCGCAGGAACTCGGTGTTGGTGACGAAGAGGTCGTCGCCGACGAGCTGGACGCGCGCGCCCATCTCGTCGGTCATCAGCTTCCAGCCCTGCCAGTCGTTCTCGGCCATCCCGTCCTCGATGGAGATGATGGGGTACTGCTCCGACCAGCCCTTCCAGTAGGCGACCATCTCCTCGCTCGACAGGCGGCGGCCGTCGGACTTCTTGAAGACGTAAGCCCTGCCGTCGTAGAACTCGCTGGCCGCGGGGTCCAGGGCGAGCATGACGTTGACGCCCGCGTTGTAGCCGGCCTGCGTGACGGCTTCGAGAATCGTCTCGACCGCCTCCTCGTTCGAGCGGAGGTTGGGCGCGAAGCCGCCCTCGTCGCCGACGCCGGTCGAGTAGCCGCGCTTCTTCAGGACGGCCTTCAGCGAGTGGAAAATCTCGGCGCCCGTGCGCAGCGCCTCGGCGAAGCTCCGGGCGGCGACGGGCATGACCATGAACTCCTGAAAGTCCACGTTGTTGTCGGCGTGCGCGCCGCCGTTGAGGATGTTCATCATCGGCACGGGCAACGTCCGCGCGTTCACGCCGCCGAGGTAGCGGTAGAGCGGCAGTTCGAGGTGCGCGGCCGCCGCGCGCGCCGTGGCGAGCGAGACGGCGAGCATGGCGTTGGCGCCGAGCTTCGACTTGTTCTTCGTGCCGTCGAGCGCGAGCAGGGTCGCGTCCACCTCGGCCTGGTCGAGTGCGTCGAGCCCTTCGACCTCGCTCGCGATGCGGCCGTTGACGTTCTCGACGGCGCGCGTGACGCCCTTGCCGAGGTAGCGGCGCTTGTCGCCGTCGCGCAGCTCGACCGCCTCGTGCTCGCCCGTGGAGGCGCCCGAGGGGACGGCGGCGCGGCCGACCTCGCCTGACGCAAGGTAGACCTCGGCCTCGACGGTCGGGTTGCCGCGCGAGTCCAGAATCTCGCGCGCGTGGACGGAATCAATCAGGCTCATGACGGCCGCGCTCCTCAAATTATGCGGGTTAGAAGTTCAGGGAAGAATCTACCAAAAGGCGGGCGAAAGTAAAAACAGAGGCCGCGCCCGGCCGGCGCGTCCGTCGCGCGGCGCGCGGGGGCTTCTAACGGGCGGACGGGCGGCCGGCCTTTATCCTCTGAGTCGTGCGCCGGCCTCTGAGTCATGCGCCGGCCTACGGCCTTCAGCCTTTGATGTAGCCGAGGCCGGCGAGGACGCGCCTGGTGACGGCGATGCGCTCGTCGCGGATGGAGAGGTAGTCGGGGCCCTCTATCTTGGTGGCGAAGAGGTACGCGTCGCCCTTCGTCTCGACGTAGCCGACGAACCAGCCGATGAAGCGACCCGGGCCGAGCGGGCCGCCGCCGGTCTTGCCGCTCAGCCTGTAGTCGGGCGTCTCTTCGAGCGTGAGAATCTCTTTGACGATTCTGACCGAGCGCTTCGAGACGGGCAGCTCCTCCCTGTAGAAGCGGCGCAGGAACTCGACCTGCTCGTCGGGTGAAATCTTGAGCGTGCTGCCGAGCCAGAAGCCGTCGAGCGGTCCCGTCGCGTCGGCGTTCCCGTAGCGGAGCCGGCGGACGTAGTCCCTCATCCGCCGCTCGCCCACGCGCAGCGCCAGCTCGCGGTAGTACCAGACGACCGAGCGCCGGAGCGCGGTGCGCAGGGTCTGGTCCTGCCACCAATCCCTGAAGGGGAGCGTGTCGCGGTCGAAGGCGGGGTGCTTCTTTTCGTCCCACCTGATGAGGAAGTCGGCGTCGGCGATGACGCCCGAGTCGAGGCCGATGACCGAGTTCGGTATCTTGAAGGTCGAGAAGGGCGAGAAGCGCTCGCGGCAGCGCGCCGCGTCGTGGCGCAGGTAGCGGCCGCGCTTCAGGTCGTAGAGGACGAAGGCCGCGCCCGGGTAGCCCTTGAAGTAAGAGGACAGGTCGGCCGGCGACGCGGCGCGCGCCCGCGCGCCGGCCGCCTGCGCGGCGGCCGGCCCCGCGCAGGCGGCGAGAGCAAGCAGGAGCAGCGCGGGCAGGAGTGAAGTCTTCAGTCTCATGTTCAGCCTCTCAGTCGCGGAGCGTTCGTTGGGCGGAGGGCGCGGCGAAGGCCGTTCGGACGCCCCCTCGCCCTTCCGCCTTCACCTTTCCGAAAGCAGGTCGTCGAAGGCCGTCGGCGGGAGTTCTTCGAGTGTGCGGACGACGACGTCGGCGCGCAGTTCGTGGTGGGAGGAGAGGACGCCGACGCAGCGCATGCCGGCGCGGCGCGCGGCCTCCGCGCCGGCGGGCGCGTCCTCGACGACGACGCAGGAGCCGGGCTCGACGCCGAGCTTCGACGCGGCGGCGAGGAAGACCTGCGGGTCGGGCTTGCCCTCGGTCACGTCCTCGGCCGAGGCGACGGCCGAGAAGTAGCCGCCGAGCCCGCACGCCGCGACGATGGCGTCGAGGTTCTCGCGCGGCGCGGACGAGGCGAGCGCCTGGAGCCAGCCCGCCGCCTTCAGCCTGTCCAGCCAGGCGCGCACGCCCGGCAGCAGGTCGAGCCCGCCGCGGCGGACGAGGTCGCGGTAGGCCACCTCCTTCGCCAGCCCGACGCGCGCGACCTCCTCGTCGGCGTAGTCGGGGAAGTAGCCGCGCAGAATCTCCTCGTTGCGCCGCCCGAAAGTCTCCTCGAACTGCCGCCGCGTAATCTCGAACCGCTCGGCCGCGAGCGCGCCCCGCCAGGAGAGCCAGTGGTATTCGCGCGAGTCTATCAGCGTGCCGTCAACGTCCCAGAGCGCCGCGCGCTTCGCCGTCCGCGTGTTCATCGGCGCAGAGTTTAGCCGCGCGGCCGCGGCGTCGGCAAACGTACGGGCGGGGCGGCCGCCGAAGCTGTATGATGGCCGCGTCCGAAATCCTTTTGAGAGTCTTGGAGCCGCGGGGGCCGAAGGCTTCCGCCGGGCGGAGGGGTCTATGAGCAGAATCCTTTTGGGCGCGCTGGCCGGGTTGGCCGCGACCGCGCCGATGACCTTGGCGATGAAGCTGATGCACGAGCAGTTGCCGGGCGACGAGCAGTACCCGCTGCCGCCGCGGCAGGTGACCGAGGGCATGGCGGAGAAGGCCGGCGTCAACGAGCATCTGGACGACGAGGAGCGCGCGGCCGCGACGTGGGCGTCGCACTTCGCCTACGGCGCGGCGTGCGGCGCGCTCTACGGCGCGCTCACGTCGGGCGGGCGGGCGGACTCGCGCCCCCTGCTCGCGGGCGCGGGCTTCGGCGTGGCGGTGTGGGCGGGCAGCTACCTCGGCTGGCTGCCCGCGGCCGGCATCATCTCGCCGGCGACCGAGCACCCCGCGCGCCGCAACGCGCTGATGATAGCCGCCCACCTCGTGTGGGGCGCGACCGCCGCCCTCGCGCTCAAGGAGGCGGACGACAGATGGGGGACGGCGGAGGGCAGGGCGGCAGTCAGTAGTCGGTAGAAAACTTTCGCCGGCCGGGCCGTCAACGTCAGCGTCAACGTCCGCCGGGCGTAGACGGCCGTCCGCCGTCGGCCGTCCACTTTTCAGGGAGGGTTCATGGAGCGAAAGCATGGGGGTTGGACTATCAAGTCTTCCGAGCGCGTGTACGCGGACGAGTTCGCGGAGGTATGGGTGGACGAGGTGTCGAAGCCGGACGGCAGTCCGGGGCGGCGCGCGACGATGAGGATGAAGCCGGGCGTGGCCGTGCTCGCGGTGGACGCCGACGGCCGCGCGCGCCTCGTCAGGACGTTCCGCTACGCGGTCGGCAAGGAGTCGGTCGAGGTGGTGCAGGGCGGGTCGGAGGAGGGCGAGGAGGCGGAGCAGGCCGCGCGGCGCGAGCTGAAGGAGGAGCTGGGCATCGAGGCCGACGAGATGACCGACCTCGGGCTGGTTGACGCCGTCACCTCGCAGGTCTCGGCGCCCGCGCGCATCTTCCTCGCGCGCGGCCTGCGCTTCGGCGAGCCCCAGACCGAGAGCACGGAGAGCCTGACGCCCGTCACCGTCACGCTCGACGAGGCCGTGCGGATGGTGATGGACGCCGAGATTACGCAGGCCATCTCCTGCGCGCTGATACTCAAGGCGGAGCGGCTGCTGCGGCGCGAGCCGGCCGGGCGTTAAGCGCGGGCCGGAACGCGCGCGGGCGGGGTCGGAGTCCCCGATTCGAGACTCCGACCCCGCCCGCGCGCGCCTTCGCGGGTGATTCTTCCGCGGCCTAAGCGCCGGCCGTCCGGGCCTGCTGCTGAAGCTGCTTCCTCATCTCTTCCATCTGCGCGCCGAGCCGGTCAATGTCGTCCTCGCTCAAGACCTGGCGCGCCTTCTGGAACATCTCCTGCTCCTCCTCCTCGACGTGGTGCTCGACGTTCTCCTTCAGCACCTTGAGCTTGGCCGTCCACTGCTCGGTGTCCACGGGCGTCGCCTCAAGCTCCTTGAGGAGCATCTTGACGACGTGGTGCTCCTCGAAGCCTTCGAGCACTATCTCGCGCGTCTCGGCCGCCTGCTTGATGGCCGGGTAGAAGACCGCCTCCTCGATGCGCGCGTGGATGTCCAGCTCCTGCTGTAGCTTGCCGAACAGCTCGGTGCGCGTCTTCTCCGCGCGCTCGGTCGTCGGCTCTAGCTGCTGGAACAGCCCCGAGACTTTCTGGTGGTCTTCTTTCAGCAGTTGAAAAGCGTTCATTGTGTCCTCCTCCTGATGTCGTTTAAGCGCCGCCCTTGAACTATTACCGTACGTGTATAAACCTTGACGCGCTCCACCATTCAATCGCGGCGCCAGTGAGCCCGGCCCGCGCCCCTGTAGTAAACTTGCACGACCGGAGCAAAGACCATGGCCGAGACTAGAGAGACGACACGAGACGACGCGGCCGCGCGCGCCGAGGCGGCCGAGGGGACTTCGGCGACGCAGGCGTCGCACTACCACTCGCGCCTCGAAGCGGAGGAGCCTTCGCGCGCCGGCGACGACGCGCCGCGCCCCCCGGCGCCGGCCGGGGCCGAGGCCGCCGGGCCGCGCCCCTCGCGCGTGCGCGCGCAGCCGCCCGAGGAGTTCACCGGCGGAGGCTTCGAGGGCGCGCAGGGCGTCTCGGGCGGGCTCGCGGCCGTGTGGTCTGCGACGAAGCACATCGTGGCCGAGGCCGGTGTGCTGCGCGGCGTGCGGACGCTTTTGAAGGTCAACCAGAAGCACGGGTTCGACTGCCCCGGCTGCGCGTGGCCCGACCCGGACGGCCGCCGCTCGCGCGCCGAGTTCTGCGAGAACGGCGCGAAGGCCGTCGCCGAGGAGGCGACGACGCGCCGCGTCACGCCCGACTTCTTCCGCGAGTGGAGCGTCGCGGACCTCTCGCGGCAGTCCGACCACTGGCTCGGCAAGCAGGGGCGCGTCACGCACCCGGTCGTGCTGCGCCCCGGCGCGACGCACTACGAGCCCGTCAGTTGGGACGAGGCTTTCGAACTCGTCGCCGGCGAGCTGAACGCGCTGGCGTCGCCCGACGAGGCGGCCTTCTACACCTCCGGGCGCACGTCGAACGAGGCGGCCTTCCTCTACCAGCTCTTCGTGCGCCAGTTCGGCACCAACAACCTGCCCGACTGCTCGAACATGTGCCACGAGTCTTCGGGGCGCGCGCTGACCGAGACTATCGGCGTCGGCAAGGGCACGGTCACGCTCGACGACTTTCGGAAGGCGGACTGCGTCTTCGTCATCGGCCAGAACCCCGGGACGAACCACCCGCGCATGCTCACGACGCTGCGCGAGGCGAAGCTCCGCGGCTGCAAGATCGTCCACGTCAACCCGCTGCCCGAGGCTGGGCTCGCGCGCTTCAAGCACCCGCAGCACCCGGGCGACCTGCTCGGCGGCGGGACCGAGCTGTCAGACCTCTTCCTGCAGGTGCGCGTCAACGGCGACGTGGCGCTGCTGAAGGGTTTGATGAAGGAGGTGCTGGAGGAGGAGCGGCGCAGGCCGGGCGAAGTGCTCGACCGCAGGTTCGTCGAGGAGAAGACGCACGGCTTCGACGAGTTCGCGCGCGCCCTGGGCGAGGTGAGCTGGGACGAGCTGGTCGAGCAGAGCGGCGTCTCGCGCGAGCAGATGCGCGAGGCGGCGCGCGTCTACGTCGCGTCGGAGCGCACCATCGTCTGCTGGGCGATGGGGCTGACGCAGCACAAGAACGCGGTCGCCAACATTCAGGAGATAGTCAACCTCCTTCTGCTGCGCGGCAACCTCGGCCGCCCCGGCGCGGGCGCGTGCCCCGTGCGCGGCCACTCGAACGTGCAGGGCGACCGCACGATGGGCATCTGGGAGCGGCCGGCCGACAGCTTCCTCGACGCGCTCGCGCGCGAGTTCGACTTCGAGCCGCCGCGCCGCCACGGCCTCGACACCGTCGAGTCCATCAAGGCGATGTACGAGCGCAAGGTGAAGGTCTTCTTCGCGCTCGGCGGCAACTTCCTCTCGGCCACGCCCGACACGGAGTTCACCGCGCGCGCGCTGGCCGCCTGCCGCCTGACCGCGCACGTCTCGACCAAGCTCAACCGCTCGCACCTCGTCACGGGCGAGCAGGCGCTCATCCTGCCCTGCCTCGGCCGCACCGAGCGCGACGCGCAGGCGTCGGGCGAGCAGTTCGTCAGCGTCGAGAACTCGATGGGCGTCGTCCACGCGTCGCGCGGGAGTCTGGAGCCCGCCTCCGAGCACCTTTTGAGCGAGCCGGCGATTGTCGCGCGGCTGGCGGGCGCGACGCTGGGCGCGCGCAGTCGCGTCGAGTGGGGGCGGCTGGTCGAGGACTACGACCGCGTGCGGGATTTAACCGCGCGGGTCATCCCCGGCTTCGAGGACTACAACCGGCGCGTGCGCGAGCCCGGCGGCTTCTACCTGCCGAACCTGGCGCGCGAGGGCGTGTTCCAGACTTCGACGGGGCGCGCCAACTTCACCGTCCACGGGCTGCCGCGCATCGAACTCGCGCCGGGTCAGCTTTTGATGATGACCGTGCGGAGCCACGACCAGTTCAACACGACCATCTACGGGCTGGACGACCGCTACCGCGGCGTCTCGGGCGAGCGGCGCGTGGTCTTCCTCAACCCCGAAGACGTGGAGGAGCGCGGGCTCACGGCCGGGCAGGTCGTAGACCTCTTCAGCCACTTCGAGGGCGAGGAGCGCGCGGCGCGGCGCTTCCTCGTCGTGCCCTACCCCGTCCCGCGCGGCTGCGCCGCCACCTACTTCCCCGAGACGAACGTCCTCGTCCCCGTCCGAAGCGTCGCCGACAAGAGCAACACGCCCGCCTCCAAGTCCGTCGTCATCACCGTCCGCCCCGCCGCGGAAGGATGAAGGTGAAGGCTCAAGGCCGAAGACCCGCGGCGGAAGGATGAAGAGTGAAGGATGAAGGATGAAGGGGCGGCTGGAACAGCGTCGCCTTCATCCTTCGCCCCTCAGTCTTCATCCTTCATCCCTCGTCTTTCACCCTTCAGTCTTGCGTCTTCATCTTTCATCCTTCATCTCTCGGCCTTCGGCCTTCCGTCAGGGCGCTTCGTAGACGGTCACGTTCTTTCTGCCCTTGCCGGTGGCGGCGCCGATGGCCGCGCCGATGCCCGCGCCGAGGAGCGCGCCGGCGGGGACGACGGAGCCGATGAAGTCGCCCTGCGAGTAGACCCAGCCGCCGACCGCCGCGCCGCCGCCGCCGCCGATGGCCGCGCCGACGAGCATCCCGCTCAGCCGCGAATTGCCGCGGTCGAGCTGCACGCGCCGCAGGCTCTCGCGCGTCAGCGAAATCTTTTTCCGCCCGTCCGTGAAGTTGATGAGCAGGTCTGTCGCCGAGTCGAAGCGCCCCGTCAGGCGGTCGCCGTCCTTCGTGCGGACGACTATCTTCTCGCCCGGCGTGAGCGCCTGCACGGCCGACCAGTCGTCCGCCGCCCGCGGCGTCGCCGCAGAGGCGTGCGCGGCGTGTGAGAGTGTGAGGAGGAGCGCGAGTCCAAGTGCGAAGATTCTGTTTCCCATGGTAGCCTTCCTGCTTACGTCTGTGATGTGCGCGGGCGCGTGCGCGCCCCGAGCCCGAGGGGGCAACGCGCGTTCCACGCGGGGCGCGCCGGAAAACGCGGCTTTCGGCGCGCGCGCGGCCGGCCGGCGCAGGAAAGTTCTGACACCTGCTGCGCGCCGCGCGCCCGAGGGGTTTTGGGTGAAGACCGAGAGGGAAGCGGAGGAGGGTTTGCGGTGGCTCTGATTGGCGCCAACGAGTTGAAGCGGCGGATGATGATTAAGGTTGACGGCGAGCCCTTCGCCGTCGTGGACGTGACGTTCGCGTCGCCGTCGGCGCGCGGAGCCTCGACGATGGTGCGGACGCGGCTGCGCCACCTGCTGACGGGCGCGGTGCTTGAGAAGAGCTTCAAGACGGGCGAGAAGTTCGAGGAGCCGGACGTGGCCTACGCCGCCGCCTCCTTCATGTACGCCGACTCGGACGGCTTCCACTTCATGGACGAGGAGACGTACGAGCAGTTCCAGCTCCCCGCCGAGCAGGTCGGCGAAGACCGCGGCTACCTGACCGACGGGCTGGTCGTACAGGTTTTGAAGTACAACGGCGAGGCCGTGGCGCTGGAGCTGCCGCAGTTCGTCGAGCTGACCGTGGCCGAGACCGAGCCGGCCGTCAAAGGCGACACGGCGGCGGGGCGCGACCTCAAGCCCGCGACCCTCCAGACCGGCCTACAGGTGCGCGTCCCGCTCTTCATCAAAGAGGGCGAGCGCGTCCGCGTCAACACGCAGACGGGCGAAGTCGCCGGCCGCGCCTGACGCCGGGGCGCCCGGCCCGTCAGGGCGCGCGGCCGTCGGCCGCGGGCCGCCCACCCAACGTGTCCGGAGGCGTCGAGCCCCGGCGGCGCGCGGCGGCGCGGGCCGCGCCCGACAAGCCGGGCCCGAAAACGGGCGGGTCGCTTGCATCCTTTGCCGCGGCGGCTTCATCAATATTTCGTTCTGGTGTAAGCTGGCGGCAAAAGTCGGCCATCCATCAAAAAAGCAGGGAAGGGGAGCGAGGAGATGAAGTTCAGGATTCTTTCGGCGTGCGCGCTCGTCTGCGCGCTCGGGCTCGGCGCGGCGGCGCGCGGGGCGGCCGCGCAGGGTGAGGCCAAAGTCTCGGGCGGCGAGCGCGACGCCGCGCAGAAGGTCGAGAAGGGCAAGAACCTTGAGGCCAAGCTCCAGGCCGCCGCCGCCTTCGTCAAGAAGTACCCGCAGAGCACTCTGCGCAAGCAGATAGCCGAGTCGCTCGCGGCGCAGGTCTCGGCCCTGACCGACCAGCAGCAGGCGCTCTCGTTCGCGCAGGTCTATCAGGACATCTTCAACCTCCCCGAGGAGGCGCGGCTCGTCAACGCGACGCTGCTCGACGCCTACATCAACACCGGGCAGGTTCAGGAGGCGATGAAGCTCGGCTCGGGCTGGCTGGCGCAGCACCCGGACGACGTGCAGACGATGCAGAACCTGACCATCATGGCCTCGGCGCAGGCCATCAAGGGCAACAACGCCTTCATCGCGCAGGGGCGGCAGTACGGCGCGAAGGCCATCGAGCTGGTCGAGGCCGACAAGATGCCCGAGGGCTGGGACGCCGCGCGCTGGGGCGAGTTCAAAAAGACTTCGCTCGCCACGCTCTACCGCGAGACGGGCATCCTCGCCTACAAGGCCGGCGAGAAGACTGCGTCGCTCGGGCTGCTGGAGAAGGCCGCCGCGAACAACTCGACCGACCCGGGCGTCTACCTCCTCCTCAGCGAGATGCACAACGACGAGTACGAGATGCGCGCCAAGGAGTACCAGGTCACCTCGACCGCCGAGAAGGCGACGGCCATGAAGCGCGTCGAGGAGCAGCTCGACAAGGTCATTGACTCCTACGCCCGCGCCGTCGCCGTCACCGAGGGCAACGCGCAGTACCAGCCGGTCAACGCCGCGCTCAAGCAGGACCTGGAGCGCTACTACAAGTTCCGCCACAAGAACTCGACCGACGGCATGCAGCAGCTTATTGACAAGTACAAGCGCCCGGCGCAGTAGCGGTCGGCGGTCGGCGGAACCCCGGCCGACACTCAGCAGGTTAAAGACGGGCGGCGCGCCGGCCTTTGTAAGGTGGCGCGCCGCCCGTCTTTTCCGCCGGCCGCCCTCCCGCCCCCCGCCCCGTCCCCGGCTTTGTCTAACGGGTGGGTTTCTCTCGACTGGGGGCGACAATATAGTCGGCCCGCCCGGCGGCCCGCCCCCGCCCCCGGTTTGGGGCGAGCGCCGGGGCGGGCATAGTATCGGCTCCGCGAGGGGCGCACGTTACGGAACGAGGAATCGTCTCGATGAAGACAGTCGGCCTGCTAATCGTCTCAAACATTTTCATGACGGCGGCGTGGTACTGGCACCTGAAAGATAAGAGCCGACCTTTAATCATAGCCATCCTTCTCAGTTGGGGACTGGCCTTCTTCGAGTACGTCTTCCAGGTGCCGGCCAACCGCGCGGGCTACGGGCGTTTCACGCTGACGCAACTGAAGATTATGCAGGAGTGCATCACGCTCGTGGTCTTCACGGCCTTCGCCTTCGTCGTCTTTCAGGAGCCTTTGAAGTGGAACTACGTGGTTTCGTACGCGCTCGTCGTGGGCGCGGTCTATTTCGCCTTCCTTGGTTGAATCGTTCCGCCCGGCGGGTCAAACTCTATTGTCGCCCGAACCGGGATAACCGAACCTCAGGCCGGAGTCGCTAAGGCCGAAGCTCAGGCGACCAAAGCTCAAGCTCAAGTGGCCGAAGCTCAAGCTCCGGCGACGAAAACTCAAGCTCCGGCGACCAAAGTTCAAGGTCAAGCGACGAAAGCTCAAGGTCAGGCAACGAAAGCTCAAGGTCAGGCGACGACGGACGAAGCGCGACCGACCAGGGCCGAGGCCGGAGAAGCCGGGACGAAGGCCGCGGCTATTCAGGGGCACGTCCGATTAGCTCGGAGGCGAACCGAAACTTGCAAAAGGTAAGCAGAATCTCTCAAAGGGCAAGCCGGAACTCCCAGAGGGCAGGCCGAAGCTATTAAAAGGCAAGCCGAAGCTATTAAAAGGCAAGCCGGAACTCTTAAAAGACAGGCCGAAGCTATTAAAGGGCAAGCTGAAGCTATTAAAAGGCAGGCCGGAACTCTTAAAAGGTGGGCCGAAGCTCCCGAAAGATAAGTCGGAACTGCCGCGAGCCGGCGCGGAATAGCCGAGAGGCCGTCCGCGGCTATTCCGCCTGAAGCATTTACGGCCAAAGCCGGCCGGCCGGCCTTCAAGTCCGACGCGCCGCGACCCGCGCCGCGGCCGCCGAAGGCGGCGGACGAATCGCCGGAGAGGGAAGTTGTCGGGCGTCGCCTTCAACCTTTCCCTTTACAGGCGCCCCGCGCTATACTCCCGCGTCCGAACGAAGCTTCACCCGTCCGCCCCGTGGGAGTTTTCGCGTCCCGTAACCTCGCCGCGCCGTCGCCAGAGCACGGCTCTGCTTCGCCCTTTTTTTTTAATCCAAGGAGGTTCGTCCCGCCATGTCCAGACTGTCCTTGAGAAAGGCCGCCGCCGGCTGCCTGACCCTCGCCCTGCTCCTCGCCTTCGCGCCCGCCGCGGCGCGCGGCGCAGACTTCAAGCGCGAGGTCATCTACCAGATAATCACCGACCGCTTCTTCGACGGCTCGACCGCCAACAACAACCCCGCGCAGTCCTCCGGCCTCTACGACTCCACAAAGACGAACTGGCGCGCCTACTGGGGCGGCGACCTTCAGGGCATCCAGCAGAAGATGTCCTACCTGGCCGGCCTCGGCGTCACGGCAATCTGGATTTCGCCGCCCGTGGACAACCTCAACACCAACATCCCCGACGGCAACGGCAACCCGACGGCCTCTTATCACGGCTATCAGGGGCGCGACTTCAAGAAGATAGAGGAGCACTCGGGCGACTCGACCAACGCCTGGACGGCCTTCGACAACCTCGTCACGGCCGCGCACCAGAACGGCATCAAGGTCGTCGTGGACTTCGCGCCCAACCACACGACGCAGGACAACGCGGGCGAGTTCGGCGCCTTCTACGACAACGGGACGTTCGTCGGCAACTACACCAACGACACCAACGGCTACTTCCACCACAACGGCAACATCCAGAACTGGGACGACCGCTACCAGGTGCAGTACTACACCCTCTTCAACCTCGCCGACCTCAACCAGGAGCACGCCACCGTCGACGCCTACATGAAGGCGTCGGCCAAGCTCTTTCAGGACCACGGCGTGGACGGCTTCCGCATAGACGCCATCAAGCACATCACCTGGGGCTGGCAGTACAGCCTCGCCAACTCCATCTACACCTACAAGGACAGCTTCCTCTTCGGCGAGTGGTACCAGACCTCGACCGCCGACCCGCTCTACCGCGACTCCTACAAGTACGCCAACAAGAGCGGCATCTCGATGCTCGACTTCCCGCTCAACACGGCCGTCCGGAACGTCTTCGGCTCTAACGCCAACTTCTCGGAAATCGAGAACGTGCTCGTGCAGGAGGGGAGCAACTTCACCTGGGACGAAGACCTCGTCACCTTCATAGACAACCACGACATGACGCGCTTCCCCACCGTCAACAGCAGCCAGGCGCGGCTCCACCAGGCGCTCGCCTTCATCCTCACGCAGCGCGGCGTCCCCTGCATCTACTACGGCACCGAGCAGTACCTCGTGGACAACACGGCGGGCGGCGGCGACCCCTACAACCGCCCGATGATGAACTCCTTCAACACCACGACGACGGCCTACACGCTGACGAACCGCCTCTCGACCCTGAGGCGCAACAACACGGCCGTCCCCTACGGGACGCACCTGCAACGCTGGGTCAGCAACGACGTCTACGTCTACGAGCGGAAGTTCTACGGCAACGTCGTCCTCGTCGCCATCAACAAGGGCGCGAGCGCGGCGAACGTCACGGGGCTCAACACCGCCCTGCCCGCCGGCACGTACAACGACTATTTGACGGGGCTGCTCTCGGGCGTCAACATTAACGTCACGTCGGGGACGGGCGGCAACAACCCGGTGGCGGCCTTCTCGCTCCCGGCGAACAGCGTCGCCGTCTGGCAGGCGACCGAGACGGGCGGCTTCCCGCAGGTCGGCTCCGTCGGCCCCGTCTCGGCGCAGCCCGGCGTCAAGGTCACCATCGGCGGCAAGAACTTCGGGACGACGCAGGGGACCGTGAAGTTCGGGACGACGACGGCGACCGTCAACTCGTGGTCGGCCAACAAGATTGTGGCCACCGTCCCGGCCGTGACCAACGGCAGCTACCAGGTGACGGTGACGAACTCGTCCAGCCAGGTCTCGAACGGCATCCAGTTCACAGTGCTGACGGCGAAGCTCATCCCCGTGACCTTCACCGTCTACGGCGCCAGCCCGACGCAGGTCGGAGACTTCATCTTCCTGACGGGGAACACGGTCGAGCTGGGCAACTGGTCCACGACGTGGGACGGCGCGGTCGGCCCGATGCTGACGCCCAACTACCCGAACTGGTTCATCAACGCCAGCGTCCCCGCCGGCCAGAACATCCAGTTCAAGTTCATCAAGATAGCCGCGGGCGGCGGGGTGACGTGGGAGGCGGGCGCCAACCACACCTACACCGTCCCGGCCAGCGGCACCGGCTCCGTCAACGTCAACTGGCAGTACTGAGGCCGGGCGGCTGACGGGCGGGCGACGGGCAGCGGACGACGAAGGCCGAAGCCGCG